>CAYSKP010000165.1:0-3892 GCA_964431645.1 uncultured Pirellulales bacterium
CGCCAATCCTTTGTCTGGCGGCGAAACCATTGTAATAAACGGAAATGACCACAACGGCAATGCATTGTCTCCAGTGACAATTAATCTTACTTCCAATACAAAGGTCAGCCATATCGTCGATGCAATTGAACAGGCCTTCGATGGCAATGTAAAAGCAACATTCGAAAATGGAAAGATTGATGTAACAGATAAAATTTCTGGCGCAAGTCAAATGACGATATCACTTGCTTATAATGCTAATGGTTCTTCCGCGACGCTTACAATGCCGGTTATGGCTGTTTCTTCGGAAGGAGCAGCTTCAGCGGCTACCCTGGCTGGATTCGGCGCAAGTGATTTTACCAGGACACAGATTGCCCAGGATTCAAAAATAAAGATAGATGGATTCCCATCAGGCACAGCCGTTTCCGAAATTCAGCAAATTGCTCATCTTTCTGCTATAACAAGCGGCACATTTACTTTGAGTTACAACGGCTATACTACATCGGCAATCAATTATAATGCCGGCGTCGCTGATATCCAGGCTGCTCTTGATGCGCTGCCGTCAGTTCAGTCGGGGGATATAACTGTAAGCGGAGACACTTTGGATGCAAGCGGAAATCTGACTTTTACATTTAAAAACACTCTTGGCGATGTCAGCGGGTTGCTTATTGATTCTTCAGGATTAAGCGGTTCACTTTCAGTCACGGAACAAACTAAAGGTGTGGATGAGTGGATAACAAGAAGTTCCAATACTGTAGATAACGTTCTCTATGGTGTGGCGATTCATCTGCATAATGTTACTGATGCTGCAGGCGAACAGCTAACTTTGACCAGAGATGTTCAATCTGTAAAACAAAAGCTTACCAAACTTGTAGATTCTTATAATGATGTAGTAAGGCATATAAAAGAGAAAACGGGGTACAACTCACAGACAAAAACTGCGGGCGTTTTGATGGGTGATTATGTAGTGGGAACGATAAACAGCCAATTATATATGCCGCTTATTCAGCAAACCGCAGGTTTTCTTGAAGATATAGACTCCTTCTTAAACGCTGCGCAAATTGGTATAAAACTTGATAAAGATGGAGTTCTCAGCCTGGATACAAATGCCTTTGACCAGGCAATTGCAAAGGATTATACAGGAGTTTTGGCGATAATCGGTGCAAATAAAACAGGAAGCTCAGACAGTAATACAATAAGGTTCTATCAAGCAAGCAGCAATTATACAACTGCGGGGACTTATAATGTGCAAGTCACTGTCTCCGGCGGAGCTATAACCAGTGCAAGGATACAGAAAGATGGCGATACAACCTGGCGAAACGCCTCATACGAAGGCAATGTAATAACAGGTGAGAGTTCATTCGATGATAATGGCGATCCGGTGAACCCCGAAAATGGAATGCAGCTAACTGTAGACTTAAGCACGAATGGCACATCCACGTCCGTTGTAAGAGTAAAGCAGGGATTCGCCGGGGTCTTGAAAGATGCTCTTGGCAGGGCACTTAAAACAACCAGTGGTTCTATGGATATAGACCAGTCGAACCTCGCAGATATGATTGATAACCTTCAGGATAAAATTGATTCTGAAAACGATCGGCTTGACCGCAGAAAACAGCAGCTTGTCGACAGATTTGCTCGTCTTGAAAAAACTTTAACATTACTTAAAAACCAGATGAGTGCTCTTGGTCTCGGTTAAGGGCCGAAAAACAATTCCTTTGATTACCTTCTTTTCTTTCGCAGGCGATACAGCATTGCCATTACTTCAGCCACTGCAACATAAAGGTTCTGCGGTATAGGTTCATCAATTTGCACCGATGCGAATATCGTTCTTGCAAGCTCAGGTCTTCGGACAATCGGAACGCCGTATGCACGTGCCACTTCCATAATCTTTTCAGCCATAAGGTCGGCGCCTTTAGCTACAACTATAGGCGCATCCATGCTTGAGTTATCATATTTAATCGCAACAGCAATGTGGGTCGGGTTGACTAAAACAACTTTGGCCTTCGGCACCTCCTGAAGCATACGTTTTAAGCTCATCTGCATCTGAATCTTGCGGATTCTGCTTTTAATTTCCGGTGAGCCTTCTGTATCCTTGAATTCCTGTTTTACCTCCTGCTTGGTCATTTTAAGATTTTCAATATATTGCCATTTTTGAAAGATAGTATCGGCTATAGCAAGAACAATCAAAGCTATACAAATCCGGATGCTGAGACCAAATATAATACCGGCGGTTGTAGTGATGATTTCCTGCGACCACGCCCAGCGCAGCTTCATAAGGGTATCAAGTCTGTCACTTAAATATACCCATACTATAATTGTAATAAGTATTAATTTAAATATTGAAACCATCAATGCTACCATAGCTTTAAGATTGAAAAGCTTCGGCAGACCGGCTGATGGACTAATTGCATTGAATTTAAGTTCAATTGCCTTGGGAGAAAAAGTAGGTCCAATTAAGGCGATTGTTACAAAAACAGCACATATTGTCATGGCTGCCATTATAGGAATAGATACAATAATGGAATCAATGATTTTTTTGTTCATGAAGTTTATAAAGGCATCAGAATTAGTAAAAATGTTTGTCCGGCAGGACATTCCTTCTTTTGTCAAAGAGACTGCCCAGCCTGCAAGATAATTTGATGATAATGCAATCGCGATAATAAGGCCCAGGAGAGTTACTATAGAAACAATTTCATTTATTTGAGGGACATTACCTTTGGTTTTTGCCTCGGAAAGGCGTCTCGTTGTCGGTTGTTCTGTTTTTTCTGAAGCTGCCTGTTCAGCCATATGAGATCCTAAAAAAGCTTATATTGGCAAAAGCCTGGTCATCATTTTCGCTAAATCGCCGACGAATCCGTCAATAAAAGGAACAAATGTAATCAGTAATCCAAGTCCAAGAGCTATTCTCAACGGAAAACTTATAAAAAAAATGTCCATATCCGGAACCACCCGCGCAAGGATTGCCAGTATCACAAGCATGACAAAAAGTGCTGCCAGAATCGGGGCAGAAAGCTGCAATCCGGCTGTAAGCATCATTGCGGTTGCATTATATATATTTCCCGTCAGGGCTGATATGGAAGGTGTTTTTCCTGCCGGGAAAAGGACAAAGCTTTGGTGGATTATTTTTAAAAATAAATGATGTCCATTGGCTGCAAGAAAGGCGATGATAAAAATCAGCTCCAATAGGCTTGCAATTGGAAGATTTTGTTCATCAGTCAACGGGTCTAAAATTTCAGCCATCGTCATGCCCATCTGGTCTTCCACTATGCGGCCGGCCAGCTTTACTATGGCAAAAAGTACGCTTGCTATTATCCCCAATGCCAATCCATATGTAGCTTCGCAGCCCAATAGCAGCATTGACTCTAAAGCTGATGAATTATGAGCCGCGGCGATAGGGGGATTTATGAGCGAAAAGAAAAATGAAAGAAATACCGTAATAGAGACTTTAATGATCATTGGAATTGAGGGGACGCCAAATATTGGGAGACTGAGAAAGAACGCTGAAATTCTTGTCATCACCAGCGCAAAGCCAAGCAGCTTCTCAATAATTATCGCGTCCACGATTAGTGCCCGACATTTTGGATATAGGCGAATATTTCATTGGTAAAACGAAGTGTGACTTCCAGCATCCAGCCGCCTGCTATTAAGGTGACTGCCCCAACTGCCAAAAGCTTTGGGACGATAGTAAGGGTCATATCTCGAATCGATGTTACTGCCTGAAATAGAGTCACAACTACACCGACTATAATACAGGTAAGCAGTATAGGCGCAGACAAAAGCAAAGCAGTTTCAAGAGTGTGACGGCCGAGAAAAATTGTAAAACTTGGGTCCATATTTACACTTCCAAAAGATTATCCGAAACTTAAGCTCAAACTTTTTGCCAGCAGTCCCCAGCCGTCAACAAGGATAAATA
>CAYSKP010000166.1:0-10979 GCA_964431645.1 uncultured Pirellulales bacterium
ATTATAAAAATCACCGCGATTACCTTGCCCACGGCCACTGCCCATAAGGTGGCACGCAAATAATTGAACTTCATCGCAAGAATACTTCTCAGTATCCGTCCGCCGTCCATCGGCAGCGCAGGTATCAGATTGAACACCGCCAGCATTATATTTACAGCTATCAGATTTGTAATAAAAACAGATGGCGCCGCCTGGTTGGTTCTGTAAAGTGTAAACGCCATTTGCACGCCTGTTAAAAGCATAAGTATAATAGCGATAATGATGTTAGTCGCCGGTCCGACGATAGATATCGCGATTTCCTGTCCCGGCCGGACCGGCATCATATCTATTGTGGCGACGCCCCCTATGGGCAGCAGCGTTATGCTCTTGGGCTCCCTCCCGAAAACCCGTGCCATCAAACTGTGCGAAAGCTCGTGTATTACCACACAGGCAAATATTGCGCAGACAAAAAGCACAGACACCAAACCTGCTTTAAACCCCTGTTTCATATCAGACACAAATATAAAAGCCAGGAGCAAAAAGAATGTCAGATGTATCCGTAATTTTATGCCGAATATCTGACCCGCGTTTATTGACCATTTCATCAGACTGTTTTTCCTAAATGTTTGAAACTATACGAGTAACCGCCGCGCGTGTGCTAAAGTATTGTCCCGCTAATCAGCCGCTAATCTCATTCCCAGCTCATATGCCTCGTTGAGCCGTTCGGGTTTTTTAAGAATCGCTCCCCTGTCACCTGCCCCGCCGGCGATAACGCTTCCAGTCAACTTCATCTCAAGATAATCGAGCGATTTATTAAAAAGCTCGATAAGAGGTCTTGCCGTCTCTATTGTCTCGTCTTCAAAAGGCACTATCAGGGCCGCGAGTTTGCCTTTGATTTTTGCCCTGTTTTCAGGGCAGTTAAAAAAAACAAACCTGTCGATAAATGCCTTCATAATCGCAGTTGGTCCAAACCAGTAAACAGGTGTCCCGAAAACAATGCAGTCGCACTCGATTATTTTTTCATAGAGCCCTAACATATCATCTTTTTTGCAGCAGTCTTTCCCCTTCCAGCATGCGTGACATCCATCACACTCGCGTATATTCAATTCAGCCAGCCGAATCATTTCAACCCTGGCGCCCTTCGATTTTGCCCCTTCGGCCAGCCTGCTTAAAAGTATTTCAGTATTTCCGCCTTTTCGCGGGCTGCCCATGACAGCTAGTATATTTTTCATCTTTATCCTAAATCGAGCCGTCACTTTCGCGAGTAATTTTAGCGCCGACCGGATTCAGCCTTTCTTCGATTTTCTCATATCCCCTGTCGATATGATAAACTCGATTGATTATCGTCGTCCCCTCCGCCGCGAGTGCTGCTATAACAAGGGCGGCCGATGCCCGCAGGTCCGATGCCATCACAGGCGCTGATATCAGCTTCTTCACGCCCGATACAATTACCGTGGCCCCTTCCTTGCGAAGGTCTGCCGCCATCCTCGCAAGCTCCGCCACGTGCATGAACCTGTCAGGGAAAATCTTTTCAATAATGATCGAGTTACCCTCCGCCAAAGCCAGTAACGCCATAAACTGCGCCTGCAAATCGGTCGGAAAACCCGGATACGGCTGTGTCGTTATATCCGTCGGCTGGACCTTACCTGAGCAAGCGACTATGCAGCCCGAATTTTCCGCCTCAACAGTCACTCCGATATTGCGCAGCTTGTCAACCACTGCCATCAGGTCTCCCAATCGGCAGTTTTTTATATGAACGCACCCTTTTGTAATCGCCGCCGCCGCCATAAATGTCCCCGCCTCGATGCGGTCAGGGATTACATCGTATTCGAAGGGACTAAGCTGTTTTACTCCTTCGATTGTTAATCGAGGGCTTCCGATACCTGTAATCTTCGCCCCCATTGTATTTAGACAGTTCGCCAAATCAGTAACCTCCGGCTCGCATGCCGCCGATTCGATAATTGTTGTCCCTTTGGCAAGCGTCGCCGCCATCATCACATTTGCCGTCCCCAGAACAGTCGAGCCGAAAGCGCCCCCTAAAAATATCTCATTGCCTTTTAATCCTTTGGTCGCGTCCGCAACGATGTACCCGTTCTCAAGATTGATTTGCACCCCAAGCTCGCGCAGTCCCCTAATGTGAATATCGACTGGCCTATAGCCGATTGCGCATCCCCCCGGCATCGAGACCTGCGCCTTTCCGCACCTCGCAAGAAGCGGGCCTAAAATGCATATTCCCGCCCTCATCTTTCGAACTATATCATACTCCCCGACGGGCTTACCTATCGAAGTTGAATCGATGCAGATATCGCCATTCCCCTGTGTCGTAACCTTACAGCCGATATCTTCGAGCAATTGCCCGAAAACCGAAATATCAGAAAGCCGCGGAGCCCCCTTTAAAATAGATTCCCCCGGCGCAAGTATCGCCGCCGCCATAATTGGAAGTGCCGCGTTTTTAGAGCCGTTTACAGATACCGTCCCGGAAAGCCGAACCGGTCCCTCGATTCGAAATATATCCATATCTATTTCCCTTGTCCTAAATATATCAAAACCGATAAGCCCCCAACTTCATGTTGGGAGTTAATCAGGTGAACATCTTTATGTTCTTTTTGGCGAATAAATGATATGGTAATACAAATTTTCTTTTTTTTCAAGCAAACGATGTTATGGCAATATCACAGATAAAAAAATTTCTCGAAGAGCTTGGCGGCCAAGCCACAATAATAGACCTTCTTGTCTGTGCCGTTGGATTATTTCTGCTGTTTATCTGGTTAATTCGAACTTCTTTAGGCAAAAAAGCCCTCGATAATGCACCTGTTCGCCTGAATTTTATGCCTCCCATTTGGGCCCTTATTCCTTTTTTTCTCTGGGTTACGACTGTTTATCTGCTGTTTTTTATCAAACAAAGATTTTTTACGCAATTGTCGTATTTGCAAAACGCCGTAACCGAAAACCTCATCCTCTGTATCGCCGTTATTCCCGCAATCGTTACAGCATTAATGATAGCTAAGATATCATTCGTTGGCGGGCTAAAAGGCCTGGGCCTGAATCTCAAAACCATTGGCCGCGATATTGCCTCAGCTTTTCTTAATCTCTTTACCGTCATGCCTGTAGTCCTGGCCGCCATTATTTTGACAACTATAGCAGGCAAATTAATCATCGGTGATAAATTCAAAATACCGCAGCATGAAGAATTAAAAGAAATAATCGAATTTTCGCAGTGGCAGGTCCGTGCCTTAATCATCTTTACCGCGATTGTTTTGGTTCCTTTTGTCGAGGAACTCATCTTTCGAGGCATGATTCAAACCATGCTTCGCAATTATCTCAAACCATGGCCGGCGATTTTCATCTCATCGTTCATATTCGTAATCTTCCATGCAAATCCCGAGCACTGGCTCGCCCTGTTTGCACTAGCGGCCTGCCTCGGCTATTCCTACGAAAAAAGCGGCTCGCTTTTGCGCCCCATCTTTGTCCACGCTATGTTCAATGCAATGAGCGTTCTGGCCGCCTTGAATCAGTAAACTATCTGTTAATTATCCTCTGCTCTTCTGCAAGGTTGTTTATTCTTTGCCGTCAAACGTTAGGAACATACCAGAAACAACCATACTGCTTCGCTCATCTTTCTCCCTTATCCGGTAATGCCTTTCTGCCCGGAGGTCCGGCCAGATAATTCCGGCGGGATACAACTTTTTTTCCGGTTTGCGATTCAAGTTCTTTTCTCGCTTTTCCTGCTATCTGGCCGCCTTTATTGGCAGCATCTTTGTTCTCTATGAAACCTCGAGCGTCCTTTTCTCTTGTGATTTCAGTCGTTGCCGCTTCGCCTAACATATTGAATATCAGCTCAAGGTCGTTCATATGGTCACGCAAATTTTCACGCTTTAGTCCTTTAAGCCGTTTATATTGCGATGGCGTCAGCCCGAACGTCGCTTTCGAGATTTCTGCGGTGAGAATAGCATATTCCGGTTCTTCTTTCACATCGCGCTTCTTCCATTCGTCCGTTAATTTTTCTCGTATGGCGATACCCCGCATGCGCTTTTCTATCCAGCCGTCGGGATAACCCTTCGCCTTATACAAAGCACGGGTCCTTTTTGTGGCAAGTTCAGGGTCTTCGATTTCCTGTATACGTTCATAACCCACCTTTGCAAGCCAGCGTTTGAAGGGTTCGGCTTTGGGCGATGGGATTGCCTGAATTACCCTGAACAGCGTCTCAGTATTCGCACAATCTGTAAGACGTTGTTTCCCATCGGGAGCCTGCAATTTCAACTGTCCGATTTTTTCGGACACTTCAGAATAACCCTCATTTATGAGCTTTTTCTTAAGGTCATTCCAGTATTTCCTCGGCCTTTCATTTCCCGTCAGGGCTTCGATAATATCCGTTATCGAAAACCACCATTCATCGTTATGTATGGTTTTTCTGACCTCTTTACCTTTGAATACTGCGATTTTTGTTGTTTCCATTACAACTCCGCTATCTTCGAGTTTTCAATCCGTTCATTACCGGCACAGAGTGTCTATATTGTATCACTATGAATTTGAGTATCCAGCGTTAATTACCCCTTGGTTTCCCCCGGCTGCCTGCGAAAAAAGCGGCTCGCTTTTGCGCCCCATCTTTGTCCACGCTATGTTCAATGCAATGAGCGTCCTGGCCGCGCTATTTCAATAATTTTAGTTTTCGTCCTCTGTCTTTCGGCTTGTGTCATCGTTTTTTCTTATCTTTGTTCATGCGCTATTCATCGCGTTGAGCGTTTTGGCATCTTTGACTCAGTAGTACGTTTGGGCCGAGGCTGGTTTTCTCGTTGCCGAGATGAATCGATAGCCATCGCTTTTGACATTGTAACCATACCAATAAATCTCTGCGGATCGATTATCTTTGCGCCGTTTGGCCCCTTTGCTGCTGTCTTAAAAAGCATCTCTTTTATTTGTTGAAGTCCAAGATCCGGATTTACCTGCCAGCCCATAGCAAGGACCCCGGCAACATATGGAATTGCCCAGCTCAAACCGCCCTTACCATTATATTGAAATGTAAATCGGCCTTGTTTATATTCTTCGGCTGTTGTTCTAGGACCGCTCGGTGCAAAAATTCTATCTTCCCTTGGAATAGATCCACCAATAAAACATTTCTCAGGATCTTCAGGATTAACAGCATCAAGCAAACATCGCCAGATAATGCCATTATGCATCGTGCAGTCAAGGATCAGAATTCCTTCGTCTTGGGCACGGGTGCAGGCCTGGTCCCACATCTGCTGATTTTTTTCAAAAGGCGAACCATCACCTGACGGAGCAGCAGAAACGGATATAACACGAATCTTCTGTCCTGCAGGCAATTTCTCATTTTGCTCGATTATCCAGTCGATTGCCTTTGAATAATATTCAGCGTCTTTTAACCACGATGGCGCTGCGGCATAATACAATTTAGCATCTGGGGCCGTTCCGCAATTTGTCCCCACAAGCAAACTCGCTACGGCCGGGCCATGCATGCTGCTTTCCGATCCGCAGCCAGTATCATAATATGCGGCAATTTTACCGGCAAACTCAGGATGGTCCTGATACAACGGCTGGTCAATAATGGCAACACTTACGCCTTTGCCCGGTTATGCCGCGGCCGTGAAGAGCTCTTATACCAAGACCGGGATTCATCGCTTGTTCAATCAGCTTTTCAGGACGCTTTCCCGGCGGAAGGTTCTGGTCCGGCCAAATTGTATCTTTGTTGAAATCCAGGGTAGCTATGACCGTGATAATTGCTGCCGGACTAAGCCTGCTCAAATCCTTGTCACGAACATCATCGAACTCTTTTACCGCATCGACGGTTTCAATAGCACGAAAAGCCCCTTGACGCCTGCTGCTGACAGATTGCTCTTTTATCGCCGTATGTTCCTCAGAAATTCTTTCCAAGACATAATACCGGGGTTTCTGGCCACGCTCTGTCACATCGCCACTTAGCCACGGCAGAAACATATATGTTGACCCATTAATTTGTTTGATATAAAACTCTGCCTTTGTTTTACCGTTTTGATGCAGCAGAATATTATCTTTCCATCGAAAACTAAGGGAAGTCGCTCCGCCTTTAAGAAACTCAAATTCCTTAAGAAAGAGTTCTCCCTTCCAGCTTTTCTTCTCAGGATTGAAACTGTTTATATTCTCGAGGAAATCAACACTTTTCCAGTTTCCAACGGGATTTTGACCAATTTCATCTGATTGGACAGGCGCCGCAAAAAAAAGCAACGCTGCCAAAGTGGCTATTAAAAAAATAAAAGTTTTCATTTGCATACCTCCTTTGTTCTTACTGAAATGGAAAATCTTTATGAAAACTGATTTTTAATTATAATCTACAAAATTCAGTACACAAGCCTCTTTTTGAGCCGCTCCACCGCGAAATACCCAATTAAAAAAATGAACACAATTATATAAAGCACATCGAGCAATAGAATCCAGTCATATTGCCCGGCGCAGATAGCTCGGGTCAGCCGCACAGAATGCGTCAGCGGAATCATCTCGGCAATCGGGCGAACATAAGCAGGCAGATTGGAAATCGGAAAGACCACACCCGAAAAGAAAAACATCGGCGATATAAATCCTGAAAAATAAAAATTGAAATGATTAATCGTTTTAACAAACGAAGTAACCAGCAGTGCAAGGACGGAAAACATCATCCCCGTGAAAAATCCCACAAATGGCGCAAGTAGCCCCTGAGGCAAATGTATGATGCCAAAACATGTCAGCACGACCAGCACCGCAAATGAAAAGAAAAGGCCCTTTGTCCCCGCCCAGATAATCTCCCCGATAATCAGGTTGTTAGCCGTAATCGGTGCCGCCAGCATCCCGTCATAAACTTTTTCGAACTCCATCCGGATAAATGTCCCGAACGTGCATTCGAATGATGCCGTAAACATCGCGGCCGTCATCAACAATCCCGTGCCGAGAAACTCGATATACGTCAATCCTTCCATTGATTGCGTTATATATTTTCCAAGACCCAGTCCGACTCCCGCCAGAAACAATAGCGGCTCCAAAAACGGCGGCAGCCCGTTGCTGAAAAGATTTTTCGTGTAAACCCTGGTATGGCGAAACCACACGCCGAACAAGCGCCTCGTCAGAGAAGGATACAAAATTTCTTTATTGTCTTTCATTTAAGGCTCTGCCTGTCGCTTTCAAAAATACATCCTCGAGGTTGGTCTGCCTCAAAAAATAATGAGCGTTTTCAATCTTCAAAGCCAAACCACGCAAAAGCTGGTCATCATCGCAGTATACCCGCGTGCTTTCCTGAGTCCTGTCTATCCTGAACCTGTTCAATATCGAATTATCAACTATTGATTCGAGCCTGTGACTTCCCGCAATTTCAAGGACATACCTTTCGACATTTCTGCTCAATAGTTCCGCCGGCGACCCGCGCAATATCCCCGCCCCTTTATCCATAATCAAAATCGTATCGCAAATCGCGAATGCCTCTTCCATATAATGCGTCGTCAGCAGAATCGTCGTGCCATGCCTCTTCAATTGCCGCAATTTGTCCCAAATCAAATGCCGCACCTGCGGGTCAAGCCCCGTCGTCGGCTCATCCAGTATCAAAAGCCTTGGGTTATTCATCAGCGCCCTTGCGATAACCAGCCGCCTTTGCATCCCGCCCGAAAGCTCCTTTATTCTGGCCGTCCGTTTATCGGATAATTCCATAAACCCCAGCAGATAATCTATCCTGCTTGCCGCCGCCTTTTTCGCCAGTGCATAAAATCTCGAATAAACCATCAGGTTACTTATAACATCCAGCTCCTCATCGAGATTATTATCCTGCGGAACAACGCCGGATAAATATTTTATCGCAAGCTCGTCTTTAGCCGGGTCGTAGCCGAAAACATCAATTAAGCCATCCCCGTTTTTATCTCTTGTGCACCTGCCGTAGAGCATCTTCATCATCGTTGTCTTGCCCGCGCCGTTTGGCCCCAGAAAACCGTGGCAGCTTTCCGCCTCGACTTCGAAACTAAGCTCGCGCACCGCACGGACCTTGCCGAACGATTTACTTATATTTTTAACTTGTATCGCTGTCTGTCTCATACATTTCGCCCGGCCGAATTTTAGCACTCCCGCCGTCTTTTGCAAACTATTCACGATAAACCAAACTTGCTTTAATAGTTCTAATATAAAAACCGTTTTTCCAGTAATGAAAACCACTGTTTTAGCTTATTTTTACGAAAATATTACTTAAACCCTCTTAAACCAGTCCCTCTTTTTGGCCGATAAAAATATCGAGACTTAAACCTCGATGGTCCTAAGACAAGAAAATCACATAAAATATTCTTAGCAATTTGTAGGATGGGCTTCAGCCCATCAATTTGTCTGTCTTTGTGGCAAAAAAATTGAAAGGTTTTGATTATGAGTAAAGAATCGTTTCTTTTGTTTACAGGCGGCATCTTAGTAATCGGCGTAATGGCTTATTTTTATCTAAACAATAATATGCAAATAAAAGGCTCCGTCAAAAAAGCGGCCGTTTCTGATGCACCTAAAAACTCGGCCCCTTCTGAGAAAAACAATATAAATAATGATGCTAATATCCAGCAGCCCGAATCCATTACGGACACACCTGCCCAGGCCCCCAAAAAATCGCTGCTCTCCTCCTCGGCAAACAAGATGGAGTTTATTTCATTCGAAGATTGGCCCGGTGCCCAAAATACAGACTCTAATCAGGCCGAACTGAATAAAATACCGAAATCCGGCAAAGCGGCAATGACACCGCAATCGGTCCTCGATGATGAATTCAAAAGCACAACTGAATTATACAAAGGCTTGTCTAATCAGCTTTCCAGGCAGACCTTAAATGTCACTGAATACAATAACCGCATCCGCAAACTCCAGTCGGAATACGATGAAAAAATAAAGGCCCTCTTCCAGAAAAAACAAAAGCTCACCTCTATTCAAAAACTCATCGATAACGGCTCGGTCAGCTCAAATGAAGGCGGTATGATGATGTGGAAGCTGGTCCTGCCTCCCGAAACCGTAAAGGCAATGTCTTCATTGCCAAAGCCCATGCCAGGACAGACATCTTTCGCTCCTGCCGCACCTGCTCAGGGAACAGTCACAGGAATAATGTTCAATACCGAAGACCCTTCTGTACTCATCGATGGAGAAATATACAAACAGGGCGCATCCGTCCATAATGTGCGCATCGCAAAAATAAATAACGACACCGTCGAATTCGTCTATAACGGCCTCTCCTGGTCCCAGGCCGTAAACGACGCCCCGTCCCCCAATTGGCCATAGTGTCGCGGGCATCTTGCCCGCGCTTTGCTTGCCACGGCGTAGCCGAAGCGACCTGTCCAGCGTAGCTTAAAGGCAAAGTTGGAAGCCGGGGTAATTGCGAGCGCAGCGAAGCAATCTTAATTTTCGAACAGAATGTAAGATTGGCTTTCCTGCCCTTCCTGCCCGCTGTTGGCGGGGGAATGTCTTTATAGGGGGAGCACATCATTTTGAAAAAGGGGTCAGACTAGTGTTTAGTTTGAATTACAATCGTAAATCTTTGATAAGATATCATCTTCAAAATTGTATTGATAAATGGATGAAGTATTCATCAAGTAAACTGCTTTTCTTAAAGGCGATATCCCTGCCAGCCAGGTTTTCTTTTCAATCTTCTTCTTTCTTAAAATATTAGCTTTGTCATCAAGGACTAAGATATAAACATTATCATCGGCTGACTTTACTTAAAAGGCGGCAAAAGATTCATTTACAAAACCAAAGGATGGCATTTTTTCAGCCTCAAAAAATATGTTGTCTCCGCGATAAATCTTCGGACCAATGGCATAAACCGGCTCACCCTTCATCGCTCCATAGACGCGAACATCATTATAATCGGATTCAATTATGCGTTTTAATTTGGGCTTCTTATCATTTAGTGTTATTTCTAATAAAGCCTCTTCCTCAGCGGCATAAACTTTATCATTGTCAATCCAGATAGGAAGACTTGGAGAAAGAAAACCGCCGATACTTGTTTTAGTTAAAGTTTTACAGCCATCATAAGAAAAAAGCAGTCGGGTCATACATTCTATTAGTAGCGTATTTCCGTCAGGACTCCAAACTAAAGAACTAACTACATCATCAGGCATATTACATTCACATGTTTCTAAATGAGCATTTTCCTGCTTAACGACTATACGCATCAACTTTCTTTCAAGCGGATCTTCCATCGTTTTGGTAGTTATATAAAGTTCAGGAGAATTAATTGAAGGGCGCCATCCAATAGGCAATGAACTAAATGACATCCGTGCAGGCGAACTTATGGATATGACCGTTTTGTCATTCAAATCAAGGATATACAACTTGCTTTTTCTGTCATCCGGAAAAGGATTATCAGGATTACTCGTCCTCGGGCCTTTGATAAAAGCTATTTTTTTATCATCCGGGCTGACAGCTATTCGAAAAGAGAGGGAATCCTGTTTTTTCCTGCACCCGCCGCCGAACAAAACAGATATACTAATCACCAGCAGTATAAATGTTTCTTTTTTCAAAAAAATGGAGATTGTCATTTTTATAACTTAAATAATAAGATTATTCTTTTTGAAGCCTTTTATTATCTCTTGCCCACAAAAATAAAACAGCTCCCAATATTATATTTGCACTACTAAGAGTAATAAAAAATAGCATAGCAAGATAGTTGCGCTGTCCTCCAATAAGTTTTGTTAATTCAAAAAGGTCTTCGTATGTATGTCCCTCGTTTGGTGCATATCTGCTTAAAGAAGACATATCTAAATGATTGACCATCCTTACAAAAGTTAAAGTAAACACCAAAATAGCCACCCCGCACACAAAAAACAATATCCCACCATATTTTATAATCATCGATTTGATTCGCATTTCATCTCTATGTCTTTTAAATATATAAAAACCGTGTTAATCCTATGAAGCAGAGCCGTGTCAAATGGTTTATAAATAATTTTCATTTTTAAAGAGCAAGCATTTTTCCGCAGGCCCCCTCGCAAGAACTGGGGGGCCGAGGACAAAAATGCGGCAGGATTTAATTC
>CAYSKP010000167.1:0-8921 GCA_964431645.1 uncultured Pirellulales bacterium
TCGGTATCGTTTGGGGGTCGTTTGGGGTACGTTAGGGGGGCGCAAGTGTACGCCACGTACTCGCTCGGGGGTCAAAAAGAGCCACTGTTTTCTGTCTCCCTGAAGCGCAGCGCAGGTCCTCGAGAGCTGCTCCTTTGGCAGAGGCAACAGGGGATATATTCTATCGCAGTCCGCAGTACTCAGTACGCAGTACAATTTAATTATTGACACCAAAACGCCGATTACTAATATATCTGAACCGGGATTTAACTTCATAGTAAATCACTATTTAGGAAAATAAATGCCGCAGGATTCACAAATAGACTCGAAAGCAAAACAGTTCTTCGATAAGGCCAATGAGGCCGGCATGCGGTACAACTTCGATTACGCTATCGACTTGTATTTACAGGGTTTACGTATCATCCCCGACTCACTCCAGGAAGGCCATTTGCCCCTTCGTGAGCTTGCCCTTAATCGTCAGGCCAAAGGCGGCAAAAAGCCCTCTTTTATGGAAAAAATGCGTTATTCCGGCGGCAAAAATCCACTCGAACAAATGCTCAATGCCGAATATCTTTTGGCCAGAGACCCCGAAAATTTATCCTATATCGAATCGATGCTAAAGGCAGCATCAGCAGGGGGTTACACTCAAACCGTAAAATGGATTGCCGACATGCTTTTCGCCGCCAACAACACCTCCGGCA
Source organism: uncultured Pirellulales bacterium (assembly GCA_964431645.1). Taxonomy (GTDB): domain Bacteria; phylum Planctomycetota; class Phycisphaerae; order Sedimentisphaerales; family Anaerobacaceae; genus Fen-1362. The sequence goes on from CAYSKP010000167.1 coordinate 681, forward strand.
ACCCCTCAGCACACGCCTATATCCTTCTAAAAGACTCCTATGAAGCCGTAGGCCTTTGGGATAGAGCTTTAGCAGCATGCCAATACGCCGCAAGACTTAGGCCGGAAGATGAGGAAATCGCCGATGAAGCAAAGCGTTTATCCGCCGAATTAACCGTCTCCCGCGGCGAATACGACCAGGCCGGTGATTTCCGTAAATCTATAAAAAACCGCGAGGCACAGGAAGTCCTTCAATCACAGCAGGGCGTCGTTAAGTCTAAGGATTACAGGGTCTTAGCAGTCGAGGCCGCCAGAAGGGAATACCAACAAAATCCCGAATCTTCACATAATATTTTTGCTCTTGCCGGTGCCTTGGCCGATATGCGAACAGAGCCCGCCGAAGAAGAAGCAATCAAATTACTCGATAATGCATACATAAAGCGCCAAGATTTCAGCTTCAAAGAACGTGCCGGCAACATCAAAATAGGCCAATTAAAGCGTAAAATCCGTGAAGCTGACGAAGCCATAGATGCCAATCCGCAGGACAGCCTCGCTAAATCTAAACACGCCGGCCTTCTTGCCCAACTTAACAAAGTAGAGCTGGAGCATTATGGCTTATGTGTAAAAAATTACCCAACAGATTTAAAAATGAAGTATGAATATGGCCTCCGCCTCGTGCATAATAAACGATACGATGAAGCGATTCCCATGCTGCAGGAAGCCCAAAAAGACCCGCGGCATAAAATAATGGCAATGGGCAAGATTGGCCTTTGCTTCTTCATGAAGGGCTGGTATGCCGATGCCGAGGATATTTTTAATCGCGCAATTGAATCTTATGAAATAAAAGATGACGACATCGCAAAGGAATTAAGGTATAATCTTGGCCGCTCCTATGAGGAGCAGGGCAAAAGGGCAGCGGCCCTTGACATTTATCGTAAAATCGCCCAGATAGATTTTGGTTTCAAAGATGTTTCTCAGCGGGTTGACCGCCTGAGAAGAGAAGTGAAATAAAAATTGAAAATAACGTAAGATGTTAACAGAAGTATAGGAGACCCAAGTGGCACATTCGTTGTCAGCAAAAAAAAGAGTAAGGCAAAGTGAAAATAGAAGAGCAATTAATCGCTCACGAAAAAGCAGCGTCAAAACGCAAATAAAGCATTTTGAGGCGGCACTTGCCAGCGGAGACCCGAAGGCGGCACAGGAGCAATTCCGGCTTACGGCTAAAAGGCTGGACAAGGTCGCGTCAACAAGCACTATGCATAAAAAGACGGCCGCTCGCAAAAAATCACGTCTCGCCAAAAAGCTTAACGCCTTAATGGCAAAAGCAAAGGCGTAGCTCGTGCCTGTGACTCGGGCTAGGGTCACGAATGGCCGGTCACGGAAGACGAGTCATGCGGGAAGTTTATAAAAAGAAAATCATAAAGCTGCTCAAGCACGCCGACTATAAGCCGGTCAAGGTCAGCGAACTGGCAGGCTCGCTTGGAATTGAACAGAGGGACTATCCTGAGTTTAAGCGGGCATTCGATGAGCTTCATCATGCTGGTCATGTCATATTAGGGGACGGCAATCTCGTCGGCCTTCCAGGTCTTTCAGGCAGAATTACCGGGACTTTCAGGGCCAATCCGCGAGGTTTCGGATTTGTGTCGCCGCTGGAACCATCGGCCCATGTCGATTTATTCATCCCTCCGGGAGATTCTATGGAGGCAATGACCGGCGATATCGTTGCTGCCAAGGTAGTCGAAAAATCCTCGCGCGGCGGACAAATGCGTTACAGCGGCAGGGTAATAGAAATTGTCCAGCGCGGGCGCAACCGTTTTGTCGGAACGCTGATAAGAAAACCGGAGGGCTGGGTTGTGCGGCCGGATGGCTCAGGTATAACCGACCCGATAAGCGTTGATGATGTCACAGCAAAAAATGCACATGAAAAAGACAAGGTCGTCATCGAGATAATTTCATATCCAACAGAAAAATATCTTGCCCGCGGAGTCATTGTGGAGGTGTTGGGAAAATCGGGCAGATATGAAACTGAAATCGCATCGATTATTCACCAGTTTCAGCTCCCGACCGATTTTAATGATTCATGCATATTTCAGGCACATCAGGCTGCTACTGCATATAAAGCCGAAGATATTCCCGGCAGGGATGATATAACCAGCAAAATCATAGTGACAATAGACCCGCCGGATGCCAAGGATTTTGATGATGCCATCAGTCTTGAAAAAGACGCGAATGGCAACTGGCTATTGGGTGTTCATATTGCTGATGTCACTTATTTTGTGCCGCCTGACACGCCATTGGATAAAGAAGCCAGAGAGCGGGGCAATAGTATTTATCTTCCCGGCAGGGTCATACCGATGCTGCCGGAGATGCTAAGTAATGGCGTTTGCAGCCTGCAACCGGACCAACTGCGCCTGGTCAAAAGCGCTTATATTACTTATGACAATCAAGGCAATATCGTAAATCGTGCTTATCGCAGCAGTCTCATCCGTTCGACCCAGCGATTGACTTATGAGCAGGTCGACAAGTTCCTTAAGGGACATACCAAGGAGATAAAGCCCGAAGTAATGCCGCTGCTGCGTGACATGAATACACTTGCCAAAATTATCGAAAAACGCCGCGATAAGCAAGGCATGCTGCACCTGGATTTGCCGGAGACCGAGCTTGTCTTCGATGCGGCCGGCAGGGTAATTGATGGTAAGCCCGCGGATACCAGCTATCCGCATACGATAATTGAGATGTTCATGGTTGAGGCTAATGAAGCAGTCGCGACGGTTCTCGACAGAAATAATATTCCAATTATGAGGCGCATTCACGCTGAACCACATGCCCTTACTATGAGAAATCTGGCTGAGCTTGTGCGGGCTCTTGGTTTGAGCCTGCCTCGAATGCCCGACAGGGCCTCATTGCAGCAGCTCCTTAATTCTGTCAAAGGGACAGATAGCTCGCTTGCGATTAATCTGGTGGTCTTGCGAAGTATGGAAAAGGCCCAGTATTCTCCTTTGCATATCGGCCATTACGCCCTTGCTTCTGATTTATATTGCCATTTCACCAGTCCCATCAGGCGATATGCCGATTTGCTCATTCATCGGGCGCTGGACTGTTACTTACGAGCCGAATTAGATGCAGGTCCTGACTGGCTGCCTGATAATCAAACATTGGCCGATACCGGAAGACATATCACCTTTACTGAAGAGCGTGCCGATGATGCCGAAAATGAATTAAAGGCGGTTTTGATTTTGCAGATGCTGGCCGAAAAAATTGGTGAGGTTCTCGATTGCGTTGTCACAGGCCTGACGAATTTCGGCGTATTTGTCCAGTCTCGTAAACTCGGCATCGAAGGTCTCGTGCAGCTTGCCGAACTCGGCCCTGACCAGTGGCAATATAATCCCAAACACGGCACACTTATCGGCAAGCATTCAGGCCGGCTTATTTGCCTCGGTCAGCCGATGAAGGTCCGCATCGTTTCTGTAAATATCGCAGCAAGACAATTAAACGTATCACCTGTCACAGCCGTACTCGAGGGCGGAATTCATCCTCGTCGTGAGCAGCTAAGACCAAAGGCCAAGGGCAAACGCGCTAAACACGGCATCGGTCGATTCGCCGTTCGCAGAAAACACAAAAAAGGTAAACGCCGCAGATAGACCGACAGTTGAGAGGTATTTTCGAATCCTTGACAATAAAGACAGATTTTATGATACTGCAACAAATTTAGCGGGTGATTAGTAGTATATAAGGTATTTATTCTGTACGCTTCCGCTAAACACTAAAGGAATAAGATGCTTACAAATTTTGGTAAAAAGATAGTCAAAATTTTCGGCTCACGAAGTGACCGGCTGGTCAAATCATATATGACAGTCGCCCGCGAGGCGGGTGCATTCGAAAAGCACGTCATGGGCCTAAATGATGGAGAGCTTAAGGCCAAAACCGCAGAATTTAAACAGGCCCTCAAAGATGGCCGAAGACCCGATGAATTGCTGCCTGAGGCCTTTGCTGTCGTGCGTGAGGCCGCAAGGCGAACCGTCAATATGCGTCATTTCGATGTGCAGCTTGTTGGCGGAAACGTCCTCTATGAAGGCAAAATCGCTGAAATGGCTACCGGTGAAGGTAAAACTCTCGTAGCTACGCTTGCCGCATATCTGGTCCACCTGACCGGCAAACACGTTCACGTTGTAACGGTTAACGATTATCTTGCAAAACGCGACTCAGAATGGATGGGTCCGATTTATAATGCCCTTGGGTTAACTGTCGGTGCGATACAGGCAGACCAGGATACTGCGGGAGAAGAGAGGAAAAATCAATACTCCTGTGACATTACTTACGGCACCAATAACGAATTCGGCTTCGATTATTTGCGTGATAATATGAAGCTCGCTATTGAGCACATGGTGCAGGGAGAATTGCAATACGGAATCATCGATGAGGTTGACTCGATTTTAATCGATGAGGCGAGAACGCCATTGATTATCTCCGGTCCCGCATTCGATGACGTGAGCAGATATAGAAAAGCAGATGATGTTGCCAAAAGGCTGCTGGGTCTGCAAAGCGGTTATGACAGGATTAAAAAGCAAATCGATAATGATGAAAAGACTCTCGCCAATGCTAATGGCGAATTGAGTGAGGCAAAAAGGGCCAAAGACAAAAACCGCGTCGACAAGGCACAAGCGACAATTGAAAGAATTGAAAAAGAAATTGAGGACGCAAAAAATAAACTCACAGGCGCAGTCCAGTATTATGAAGTTGAATACGATAGAAAGGCAGTGCACCTTACGCATGAGGGAATAGGCGCTGCCCAGGAAGCGGCGGGCGTTGGCTCTTTTTTCACCGGCTCAAATATGGAATGGCCGCATCTTCTCGAACAAGCTCTTCGTGCGCATATAGTTTTCGAAAAGGAAAAAGATTATGTTGTGATGGAAGGCAAGGTCGTCATCGTCGACGAATTTACCGGCCGTCTTATGCATGGCAGGCAATGGTCAGACGGCCTTCATCAGGCAGTCGAGGCAAAAGAGGGCGTGCAGGTCAAAGAGGAAAGCCAGACCCTTGCCACGATTACACTTCAAAATTTCTTCAAGCTTTATGGCCAGATTGCCGGTATGACCGGAACCGCATCAACAGAGGCCGAAGAGTTTATGAAGATTTATAAGCTCGAAGTTGTCACTATACCTACCAATCAGCCCTGTATCAGGGATGATACGGAGGATGTGATTTATAAGGCTTTGCCCGAAAAATTTAACGCGATAATGGATGAAATCAATAATATAAGCATGGCAGGCCGTCCTGTGCTTGTCGGCACAGTCAGCGTTGAGAAAAACGAAATGCTGTCAGCGGCACTTACCCGGCGATTCGGTCTCGAACATGAGGTGCTAAACGCAAAGCAGCACGAGCGCGAGGCACAAATCGTTGCCAAAGCAGGCCAGCAGCATCAGGGCCGCGATGGCAAAATGCACGGCAATGTTACAATAGCGACAAATATGGCAGGTCGCGGAACGGATATTAAATTGGGTGACGGAGTCGCCGATATTGGAGGGCTTCATGTTCTCGGCACTGAACGACACGAGGCAAGGCGAATCGATAACCAGCTTCGGGGACGCTGCGGCAGGCAGGGCGATAAAGGGTCGAGCCAGTTTTTCCTCAGCTTCGATGATGAACTTTTAAAGACATTTGCGCCTGAATGGACAGTTAAAGCGCTTTCATGGATAGGCTGGGAAGAGGGACAACCGATTTACCATCCAAGAATCAGCAAGGGCATAGCAAAGGCTCAGAAAAAAGTTGAGGAAAGGAACTTCGAGACTCGTAAAAGTCTGCTCGAATACGATGAGGTAATGGATTACCAGCGTAAGATTTTTTATTCCCGAAGACGAAAGATTCTCTCAGGTATCGGCCTCAAAGCAATCATCGATGAAATGATTGCTGATTCAACTAACAAGACCTGCCAGATAATGCTCGAACAGGCGTATCCTTTGAAATGCATTTGCGAATGGGCAACCAGCCAATTCAGCGTGGAGCTCAAGCCTTCGGAAATCCAGGAGCTTTCTGCCGAAGAGATTGAGCAGATTATTAAAAATAAAGCCAAAGAATCCGCAGGAAATGATATTGCGATATCTCTGGGCGAATACCTGGAAGATTATGAAGACCAGTCAACCTGGGACATTCAGGGTTTGTGCAAATGGGCGATGAGCACCTTCAGCGTCAGTCTCAGTGCAAATAAAATCAAACAGATGTCCCCTGAGCAGCTTCAGGAGCAGCTCATTTCCGCCGCGCACGAGCAGATAGACAAAAAAGATTGCTCTATGATCGCTGAACCGCTCAAATCTGATTACGCGATTCGCCGTCTGGTTGAGTGGATGCGTGCGAAATTCGATATTAAACTAAATGTTGATGAGCTCAAAGATTTAAAGCAAGAGGATATTGAGCAGCTTGTCAATGAGCGAATCAGGGCGAGATACAAAAGGCGTGAAATCGAATATCCGGTAGAATTCGCGATGAACATGGTATATGGCCCTCAGGGTGCCAATGTTTACGGCTTTGAGGCCCTTGCAAGCTGGGCCAACAGGAAATATAACGCGCAATTTACTGCTGAAGGTATTCAGCAGATTCAGCCTCAATCCCTGCACAGGCAGCTTCTTGAGTTGAGTGAGTCTTATACTGATGGCCAATTGTCAAAAGAAGTTGATGAGGCACTTGGGCGGTCTGATTCGCAGGCAATCACAGAATGGGCCAATAATCGCTTCGGGACGGCCTTTGTACCTGAACAGCTTTGTGATATTGAGAAACGAAGGGAAATTATTCTTGAAGCGGGAAAGGAATTTCTGCGGAGAGAATTAAGTGACCTTGAAAGATATGTCTTATTGCAGGTCTATGACACCGCCTGGAAAGACCATCTCTATAACATGGACCATCTCAAGGACAGTATCTGGATGCGTTCATGGGCGGAGAAAGACCCAAAAACAGAATACAAGCGTGAAGGCCACCGCATGTTCACCGAGATGCTTTCCAATATCGAGCAGCGAGTGACAGATATCGTCTTCAAGGTCCATCTTGAAGCAGGCGCAAGGACCAGAAGTGTCTGGCACGTAAGCCAAACGGCCCATGACCAGGTCGGACAATTTGCTATGGCCGAACGCCAGCGTGCTGCTGCACAGGCCCCGCAGGGTGAAATGAAAGTAAAGCAAATCAAGCTTGAAGGTCCAAAAGTCGGCCGTAATGACCCATGTCCCTGCGGCTCAGGCAAGAAATACAAAAAATGCCACGGCCAAAACGCATAACAAAGAATTTCAACCAAAAAAAAGAGCCGCTTAAAAAAGCGGCTCATATTTTTTGAATAATGTTAAGAAGCTACTTTTTTGGTACCGGTTTGGCCGGCTTTGGTTTTGGAGCAGCTTTCGTTTTCGGCGGAGCTCCGGCTTTGACTTCACCAAAAGATTTTACGGTTACCCATTCGACGTTGCCCTTTTGTTCTATTTGACCTTCGATTCTGGCCCTGCGATCCGCCATCGTCTTGCCGAGTTCCAGGCCTTTTTCATCAAGGACAACACTGTATACAAGGTCTCTGTGGGCTGTGACTTTCACTCCTGTGATATTCCCATCCTTGTCCTTTACTAGATTGACCACTCCGATAACGAGTTTGGTTTCGAGTGATTTTTGATTTTCATCCGGAGTTGACTTTGGCTTATTAGCATCTGCTGCCATAATATTTTTGCTAATTAGCAGGACACAAATAGTTACAATCAAAAAAAACGAGACCTTGTGCATTTTCATATTTTGCTCTCCTTTAGAAAAATTCATCTTATTTGTTGTCCAATCTATTATATCGGCAATATGCCTTTGAATTGATTTGCTTCTAAAAATGTTTTTAGATTAATGAGATTTGAAAATTATAAAAAAAAGAAAACATCGAGCAACGCCTCGCTACCCGATGTTTTCCGGAGGGGAGAAAAACTCTGTTCTGCTCTATATCTATCGGCAATTTTTAAACCTTGACTTGAAATTAAAAATGCCGGTTCTAATTAGTCCTATAAAAGCTACGATTTTGCTTATTCAGTGTTCTTTTAAGATTTAGGGAATTAGATAAAAATTGTTGTTTAACAAAACAGGAAATTGCATTAATTCATTCCGGCTGAAAACAATACGGGTAGAGACACTGAGTTAGGTGCTGACAACCGCCCTGCTTCATAAGGAATTAAAAATAAGATAGTTTGAACTGGAAAATAACATATCATTTCCTACTTTTGCAGGGTTTTGAATGGTATTGCGCAGATGGAATTTA
>CAYSKP010000168.1:0-33171 GCA_964431645.1 uncultured Pirellulales bacterium
CCTGTATGCGAAAACTACTCACAATCCTTAACACTATGATTCGGAATCAAACCTTATGGCGTCCCGAAAATACTTAAAAAAACAGTTGAGCTCAAACACAGCCGCTCTATAATTGGCGCGAACTTGCGCGCTTTTGACGAAAAATCCATGAAAAAAGCGTACTGAGTACTGCGACCTGCGTACTGCGAAAGAGGAGATAAGTCTTTGAGGGACAAGAACTAATAAGAAATGGGAGAAAGAATAAAAAAAATTTTATTTTTTTCGGATTTTGGGGGAAAACACTTGCGCGCTTTTGACGAACCTGGACCATAGATCGGACTCCGGGGCATTCGTTTACGCTTATGAAATGATACTCAAATGATTGAATACGAGGAATTAAGTATGGTGTCCCAGGAATACCCGGAATACCCTTGAGTTTTGGATCACAACAGCATTATATTCTTAAGTCCGGAATTATAACTAATGTTGCGCTTTCACAAAAATCTTTCAAACCTTTATCAGGTTTTGTAACGGTAATTTTAATCTGCATGTCCCTCAATCTATTCCTCTTTAAACGAATTAAATCGAAAGGAATATACCCCAATTCAAACGCAAGTACTGAACTTGCATACCTAGGGGCTTTCCCCACATAAATTAGATAATTACCATAATAATCACTATTTTCCTTTCTTCGTAAAATAGGATTATATTTAGTCACTTTTGTAGATCTCAGAAGATTATTACCATCGTAAATTTGAATGATAATTTCCCCACTATACTCATATTTAATGGGAACTGTTTTGGTTTCTGGAATCAAAAGTATTCTATGTGCGTGCAACATAATAGCCACTGTTTAAGGTATATGTTTTCGAATATCCCTCTTTATAAAAAATAAAATTACAATCCTCTACAACTCGAACTTTATTTTTGTCGTATTTCCAGAAATTATAATAAAGAATTTTAATTCCGCCCGCAGCAAAACACCACTCGGATAAAAAGTATCCTATTGGCAATAAAAACAAAAAAAACACTACCAAAAGCTTGATTATTGTTTTTTTAGACATAATATTCATCCACCATAAAGCCATAACATCACTTGCTTTTCTTTTCCATACCTTCATTACGATTACGCGGCTGGAATTTTATTTTTCCACCCAATTTTTCGATAATCAGATTTACGGATTTATTGAGCCCGTGTGTTCAACTGATTATCGAGAACCGAATAACCTGTTGGTCTGAAGACCTCTGCCTTTATCTGCGATACGCCTGGTCGTGAAATTTTAATAGCTTCCCTGTAAGTTGTTCCCGGTTTAAGCTCCGGCAGAATTTTACGGCCGGATTGAACCGGCACATTTTTCGTATCCAAAGCACGCCAGACAAGCACGTAATCGCGGAGCGTATAAGCAGGAAAATCGTTTTCGAGCGAACGGGTCAGGACATCAATATTGAAATTGTTCGGCTCGCCGGCTGTAATCGTAATTGACTTTACGGGTGAACACTCTTCTCTGAAGGCCTGCCAGGATGGTTTTGGCTGATTGAGCAAATCCACAATGCCGTGAACACGCTGGCGAAATACTCCAGTGCATTTATCGCCCATGTGTGTCCTGTAATCGTTATAGCAGAAGAATATCGCACCGGCTATCCGGCTGTGTTTTCGAAATTCATTTGTATGATTTTTGAGAATTTCAATTCTTTTGTCATCACCGGTTGGGTTTTTAGGGCTGCACTCGCAAAGACCGTATTCTGAAACAACCAGAGTTTTATCAGGATAGGTATTTTCAATCTCGCTTGCATGCCGCGCAAGAACTGAAACATCTCCGCCCATCCAAGACTCAAAATATTCATTCCATTCGATAAAATCCAAATATTGCGCAGCATCTTTTTTGGGATTTTCGTGAATTGTATTTGAGGCATAAGTAAGCAGCCGCTGCGGATTTAATTTCTTCGCTAATGCAATACCATCTTTAACAAATTTATGTCCCTGCGGCGCCTGGCCGGTGATTTCATTGCAAAGTCCCCATGCATATATCGAGGGATGATTATAATGAGGCAAAATCATCTCATTGGTCTGCATTTGCTGGATGTCGGCCAATTGCTCCAGACGCGTGCCGGGACCCCATGTAGGTATTTCCTCCTGAACAAGCATCCCTTCTTCGTCCATAAATTTGAATACATAATCATCCTGCTGCCAGTGAAAACGGGTAATGACGCAATTGAGCTTTTTCATATCTTCCAGAACACTTTGCATATATTCGGGTGTTTCAGCAAGACCATATCGCGGGTCGCTTCCCGGCATCCATTCAAGCCCCATCAGCCGCATTTTTTCGCCGTTAAGAATGTAAAATCCATCTTTGACTTCGACCTTGCGGATTCCGAAAGAAGACTCTTTAGTATGAATTATTTTTCCATTATCAATCAGATTGCAAATCATTCGATACAACTGCGGCCTATCGAAATGCCAGAGGGCAGCCGATTTTATATCGGCTTCCAAGAAGGCTGTAAAATTGCCGTCGTTATCTTTTATGGGAGCAGAGATTTCATTTACGATATTGCCGGATGGATCGAGAATCGTTTGCTTGATTGATAAATGAGAAGACTTTCCTTTAATGACAACACGAGTATCTATATTTGCGGATTTATAATCGGCCGACAGTTGGGCATCTATTAATGGCTGTTCGATATACGATGTTGGTAAAATTTTTAGCCGGACGCCGCGAACGATGCCGCCATCAGTAATCCAGTCATAGGAACGATCAAAGGGGAGTGCCCTCTTTGAAAAATTATTGGCGACCCTGACAGCTATATGCAAGTCATTACTGGTTATAATTTTATTTGGAATAACCATATCGAATGGAGTATATCCCGAGCCATTGTGCTCACCGATAAATCTGCCATTTACCCAAACTTGCGTATCGCGATTTACCGCATCGAACTGGAGTTTTACAATCTTACCTTTAACGGGTGCATCAATTTTTATATTCCTGTAATACCAGCCGACTCCGTGATAATCCTCAAGGCCCGGCATAACCTGCCATGTGTGTGGAACTTTCACCTCCTGCCAGCTCGAACGGTCATTATTTTGTGCAAACCATTTAGCCTCTATCCCTTCATTTGATTTGTCGGCTGTAAATTGCCATAAGCCATTCAAACAAAAAACCCGTTCTCCTGTGCTTCTTGACGCATTCTGACAACCGCTAAGGCACAATAGTGAAAAAGATAAAATTAAAACCGCAATGTCTCGTATGCACCTGAACATTTTTTCTCCTTATTTCTAATCCGTCAGTTCAATATTCCTTTTTATACCACAATTTAGTAATTTGTGAAGTTTCTTATATGGCCAATTCCTTTTATGTCCCATTATGCTAAAATAATATGCAGTTTTGCGGCTGCATTTTTAAGGGCGTTTAGATGAACGAAGGAATTATTGATTTTCATGCGCATGCGTTTCCGGATGAGCTTGCGCCACGCGCGATGAAGAAACTCTTGGAAGAAGCCCCGGATGCAAAGGCCTTCCTCGATGGGACAATAAAAGATTTATCGGACTCAATGAAACGTAATCACATAAGCCGAAGTGTGATATGCTGCATTGCCACTACCCCAGAACAGTTTACGCCTATTTTCAACTGGTGCAAAAAGGTAAGAAATTGTTATTGCGAACGGAGCGACATGAAACATCCCGAAGCGAAGGAATCAATTAAATTAGATTTCTCGACTCGTTTTGATAAATCGGAACTCGCTCGAAATGACGATTCTAAACAAGACACCGAAAGGTTAATAATGTTCCCATCGATTCATCCGGCCGACACCAAATGGAAAGAAAGAATAGCCCAAATTAAGCAGGAAGGCTTCAAGGGAGTTAAATTTCACCCATATTGTCAGAACTTCCACCTTGATGAAGATAGAATGCTGCCAATTTATGAGGAGCTTGAGGGAAATGATTTAATAGCGGTTTCTCATACCGGCTATGATATCGCATTTCCAAAAGATACAAGAGCTGATTGCCGCAGAATCCTCAATGTCACCAAGATGTTTCCTAAATTGAAGTTTGTCACCACACATCTTGGTGCATGGCAGCAATGGGACGATGTCGAGCGATTACTCGCGGGTAAACACATATATATGGAATTGTCCTGGTCACTCGAATACCTTGCCGCTGAGCAAGCCAGGCGTATAATCGTTGCGCATCCTGAAGATTGTGTCCTTTTCGGGACTGATTCACCATGGACTGACCAGGCCAAAACCTTGTCACTTTTAAAAAATCTCGAACTGCCTGGGCATCTGGAAAAAAGAATTCTAAGAGACAACGCTTTAGAACTTTTGGGTATATCTAATTAATATTATTTTTTAAAAAATTACATGTCTCTTATCAGTATTATAAAAGCCATTTAGGCCTTAATATTCCCATTAATACCCATTTTTACGGGACTATTTATCATTTAAATAAAAAACCTGAAAAAACTCTTGCTTTTTGTAGTCTTTTGGGGATACTAATACCGATACATACGGGAATATGGGACGAGCAGGGAAATCTGCAGGAGGCGGATATTTTAAAAGTGTCCCTGTTTAATTAAGGTTATCGTTTACATTCTAGTGGGAAAAAGAGTTGAGAATTGTATTCAGGACAAGGGATTTAATTATCGTTCGTTTCTTCTGCGCAAGTTTTCTGCGCAATTCCAAAGAATGCAACAACTTCGGTCTTTATGGGTAATCAGCTCATAATTGTAACCGGGCATAAATATTGTTAACCCTTAAATTTTTAAGGAGTGCAAGATGGCACAGAACATAACAAGGGTGATTTTGATTCTGGTGTTCGTGTTGGCCGCTGTGTTTGCCGCTGCCCAGGTCCAGGCAGCCCAGGCTCCGGCCTCCGCGTCACCTGCACCCGAAACAAGCGATTGGTTCCATAATCCGGAACCATGGCTGGAAATGGGAGCCGATTTTCGTTTCAGGGAACATTATGGATATAACTGGACCGCGCTGAATCGTGACAAAATAGATAACCCAACTCTGAATAATGAAGACAACCAATTCCACTTCGAGAGATACCGCACACGCTGGTGGACAAAGAGCAAGTGTGACGAAAACAATTGGTTCAATACCAGAATGACATGGGAATTCAGGACCTGGGATAACCCTGAAAGCAAACCTCAGGAAACCGATTTTGATGAAATAATAATTGACAACCTCAATTATACTTCAAAGAGCTTACTCGGATGCGCGACAACTATTATAGGACGCCAGGATATCTTCCTTGGAAGCGGCTGGCTTGTTGCTGATGGAACTCCTCTGGATGGCTCCAGGACCTTCTATTATGATGCCTTGCGTTTAACCTGGGATTTAGGCGAGAAAACAAAACTCGACACTATTTACATTCATAATGAGCCCGAGTCCGAATATTGGCTAAAGCCCATTAACGACAGAGATAAATATGTAACACAGCAGCAGGAAGAAGGCGCAATTGCGTATTTAACCGATAAGAGTACGCCTACCAATGTTGAAGCTTATTTCATGTACAAAAATAATAATCCTGTTGAGCCCATTACAGGTAAAGCCTTTAACTTCCCAGCAGGGGCGGTAAGACTCTACAGTAAAAATGCTGAAATTTACACATTTGGCGGCGCCCTTTCAGGACCACTTTGTGGTAATAATTGGAGTTATCGCGTTGAAGGCGCTGTTCAGTTTGGCCATTCCGCTTCACCAAATCCTTTCATTACATCCAATGAAAATGAAGAAGATCTTCTGGCCTTCGGTCAAAAGAGTTACCTCGAATACGCTTTCAAAGATGAGTGCGATAACAGGCTGCGTTTAACATATGAATACCTCACAGGCGATGACCCGGAGTCAGACACGGTAGAGTCATTTAATCCATTATGGGGTCAATGGCCGCAATGGAGCGAACTTTATCAGCCGTATGTGACTCAGCTTGAAGATAACCTGGTCTCCAATCTCCACCGCGTAGCTTTTGGCCATAAATTTAAACCAAATGCGCAATGGGAATTCCTTACCGATTATCATTTGCTTTATGCTGATGAAAATACATATAGAAACGACGATAGATTCTCAAACAGCGGTAATTTCCGCGGGCATTTGCTGACTGCCTGGGCAAGATATACTTGCTCCAAGCAGTTAAAAGGCAACTTGATCTTTGAGCATCTATGGCCGGGCGGCTACTATGGCTCCAACAATAACGATAATGCCTTATATTTCCACTTTACAGTTGAATATACGTTCTAAAAGAACTCTCCTCATAATAAAAAGCCCGTCTAAACAGGCGGGCTTTTTTTATTGAACCAAGAGACATAATCCTTATAATATTCACAATATATGAGCAAAAACAGCTTGTCCAAAAAGGCTTTGCTTTCAGGTGATGAGGCCCTTGCTTTTGGGGCATATGAGGCCGGATTAAAGGTCGCTTGCGCATATCCCGGCACACCGTCAACAGAAATACTTGAAACCCTGGCAACATTTCCCGACCTTGATGTCCAATGGTCTGTAAATGAGAAGGTTGCCTATGAAGTTGCTCTTGGTGCAGCTATAAGCGGGGTTAGAAGTTTATTCGCCTGTAAGCACGTCGGCTTAAATGTAGCACTTGATCCTCTCATGACTTCATCGTATACGGGAATACTCGCCGGATTTGTGGCTGTTGTATGCGATGACCCCGGAATGCACTCCTCGCAAAACGAGGAAGATACCCGGTGGATAAGTATTTTCTCAAAACTCCCAATGCTTGAGCCCGCAAGCCCGAGAGAGGCAAAAGAGTTTATTAAACAGGCATTCGAAATTAGTGAAAAATTCGATACCCCTGTAATCCTTCGAATGACTACACGTGTTGCTCATACAAAAGAAGATATAATTCTGGGCCAAAGAGTTGTCCCGCCTCAGCCGCCATTTGAAAGAAATATACCGAAATACGTAATGGTGCCGGGAAATGCTTACGGCAGGCACATCTTTGTCGAAGAGCGTCTGAAAAAACTAAAGTCGCTTTCAGAAAAAACCAAAATGAACCGCATCGAAGCCGGCGATAAAAAAATAGGCTTCATTACATCAGGCGTCTCTTATCAGTATCTAAAAGAAAATTATCCGGATGCCTCTTACCTTAAATTGGGTATGACTTATCCATTCTGTGATGATAAAATTCTCGCATTTGCAAAAACCGTCAAAAAGCTCTATGTTATAGAAGAGCTTGACCCATTCCTCGAAGAGCACGTAAAATCGCTTGGCTTAAAATGCCAGGCCAAAGACCCATCCTTCAAAATAGGCGAACTGCTGCCGGAATTAATACCCGCCGTCGTCAAAGGCGAAATCAAAAAAGAAATAAAATCAGTAAAGCGAAAGCCAAGGCTTTGCCCGGAATGTCCCCATTGGGCAACATTCGCCACACTTAAAAAACTTGATTTCTATGTTGCAGGCGATATCGGCTGCTATACACTTGCGTGCCTTCCGCCAACTTCGGCACTTCACTCCTGTCTTTGCATGGGTGCAGGAGTTACCTTCAATGAGGGCTGGAGAAAAGGCGCCCCTGATAAGAAAATCGTCGGTGTGGTAGGCGATTCCACATTCGTTCATTCAGGAATCACCGGTCTAATCAATGCCGCATATAACAAGGCAAAAGGTGTAATATTCATTCTCGATAACTCCACGACAGCTATGACAGGCGGCCAGCAGAACCCAGCCACCGGATTAACTATCCGAAATGAGCCAACAAAGAAACTCATTCTCGAAGACCTTTGCAAGGCTTGCGGCGCCGATAACGTCGATGTCATAGATCCCAAAAACAGGGCTGAGTTTGACGCGCTTGTCGAAAAACGTGTTAATGAAAACGCGTTATCAGTTATAATCTCAAGACATCCATGTAAACTTATCAGGCAATAACATGGCAAAAAAAGTGGAAAACAAAATTTATAACATAACCTTTGGCGGAACAGGGGGACAGGGAATCTTGAAGGCTGCTGAAATCTGCGGCTGGGCGGCCATGTATGCGGGCTTCCATATTAAAAAATCAGAGGTCCACGGAATGGCCCAGCGCGGCGGCTCTGTCGAATCACATGTCCGCTTCGGCAAACAGGTTTTCTCCCCTATTGTTCAGCAGGGTTGGGCCGATGTCCTGGTATGCTTCCATCCCGAAGAGCATGAAAGACTGAAGACCTTCTTAAAACCTGATGGCAAGGACCTTATTGAATATTTGGACAAGGCACAAAAAGCAATTGAAAATCCGCGGCATCTGAATGTTTTTCTTGTCGGTGTATTATCAGCCTTTTTGCCGATTAAGCCGGATTTCTGGCAGCAGGCAATAGAGGCTACTTTTAAGAAGAAATATGTAGATGAGAACAAGGGGGTATTTCTTAAAGGAAGGGAAATGGGCCAATCATGATTTGGAAAAAAGAAATTGAATGCATGCAGCCTGAGGAAATGAAAAAGCTGCAATCAGACTATCTTAAAAAACTTGTCCCTTATATTTACGGCAATTGCCCCATATATAAAAAGAAATTAGATGATGCCGGTGTCAAGCCCGATGCCGTCAAAAGTATCGATGACATCAAACGCCTGCCATTCACTACCAAAATTGACATGCGTGATAATTACCCTTACGGACTTTTCTCGAAAAGAGACAACCTTGCCGAAATTCATATATCAAGCGGCACCACAGGCAATCCTACACTGGTCGGATATACCAGGGATGACATAAGCCTTTGGTCGGATGTTATGGCAAGAACGATTTGCTGTGCCGGCGGCGAACCCGGTGACACAATTCAAATCGCATATGGTTATGGACTTTTCACAGGGGGCCTGGGCTTTCATTACGGCGCACTCGAAGCCGGGCTTAAAATAATACCGGCCTCTGCAGGTCAAACCGCACGCCAGCTTAAAATTATGCAGGATTTCAAACCCAAGGTCATAGCCTGCACACCAAGCTATGTCCTGTATATGGCCGAAGAAGCAAAGGCAATAGGGGTCGACCCGGCTAAAGGCAATTGGAAAATCGGTATCTTCGGCGCAGAGCCCTGGAGCGAGCCGATGCGTAAGGAAATCGAGCAAATCTGGAATATGACCGCAACTGATGTTTATGGCCTTTCGGAAATCATTGGCCCGGGTGTCGCACAGGAATGCACACACAAAGAGGGCCTTCATATATACAGTGACGTATTTTATCCTGAGATAATAGATCCCAAAACCGACCAGGAAGTCAAAGAAGGTGAATCAGGCGAACTGGTTATTACCACATTAACAAAACAAGCCATACCGCTCATCAGGTACCGCACCCGCGATGTAGTCAGCATTCGATATGATAAATGCAAGTGCGGCAGGACAAGTCCTCGAATCAGCAAGATTAAAGGCCGCACCGATGATATGATTATCGTCCGCGGCATAAACGTCTTCCCGTCACAGATTGAACACGTTTTACTCGGCATAAAAGGCACTCAGCCGCATTATCAGCTTATCGTCGATAGAAAGGCCCATCAGCTCGATGAAGTCGAGGTGCTCGTCGAGGTCGAAGAAAGGATTTTCTCCGATGAGGTTAAAAAGCTTAATGAATTCGCCGGAATAATTAAAAAAGAGATCGAGGCGGTCCTGTCCATCGGCGTGAAGGTCACGCTTGTTGAGCCCAAAACAATCCAGCGAAGCGAAGGCAAGGCCAAACGAATTATTGACAAAAGAACATTATAAAGGGGACGAAAATGAAACTGACTCAAATATCGGTTTTTCTGGAAAACAGAAAAGGTCGGCTCTATGATGTTTGCTCGCTGCTGGGAAAAAACAATATAAACATCCGGGCCTTGACAATCGCCGAGACCGAAAGCTTCGGCGTTCTCAGGATTGTTGTCGATAAATCGGATTTGGCTGTAAAAACCCTCAAGGCAAATGGCTTTGTCGCAAATCTCACCGATGTCATTGCGGTGGAAGTTGATGATAAACCGGGCGGTTTGGCTGGAATCCTTAAAATCTTCGCCGATAGCGATATCAATGTCGAATATATGTACGGCTTTGTTGAGAAATTCAGTGATAACGCGCTATTGGTCTTCAGGTTCGAAGATACAGATAAGGCCCAGAAGATTCTGACTGATAAAGGCCTAAAGGTTGTCACCCGCAAGGAAATCGAAGGCCTGTGATGGATGTCCCTTTCTGGAACAAAGACATTGAAACAGCCGACAGGTCACGGCTGGAAGAAATACAATTACGACGGCTCCGTGAAATAGTCGGCTGGGCATTAAATACACCCTTCTATAAAAAGCAGCTTCGAAATGCAAAAATATCTTCGCCTGATGATATCCGCTCGCTTTGCGACCTTAAAAAAATACCTTTCACCACAAAAGATGACCTCCGCATAAATTTCCCGAGAGGCTTGCTGGCTGTCGAAATGAAAGACGTCGTGAGGATACATTCCTCCAGCGGCACGACCGGAATACCCACAGTCATCTATTATTCCAGAGAAGATATCGAAAACTGGACTGAGATGCTGGCAAGGTGCATCACCGCATCCGGCGCGGCAAGGTCAGATATATTCCAGAACATGATGACTTACGGCATGTTCACAGGAGGCCTCGGGCTTCACTACGGCGCCGAACGCGTGGGCATGGCCGTAATACCGATTGGAGGCGGCAACACAAAGCGGCAGATTAAAACTATGAAGGATTTCGGCACCACTGTCCTTCATGTCACTCCAAGTTATCTTCTGCACGTCCATACCAAACTCGAAGAGGCCGAAATTAAACGCGAAGAGCTGGTTCTCAGAAAAGCATTCACCGGCGCTGAGCCGCACTCGGAGGATATCCGCAAAAAAATCGAACAGGTCTGGGGTATCGATGTTTATAACTCTTATGGGCTTAGCGAGCTTAATGGCCCTGGCGTCGCATTCGAATGCATCTATAAAAACGATATGCACCTGTGGGAAGATGGCTATATAGTTGAAATCATCGACCCGGAGACAGGCCAGCAGGTCAAAGATGGCGATTCGGGTGAGGTCGTCCTTACAAATCTGATTCGCAAGGCCTCGCCAATTCTTAGATACCGCACTCGCGACCTGGCATATCTGCATACTGACCCGTGTCCCTGCGGCAGGACGCACAGGCGGCTGTCACGCATAATGGGCAGAACCGATGATATGCTAATAATCAACGGCATAAACGTATTCCCATCGCAGATTGAAGAGGTCGTGATGAAAATACCCCAAGTCGCGACCAATTACATAATACAGGTTGAAAAACGCGGCGAGCTCGACCATTTGACGGTCAAAGTCGAGATTTACCCAAAGCTGTTTCTCGGCGATCCGTCGCAGCTTGAGGCACTCAAGGGACGAATCATCGAAGACTTGCGCTCTGCAATTATCCTGCATCCATCGGTCGAGCTGCACGAGCCAAATGCCCTGCCGGTCTCCGAAGGCAAGGCCAAACGGGTTATTGATTTGAGACCAAAAGAATGAAAAATGTTCATTGTTTTTAGTTCGTTGTTCATTGATATTTAACTATCAACAATTAACCAATAACTAAAACGGAGTTTTTAAAATGGCAAAGCAACTGACCATATTTGTGGAAAACAGGCCCGGCCGGCTTGGCGCAGTGGCGAAGACCTTACGCGAAAATAATATCGATATCCGCGCATTCACCATCCAGGACAGGGGCGAATACGGACTTGTAAAATTCATCGTAAATAATCCAAATCAGGCATATTTGTCGCTTGCCAATCTTGGCTGCGCATGCGCATTAAAGGAAATTATCGCGATTTCCATTCCAGACAGGGTCGGCAATTTCGAAATACTCACATTGGCGCTTGCCCAAAACAATATCAATGTCAAAGACGCATACGGGTTTGTACTGCAATCCAATTCAAAGGGTGTATGCTGCCTTGAGATTGATGAGACACATTCTGCGGCCGCACAAAAAGTCATTTCTGCCGCAGGTTTTACTATTCTTAAAGACGATGAACTGTATAATTTGTAAAAAAGTTAGAAAGGACTAATTTACGCCAGAAGTTAAATTTACAATTCCGCATAATCTCAGCCAGGAAGAGGCAAAGCAGCGCCTCACTAAGGCCCTCGACGAGGTGAAAAAACAATTCGGCAATCAAGTCAGCGGCTTGCGAGAAGAGTGGAATGACAATACCTGCAGGGCAAGTTTCTCAGTATCAGGTTTTGCTATCTCAGCCGCAATGACGATTAAGGAAACCGAAATTGAAATAATCGCAACTCTTCCCTTCATGTTAGCCCCCTTCAAAAGCAAGATTGAATCAATACTCCAGGAGCAGATGAAGAAATTACTTAATCCGTAATTTTTTATGAAGCTCAAAAAGAGAGCCATACAAACCGCTAAATCCAAAGTTCATGCAAAAAAAAGAAAATCTCATTTGTGGATTTCTCTTTTAGAAGTTGAAAATACATCAAAACAATATCGCGGTAAATATGGAAGAGGTTTTACCAATGGCGGGCGATAGCAATAACTCCCGCAAAAGCATTAGATGCTTTCCGCTCTGCCCTTGAAAAGATGGAGTACAAACTGTTATCAGCAGAGGACACCGAGAAATTCGAACAACGAATTTTAAAGTGCAAACTTTCAAATGAATTCATTCGCCTTGCAAAAATAGTTAGATTGAAGAAGAAACCTAAATTTGGAACATTTTTTTATTACCCTTATAAACGAAGAAAAAACCAATAATAAAAAAAGAAGCAATAAAAAAACTTCTTAATTGTATCGCCCGCTACGCGGGCTATTGATTGTTAAGATTTTCATTCCCGGCGTTTACACGCCGGGATATTAAGGTGATGCCCTCTTACGAGGGCTAAATGTGTCGAGGCAAACCCCGCCCTAAAATGATTCCAATTTACAGATGATGTATTTGCATGGGGCTCGCGCTAGTGGGCAAGCTGCCAATAGACGGAGTAGCGCTGATGATGCGTATGACAGATAGGAATAAGGGTAATATCTTCGGATTTGGAGATGCCTTTGGTTCGGAAGGTTAACGGGCTATCGGCAACTGGTTCGATGTGGGCTAAAATATTATTTACGTCTCCAATCAGAATGGGGACATTGGGGTCGGGGATTTTGTCGTAATCGGCCTGATTGGGGGCATAAGGAGTCGGCATACCTTCTCTTCCTAACTGGCCGGCAAGGACTATGGGGCCATATAAAAAAGCGACATAGTTCGAGTCATTTGGCAGAGTTTCGAGATGTAAAGACATCGGCAGTTTGACTTCCAATTTATCTCCATCCTGCCATGTTCGGTTGATTGAGGCATATTGACCAGTTCGGCCGGAGATATCATCTAATTTTTTGCCGTTTAGAATAAATTCAGCATTGGAAGACAACCATTGAGGGCAGCGGACTTTTACAGTCAATTCCACACCTTTTTGGGCATTAAATAGAAGTGAAGTCATATCGGATGCGGGAAATCGGGTCTGCTGCGTTAGAGTCAAACCTTTATCTTTCCAATCCAATCTCGATGAAATAAATAAATTGACCAGTAATGAATTGCTGTCGTGGAAATAAATTGTATCGGCGTATTTGGAATGGTTTTCCATTCCAGTACCAACACAGCACCAGAAGGAATCTTCGGGGGTGGAATAGGTTTTAAAATGGCCGGGTTTGAGGGACATATAGTAAGTGAACATGCCTTTTTGCGGGTCTTGCGAGGCGAGGATGTGGTTGTAAAGTCCGCGTTCATAGAAATCCATCAGCCGGACTGAGGGATCCCAGCCAAAGAGCAGGCGGGTGAGTTTGAGCATGTTATAGGTATTGCAGGTTTCGGCGGTCTGGGGCCCTAGATGCTGAGCGAATTTATTGACGGGAAAGAAATTTTCCTTGTCGGTGTTGCCGCCGATAGCGTAAGAACGATTCAATGCCACCCTATCCCAGAAAAATTCAGCGATATCGCGATAGGAAGCATTGCCTGTCATTTCATATTCACGGGCAGCGCCGATGATTTTGGGGATTTGGGTATTGCCATGGTAATTATCAAGCCCATCTTTTTTGCGGGCCATCATGTCAAAAATCTGGCGGTGGTCGAATGCGCGGGCGAGGCGCAGATGGTCGGGATTTCCAGTGACAGCATAAAGATTTGTCAGCACATCGTTCATGCCGCCAAATTCAATCTGCAGCATCCGCTGAACCTCTTTTTCACTAAGCCTATCCATACGAAGCTTTATCCAATCGGCACTCTTGACCAATATATCGAGTGCCTGTTGATTGCCGCAGTATTGGTAAGCATCCAGAAGGCCAGCTAAAATTTTGTGAAGTGTATACCATGGCGCCCATACTTTTTTGGCTTCCGCTGCCCGGTCAATGAAAGATTCCGGAAAGGCGGAAAGGTATCCATCGTTAAAGTCTTTTGAAGGAAGCGCCTGCTGGCATTTGGCAAGTTCGGCGACTATGTAATCGGCCCTTCGTTTGAGTTCACCATTACCGTTAGCGGCATACATCAGCGAGCATGCCGAGAGATAATGGCCGAGGCTGTGGCCGCGAAGCTCACAATCAGGCTTTTCCCAGCCGCCATAGGGTTTGTCATCTGTCGGCAAATCGGCATTGATACGAAAGGTGTATAGAAAGCGGTTTGGATCAAGACTGAGCAGATATTTCTCATTAAGCAGCATTGCATCACGAAAAGGACTATCGAGAAGACGCACTGAGTTTAACGCAAAAGGCTGTACCCTGGGCGGGATAACCGGTAAGACGGTTTGGCCGAGACAAAATTGCACATTCATAAAGGCAATTGCGAAATATAAGGCAAAGTTTAAAGGCTTGAATTTCATATTCGTCTCCTCAACAGCTATTAAGCCGGACGTTTGTCGATGACACGGTCTTTTGCCTCGATATGCTGGAGGGCCTTGGGTTCGACGAGGGTGATTTTGGCCTCGATTTCGAGGTCGTTTTTAATCCGCCGGGATAATTGGGCAAGCATATTTTCAACGGATTTGAGGCCGTCGAGGAAGGTAATGGAATCAGAGATTTCGACCTTAAGTTCGAGTGTATCGACGCCTGCCTCGCGGCCGAGGATTATCTGGTAATGCGGGCTGACGCCTTCGACTTCGATAAGAATCTGTTCGATTTCGGCGGGGAAGAATTCCACACCGCGAAAACTAATCAGGTCATCGGTCCGGCTAAGCACCCTTGCCATTTTCAGGAAAGTCCGGGCGCAGGCGCATGGCTCAGGGTCAAGTGATGTAATATCGCCTGTGCGGTATCGAATGAGCGGGAAACCTTCTTTTGTAATTGTCGTAAGGACAAGCTCCCCTTCAGGGCCGACGCCTTCCGGCTCCAATGTCTTTGGATTAATGACTTCGACGATGAAATGGTCCTCATTGATATGCAGGCCGTCGCGGAGGTGACATTCACCCGCGACGCCGGGGCTCATCATCTCGGTAAGGCCGTAAGTATCGGTCGAAATGATGCCGAGTCTTGCTTCCAACTGGTCACGAAGCTGGTCGGACCAGCGCTCGCCCCAGAAAAGCCCGTGGCGCAGATTCAGTGCCTCGGCATGAAGGCGCATTTCTTCGAGACCTGAGGCGATTTTGACGGCATGGCTGGGAGTAGTTACAAGGGCGGTTGTTTTGAAATCCTTCATTATAACTATCTGCTTTTCGACACTGGCTGTAAAAGACGCGGGGATAACTGATGCGCCGATATGCTCTGCACCCTGCTGGAAGCCGAAGCCGCTTGTGAAAAGATTGTAATCGAGTGCAATCTGGACGACATCATGCTCGGTAAGACCCGCCGCAGCAAGAAGACGCGCAGCGCACTCGGTCCAGTTTCGAAGGTCATCCCGCGTGAAGCCGACGACGATGGGCTTGCCGGTCGTGCCGGAAGAATGAATGCGGACGATGTTGCGCAGGGGGACAGCGAACATATCGTAAGGATAGCTTTTCTGCAGGTCTTCTTTTGTCGTGAAAGGAAGCTGGCGCAGAGAGTCTATATCTTTTATATTCTCGAGATTGACGCGGTTGGCATCGAAGGCCTTCTGATAGAAGGCGACATTTCGGTAGGCCCTGTTAAGGGTCGATTGCAGCTTTTCAATCTGAAGCTGCTCAATATCTTCCCGCGGCATTGTTTCGGATTTCGGATTGTAGATTATTTTCTCGCCCATACATTCCTCACTCATCTATTCTCTGATATTCTTTGCCAAGATACGCCCGCTGAACCTCGGGGTTATCGCTTAGCTCGCGGCTTGTCCCCTCAAGAACAATCTGCCCTGTTTCGAAAACATATCCCCTGTCGGCAAGCGCGAGGGCCGCCCTTGCGTTTTGCTCGACAAGCAGTATCGTAAGCCCCTGGCGCTTGAGGTCGGCAATGGTTTTATATATGCTTTTTACAAGCAGCGGAGCAACGCCAAGAGACGGCTCATCCATCATCAATAGTTTCGGGCCTGACATAAGCGCCCTGCCGATTGCCAGCATCTGCTGCTGGCCGCCGGAAAGAGTGCCGGCAAGCTGATTGGCACGCTCTTCGAGAATGCCGAAAAGCTTATAGACCTGTTTGAGGCTCGAAGAGATATTTAAAGAGTCGCCGTTTTTCTGGCGATGATAGGCACCGAGGAGCAGATTTTCTTTGACTGTCATGGTGCTAAAGACATGCCTGCCCTCGGGGACAAGGCAGCAGCCGGAGGCGACTATTTTTTCAAGTGCCGCGTTGGAGATATCCTGCTTATTGAACATAATTTTTCCCGAACGGGGACGCAGGACACCGGCGATGGTCTTGAGCAGTGTGGTTTTGCCTGCGCCATTAGCGCCGATAATGGCGACGGCCTCGCCGGGCAAGACGTGAAGGGAGATACCCTTGAGCACTCGCAACTGGCCGTAACCTGCCTCAAGATTTAAAATTTTAAGCATCGTTATCCCCAAGGTAGATGCGAATGACTTCAGGATTACGCTGGACGGCACGCGGCGGCCCTTCCGCGATTTTACGCCCCTGGTCGAGGACGACTATTTCATCGCAAATAGCCATAACCAGTGACATATCATGCTCGACGACAAGGCAGGTGACGCCGCGGTCACGAATCCACTTAATCAATCGGGCAAGCTCTTTTGTTTCGTAGATATTGAGACCGGCCGCGGGCTCATCGAGCAAAAGCAACTGCGGTTCCATAGCGAGGGCACGCGCAAATTCCACAAGCCGCTGCCTGCCGAACGGCAGATTAGAGGCCTTTTCGAATGCATGCTCGCTTAAGCCAAGGTCTTTAAGGATTTCCAGAGACTTGGCTTTTATTTGTTTATCCTCGTGCCAGGTGCGCGGCAGGTTCAGCATGCCGGAGATAAAACCGCATTTGGTCCTGCTGTGGCGGCCAACCATAACATTTTCCAGGACCGTCATGTGAGCAAAAAGTTTTGTGGTCTGGAATGTGCGGGCGATACCGCGGGATGCGACAGCGTGCGGCTTCAATGCCGTAATTTTTTTGCCGCGAAAAATCACATCGCCATCGTGCGGGGTAACAGTGCCTGCTATGAGATTGAACAGTGTCGTTTTGCCTGCGCCATTTGGACCGATGACACCTTTAATGGTGCCCTGCGAAACAGTGATACTTACATCGTTTACGGCGTGAAGGCCGCCGAAAAAACGGTGCAGTTTTTTTGTTTCGAGCATCGCCTCAGGCATTTGATCTCCGGGGCAATAAGGATGAAATTTTTCGGATATTGAGCATACGCAGCAACCCCTGCGGGGCAAAGAGCATAATCGCTATTAATATAACAGCAAAAACGGCATCATCATACGAGCCGAAAACCCCGCGAAGGGAAAGGAAATTCAAAAGCACTCCCATAAATAAGGCCCCCCAGAGATTTGCCATTCCGCCTACCGCGACAATGACAAGATAACGGACCGATTTCATCACGGTGACTTCGGACGGGCCGATACTGCCGTTGTAATGAGTCAATAAGACTCCGCCAATCGCGGCAAAGACCGCGCTTAAAATAAAGACAAGCAGCTTGTAGCGATACGTATTAACGCCCAGTGAATGCGCGGCCTCTTCATTTTCGTGAATGGAACGAAGCGCCCTGCCGACACGGGAATGAACAAGATTGATTGCCAAAACCATCGCGGCAAGCACCACAAACCAGGCGATATAATAACTTTCGATGCGGAACGCCGCACGGCCGTTGACTTCGAGGCCATCGATAATCCTAAATGGAGGGACATTCGAGACACCATCGGCCTGGCCGAAGATGCGGCCTCCAAGAACAATGCGATATATAATCAATCCGAAACCAAGGGTCGCCATCGCCATATAATGTCCCTTGAGGCGAATGACCGGCAGGCCGATTAAAAAAGCGATTATGATTGCCAGCAGGATTGCGGCGGCAAAAGCAGGCCATGCAGAAAATGCCAAAATATCTGTGCCGTAAATATCCTGCCTTTGAACAAGCAGTCCAAGCGAGCGGCACAGTGAAACAACTGGAGTATTGCTATAAGCAGTAAGATTGAACGTTGTTAAAACCGCGGCAGTATAGCCGCCGATAGCAAAAAATCCCGCATGTCCAAGCGAGACCTGGCCGGCGTAGCCCATGAGCAGGCACAGGCCGATAACTACCAGGGCGTAAAACGCGGACATGGTGATTTGGGTCATGTAGTAGGTTGAGCCCGTCTTTGAAAGCACGACCTGCAAGATGATAACCGCTATGGCAACGGCGATAACGGGAATATATCTGCGAAACTGTGTCATAAGGACCTCATCGCTGCAATTTCACGTTTGCCGAATAAGCCGCTTGGCCGCAAAACCAGAATAAGCAGCAGGATTACAATCGATACTGCCTCTTTGTATGCGACATCGAACTGGCTCATTGTAAAGGCCTCGACAAGGCCGAGCATCAAACCGGCAACGACTGCGGCCATACTGTTGCCCAGGCCGCCGACAATTGCCACGGTAAAACCTTTTATTGCCAGGGGAGCACCCATGTCATACTGGGTCTGGGTGACAGGCGAGATAACACAGCCTGCCAGTGCGCCGATAGCCGCACTTATCATAAACGAAAGCGTGACCATCCATTTGTCATTGATGCCGCAAAGGCGGGCCGCCATGCGGTCATCGGCACAGGCACGCATAGCCCGGCCGGTAAGCGTATAACGGAAAAATGGCGTAAGGCCTATTACGATAACAGCACTTACGCCGAGTACCCATAAAACCTGAGGCGAAATATGGGCACCAAGTATGGTGATACTCGAAACTCCGGTGCCGGTAAAATACGCAAGCGACCTGACCTTTTCATCCCAGATGTGCAGCATCGCCTCACGCATCAATATCGAAATACCGATGGTGATTACTATCAAACTGAGTACCGATGCGTTGCGGGCGCGCCTGATGAAAACAATTTCTATCAGCCCGCCGACTATTGTTGTAATGACAACTGATAACGCAATGGCAATCGGCAGCGCAACGAAATGATTTAATGTAATGGCTAACATCGCGCCAAGGATAAGAAATTCACCCTGAGCGAAATTAATAATTCCTGTCGCGTTGTAAATGATATTGAAGCCAATGGCAACAATCGCGTAAATGCTGCCGACGGTAACCCCCGCAAAACAATATTGAACAATCTGAGGGAGATTCATTAAATATTCACTCTTTCACAAGGATGCACAAGACGGTTAATTTTTATAAATTGCAAATTTGCCGTCCTTCACAGTGAGCACTTCATATGCGTTCATATCGAGCCCGCTGTGGTTTTTGGGTGAGAAATTAAATTGGCCGGCTATTCCAATAACGCCTTTAAGATTTTCCAGGGCATCGCGGACCTTTTGGGTGTCTGTTGAGCCGGCTTTTTTAATAGCTTCGGTAAGGACCAGCAGTGCATCATATGTGTGGCCGCCGAATGTGCTGGCATCTTCCTTGAAGCGGGATTCATAATCATTCTTATAACCTATAAGCACTGCTTTTTGAGGATGGTCGTTGGGCAATTCCTCAGCAACAAGCAGCCGGCCGCAGGGGAATATCGTTCCATTTGCAGCTTCCCCTCCCGCTTGAACATATTTTATATTTCCAAAGCCGGAACTTTGAAAAAGCGGGACATCAAGACCGATTTGTTTCATATTTTTTGCAACAAGGCTTTGAGCGGGAACAATTGACCAGTTGACGACTGCTTGAACATCCTTGCCTTTCACTTTTGTAAGAATACCCGTCAAATCGGTCTCCTGTTTATCGTATGATTCGGAGAAGGCAATGGTAATTCCATTTTCCGCGGCCAAATTGGCAAGCTGTTTGCCGCCTGCGACTCCATAACCGTCATTGCTGGTAATGACTCCTATTTTTGTGATTGCTTTTGCCTTCATTATCCGATAAATCTGCCGGACGGCATCGCTGTCGCTTTGAGGGACTTTGAAAACAAAACTGGCAACGGGATTAATGATATCTTCAGCGGCCGCGCAGGAAATCAGTATTGTTTTATTTTCCTGGCAGATGTTTTTAATCTGCATTGTCTCGCCGCTGGTGGATGGACCAATAATTGCTAAAACATTTTCTTCATCGATAAGCTGCTTTGCCAGCGAAACAGCGTTCTCGGGCTTGCTGCCTGAATCTTTAATAATCAACTTAATTTTTTTGCCATTTACGCCGCCTTCCTTGTTTATTTTCTCGACAAGCATTTCACCTGTTTTGGCCTCAGGTGAACCGAGATTCGATGCCCCGCCTGTTATTGCGAAAATCGCGCCGATTTTAATCTCTGAAGTATCGGCGGCAAAAGCTATCCGGCAAAAGGCTATGCTAAATACAAAAAAGAGGATTGCGGCGAATTTTAATATCTGTTTTCCATTAGGCATTTTCTTCTCCTGTCAAAATGTCAAATAAAGCTGTTGTTTTAACACTAAAAACTATCGGTATATAATATCATATTAATGCAGCAGGGCAACCCCTATCGGGTTGCCCTGCGATACTGTTTTTTGGATTTTTAAGCAATTAAGGTCCTGTCAATTACTCCTTATAAATTGCGAATTTTCCATCCTTAACCGTAAGCATCTCAAAGGCATCCAAACCAAGGCCATTGTGATCGGTCGATGAGAAATTGAAAATACCAGCGGTGCCTACAATTCCTTTTAGATTCTCAATAGCATCCCGAACTTTATCCTTATCGGCACTCTTTGCCTTTTTGATTCCCTCTACTAAAATCAGTACTGCATCGTAGGCATGGCCGCCGAATGTGCTGACATCTTCTTTATATCGGCTCTCATAATCTTTTTTATATTCTACAAGCAGCTTTTTCTGAGGATGATTATCAGCAAGCTGGTCGGCAATCAATAGACGTCCGCATGGGAATATTGTGCCGTTTGCCGCTTCACCACCCTGCTGGACGTATTTTATATTGCCATAGCCGTGACTCTGGAATAGAGGAACATCCATGCCTATCTGCTTCATATTTCTGGCAACCATGCTTTGTGCCGGGACAATCGACCAGTTAACAACTGCCTGAACGTTGCGGCCTTTGAGCTTGGTAAGAACGCCCGTCAAGTCTGTTTCAGATTTGTCATATGTCTCGTTAATATCAATTGCAATTCCGGCAACACTTGCAAGATTGGTAAGCTGCTGGCCCCCTGCTATACCAAACCCATCGTTACTGGTGATAACGCCAATCTTCTGAATTTTCTTCTCCCTCATAACCTGCAATATGCGGCGGGCGGCATCGCTGTCTTTCTGGGGGGTTTTAAAGACATAACTTGCAAGCGGGTTGACAATTGTCTCGGCTGCCGCGCAGGAAATTAAGATAGTTTTATTTTCCTGGCAGATATTTTTTATCTGTAATGTCTCGCCGCTGGTAGATGGACCGATTATCGCAAGAACGTGCTCTTCATCAATAAGCTGCTTAGCAAACGAAACCGCGTTCTCCGGCTTGCTGCCGGAATCCTTGATAATCAGTTTAATTTGCTGTCCATTGACACCACCTTCCTTGTTAATCTTTTCGATGAGCATCTCAGCCGTTTTAGCTTCAGGACCGCCAAGATTTGCAGCGCCTCCTGTCACAGCGAAGATAGCACCAACTTTAATTTCCGGCTTATCAGCCGCATTAGCAAAAACTGAAACGCACAGAACAATGGCCAAAGTCACCATCACAACTGTTTTCATAAACTGCTTTACCATATTTCCTTCCTTTCCTGTATTTAATTTTTTTTTGTTCTCTCCTGAACGAAACGCGTTTTTAAACAAGACAATATAATACCAAATTAAGCACGTAACCTGCAATATAGAAAATGGAAAATATTACACAAAATTGAGGTTTACTGTCCCCAAACAAATATCGTTTTTGGAAGGCAATACCTAAGCAAAAACGAATCAAAAAAAAGTTGCATTTCCAAAGCATGAAGTATACTCTTATATCGATTCGGAGAATAGATAAAGGGGAATAGATATGAAGACAGAGAAAGCGATAATGGGGGTTTCCGGGCAGATTCGTAAATTTCTGCGGGACAGTTTTAAACCTGATTTCGGCAGGCGCGCTGCTTTTCAAAGTAACGCCGTCTGGCAAAAGCTGAATAGTCTTGGCACCCGCCTTTGGTTCGATACCGGCAATATCGATGAAGCCCAAAAGCGCTGGACACGTGAATTTTCCGCTTTGACCACCAATAACACCCTTTTGAATAAAGAAATTCAGACGGGCAGATATGATGCGCTTATCTCAAAGACGGCCGATTTGCTTGAATCATATCCGGACATGACAAACAAAAAAATGATTCTCGAAATCGCGTTTATTCTCAATGCCTGGCATGCGCTGCGGCTGGTCGAAAAATTCGACGCGTATGTATCGGTAGAAGAGCATACAGATTTAGCCAACGACATGATTCCTGCGCTCGATTACGCGAGACGGTTTTATGAAATCTGTCCCGAACGTTTTTTAATTAAATTACCCTTTACTCCCGCCAGCCTTCTTGCAACACGCAAACTTTCACAGCAGGGAGTCCCCGTTAATCATACACTTGGCTTTTCTGCACGGCAAAATTACATTATTGCCCGCATAGCACAGCCGGCGTATGTTAATGTCTTTTTAGGAAGATTGAACAGCTTCATCGCTGATAATAAATTAGGAAACGGCTTATATATCGGAGAAAAGGCGACGCTGGCGTCTCAAAAAGCCGTCAAAGAGCTTCGCCAATCCGGCCTGTCCCCATCTTTGCAGATAGGCGCCAGTTTCAGGTCGGGTGAGCAGATTCGCGACCTGGCGGGAATTGATGTAATGACTATGCCTCCCAAGGCGGCCGACGAATTTTTATCTTTGAATATGAGCCCCGAGAAAATAAATGACAAAACTTCAGAAAATTATGAAATCAGCTTAAATAACGGGATAAGCCCCGAAAGCATTAACTTAAATACCCTTTGGGACATAGATGAAAAGCTGGTTTCCTGCATAGATGAACTCGAAAAAGAGGATATTAACAGCTTTGAACCCGATGATCTCGTTGAATTTTTCAAAAGCCATAACTGCAGTGATATTCTTGTCCCCTGGACTGACTCACAAATTGCGTTAAGCGCAAAAGAAGGCAAGATACCCAAATTGGAAAACTGGAAGAACCTGCTTGCTGATAAGACTATCGGCTTGGACAGCCTGATGAACCTTGCGGCTTTAAACAGTTTTACTACAGACCAGCAGGCAATGGATGAAAGGGTAAAACAGGAACTGGCAAAATCATAACAGCATTAAATTCGCTTTTTACATGCGAGACAAGGCAAATAAGAGGGAATAATGAATGACCATGCGGATTTAAATAATGATGTTATTAATGTTCATAATCGCCCGATAACCCCTGAGCAGAGATTGAAATTTGAGAAATATGCCGCCGAAATATTTCAGACGCTCGGATTAAATTTGAATACTGAGGCGACGGTGGATACGCCGCGGCGGTTTATAGAGGCAATGATTGAAGCTACTAACGGCTTCGACGGTGACCCGAAATTAGTCAAGGTTTTCGAAACAGAATGCCGGGGCGGCCCTGACTGCCATTTGAGCCAAATCATCGAGGGGCCTGTCTGGTTTCACTCATTATGCGAGCACCATGGATTGCCTTTCTATGGGCAGGCATACGTCGGGTACATCTCGCACGAACATATAATTGGAATATCAAAACTTACCCGTCTTGTTCACATAGTAACAAAACGGCTTACAGTCCAGGAGCGAATAGGCCAGCAGATTGCCGAGACATTAAACCTGCTTTTGCAACCGCATGGTGTGGCGGTGCTTCTAGAAGCGCATCATTTATGTGTTGAGATGCGGGGAGTAAAAGAAATGTCGCCTGTTACCCGCACCACGTTTTGGCGCGGAAATTACGATTCTGACCCGGCGCTTCGCGCGGAATTTCTTAATTTATGCGGGATTAAAAAATGATTCAGCAAAAAAGAACATACCTTATAACAGGTTCCGCGCATCGCATCGGCCGGGGAGTTGCACTGGGGCTCGCAAAGGGTGCCGCGGGGATTGTGATACACTATAATTCATCTGATGCCGCTGCTAAAGAATTAGCCAAAGAAATCGGCGGCTCAGGCGTAAAGGCCTTTACAATACAGGCGGATTTAAGCAAAACTGACCAGTGCGAAAGTTTATTAAAACGCGCGCAGGATTTGGCAGGACCAATTGATGTGCTGATTAACAACGCCTCGATTTTCGATACGGACACCCTAAATGATTTAACAGTCGAAAATCTCAACCGCAATATGATGGTAAACGCGTATGCGCCGTTTCTTTTGGGCAGGTCTTTTTATAAATTAAACAGCAGCCGCAAATCGCAAAATAAACCTGTAGTCATTAATACAATAGATGCACGGATTACAGATTACGATAAGCAGCATGTATCATATCATTTATCCAAACGCACGCTGTTTTCGCTTACTAAATTGATGGCTCTGGAATACGCGCCCGGTATCCGGGTTAATGGCATTGCTCCCGGTTCTATTTTGCCGCCGAAAGACAAGGACCAGACATATCTTGAAAAATTAAGGCCGACAAACCCGCTTAACTCGACAGGGACAATAGAAGAGATTGTAGAGGCGGTTAAATTCCTGATATCGGCCGAGTTTGTCACGGGTGAGGTGATTTTTATCGATGGGGGCAGAAATATTTTGAGCAATACTTATGGATAGAGATGATATATCGAAGCTCGATAAAATCGTTATTACGGATTTATCGATGCAGTGCATCATAGGCTTTAATGAATGGGAACGCGCTCAGAAACAAGGCGTTGTTATTAATATTGTTCTTTATGCCGATTTGAAAAAGCCATGCCAAACCGATAACCTCGACGATTCAGTTGATTACAAGGAAATCAAAAAAAAGGTTATCGCAATGGTGGAAAATTCGAATTTTTTTCTTATAGAAGGATTGGCCGGAAAGATTGCGGAAATTTGCCTTGGCTTTTCTTTTATAAAAGCGGCACAAATCAGGGTTGATAAGCCGGGGGCGCTGCGATTTGCAAAGAGTGTAGGAGTTGAAATCTTCAGGACTCAACCTAATGGCTGAAGATGTTTATATAGCTATAGGTTCCAATATTGAACCATTCGGTAATATTCCGCATGCTGTCATTTTGCTAAAAAAATATGTCACAATCACGTCAATATCAGACTTTTATAAAACCCGTGCTGTTGGAAGCAAAATCCAGGATGATTTCCTAAACGGCATTTTAAAGATTAAAACAGAACAGCCGCCCCGAAATTTAAAATACGAAATCTTGAGAAAAATAGAGGAAAAATTAACGAGGAATCGCAGCGATGATAAATTTGCGCCAAGAACGATTGACCTTGATTTGATTTTATATGAACAGATGGTAATTGATGAGCCGGACCTTAAAATACCTGACCCGAACATCAGGCATTATCCTTTTATAGCTATACCGCTGGCCCGGTTAGCACCGGATTTGATTTTGCCCGATACAATGACCCCCCTAAAATCTGAGCCGGTTTTGAAACAGACCTCAGATTTGAATCTTCAGCATGATTTTACAAATAGGCTGCGAAATCTTAATCTTTAATAAATTAAATTATTCACCTATTAAAGAATTAATTTTGGCCGCAAGGATAAAATCGTGTTCAGTAAGATTATTGATTTTATGCGTGGAAAGCTCTAACGCCACCTTGTTGTAGTAAATATGAATATCGGGGTGATGGTTCTGCTGCTGCGCTATCTTTGCCACTTTATTTACAAAATCCATTGCCTCTTCAAAACCCTTGAATTCGAAGGACCTCTCAAGAACAATATCCTTAAGTTTCCACTGGGAAACTTCCTCGTGCATAGCCAGGGCATCATCGTGCGACAATGGAATCAAACTCCCGGGAGTTTCAACAACATTTTGATCTTTAAGTTTCATAATAGTATCCTTTCAAATTAAATTATCTGACGGCCCCCTGAAGTTGGGGTTTAGTCAGGAGTTTATTGCTTTTTATTAATTCACGAGCGGCGTCAACTTTGTCCCAGACATTGCACATCATCATGCCTTTTACCTTATCATCCTGCAGGTAATATACGACGCCGGTGTTGTTTTCCTTCTGCCAGTCAGCATACGTCTCAAATTTCGAATTAATTTGCCCCACGGCCTCATAGCCGAAATCGAACAGGTCAGAGAAAAAGTACGGCATATAATCATAAGTAGTTTGTGTCCCTGCCATATTCATACCGGCATATTTTCCCTGATTTAAGGCGTTGTCCCAATGCTCAACCCGGGTGTGCGTGGCGAAAACTGAATATGGGAAATTTGCGTTATCTCCGGCCGCATAAATATCAGGTGATGAAGTCTGAAGAAATTCATTAACAACTACGCCGTTATTTATCGACAACCCCGCTGATTTTGCCAACTGCGTCTCCGGCTCGATTCCAATACCGACAACGATAATCTCAGAAGAGATTTCTTTGCCGGCTTTGGTCCGGGTAACTAAATGGCTGTTTCTTCTTGCAATTGAAACAGCGCTATCCTGCGTGAAAATTCTAACGCCCCTTTCGATAAAATCATTCTGGATTGCCATACCAAGGTCTTTGGGAAAGATATTCTGCACGAGGTATTCATCTCGCATCAGGATTGTTACATCGGCTTTATTTATTCTAAGCCCTGCCGCAATTTCAGAGCCGATAAAACCGCTGCCGATAACAAGAACCTTTGTCCCATCTTGAATCCGTGGTTTTAACCGCATGAAATCATTGAGATAGCGGTAATAATAGATTTCCTGAAGGTCCCCGCCTTCGATATTTAACCGTCTCGGGATTCCGCCTGTCGCAAGCAGAAGTTTTTCGTAATTGCATGTGCCTTCGTTAAATGTAACCGTCTTACTTGCAGCATCGATTTTCAGGGCCTTAATATTCTGCAGGACATCAATATTGTTTTGCCGAAAATATTGCTGCGGCTGCACAAATATATCCTCCACTTTTTTCTTTCCAAACCACAGCTGCTTGGTCAATGGCGGCCGGTTATACGGCAGATATTCTTCGCTGCCCACAAGCAGTATCGTGCCTTCGGGGTCTTTTGCCCTGATTCCTTCTACCGCAGAACAGCCAGCCAGTCCCGCGCCTATAACAACATATTTGAATTTGCGTTCCATTATTTTCTCCCTTCAAATAAACTCAGGATTTTTCGACAAACCGGTTTTTCTTAACATCAGAAACTTCAACTATCGTCCTGTTTCTTGAAAAAAACATCCTTATAGCGATATAAACAATTGGAATTATTCCTCCGACAATAAAAAGCACATCTCCGGGGAGTCTGGCCCATTCGAATGCCCTGACGAGCTTCTGGCTGAAAAATTCAGCAGACCTTGCATGCCAGTATCCGTTATTAAGTGAGTCGTTGAATTGAAGCAGACCGACAGGGACAAGATTGATAAATACCATCGCGGCCAAACCGATATTTAGAGACCAGAATGAAATTTTCATTGCCTTATCACAGGATGAGCCGACAAAATAACGGGCGACAAACATAAAAAATCCCATAGCCAGCATTCCGTAAACGCCCATTAAGGCGGCATGGCCGTGATTGGCTGTAAACTGAGTGCCGATTTCATAATAGCTGACAATCGGCAAATTAATTAAAAAGCCGAAAACGCCGGCTCCCAAAAAATTCCAGAAGCCTACTGCAATAAGAAACATCACCGCCCATTTTTGCGGAAAATCCTTATCAGCGGTTCCCATCATTGTTTTTTGCTCATCCGGTGTCCCTATCTGCATGAATCGGTATGCCTCGTATGTCAAAAGTAAAAGCGGTATCACCTCCATTGCTGAAAAAAACGCACCCAGTGACATATGAACTGCGGGAGCGCCGCTGAAATACAAATGATGAAGTGTTCCGACTACACCCCCTACCGAATAAAGGATAATATCCAGATATACAACTGTTGTCGCAACTACCATGGGGACGACACCGAGCAATACAAATATATACGCGACCATTATTGTCGTGAACAATTCCAGAAAATCCTCGACCCACAAGTGGACTACCCAGAACCTCCAGAAATCCGAAACCGCAAAGTTCGTATTTTTGCCGATTGCCATGCCTGC
The DNA here is from genome assembly GCA_964431645.1 of uncultured Pirellulales bacterium. Lineage (GTDB taxonomy): Bacteria > Planctomycetota > Phycisphaerae > Sedimentisphaerales > Anaerobacaceae > Fen-1362. The sequence goes on from CAYSKP010000168.1 coordinate 28,400, forward strand.
CGCATAGAAAAGCGGTATTGAAATTGCGCTGTAGAGGAATAGATATGGCATATTACCGGGATGCTCATCTTTTAATACAGGCCATATACCGCGGACAACAATAAAGAGCCAAAAGGACATTCCAATTACAAGCAGAATCTGCCAGAGCCTGCCTAAATCGAGATACTCCCAGCCCTGATTTCCCAGCCAAAACCAGGACGTTTTGAGGTAATTTTTAATGCTCGCCGCCTCTCCTAATAAGCTGGCGATTACGACAGCGACAACAGCCACAAACAAGATGATTGCCAATAAACCCTGATACTTAGGCTCACGGCCGGTTATCATGGGCAGAATAAAAATCCCCATCGCAAGGAAACTTGCCACTATGAAAAACAAGGCAAGCTGCACATGCCACGTGCGGGTCAGGTTATAAGGAAGTATGTCACTAAGGAAGCTGCCCCAAAGGCCTGCTGAATCGGCGTGATAATGGGCATTCGCCCCGCCGAGCAGACCCTGTGCTAAAAATAATCCGGCGACAACCAAAAAATACCACACAGTATTACGCTGCGAACCTGTCAAGCTGACTTCATCAGGATCGGTTAATTTCACTTTATAGGAGCTGTCTTTTCGTTCAGTATGCCAGCCAAGCTGTGTATATCTTCCGAATATGAAGAAAATTATCCCGCTTCCGCCGAGCAGCGCAACCAAACTTAGCGCGCTCCAAAGGATGGCCTGCGAAGTAGGCGTATTTCCCGCAAGCGGCTCGCCCGGCCAGTTATTCGTATAAGAGAAACCGGCATCCTGTCTTTTGGCAGAGCAAGTCCATGCCGCCCACGAGAAAAAGGCCGTCAATTTATGAATCTCATCGGGGTCGCTGATATACGGCCTTTTCAAGCCAGTTTGATTCTCAAGCTGCCCAAACCAGTTCAAATAATAATTTTTTAAAAAATTAAAGGCGTATTCCTGCCCTGCGGTATAAGACAAAGTATTATCAGATTTGCTCCAGTTATTTTCTTTGAGCTCATTTTTAACCTGCTGCTGGATATCTGAAGGTGAAGTACCCTCCTTGGAATAAAATTCCTGCATTATACCGGCGGATTTGTGCAGATATTCGGCCGTGAAATCCTGCCCCAGGTATGCCCCATGACCAAATATCGTTCCATACTGCATCAGGCCATATTTTCTAAAGACCTGCTGGCCGCCTGTTATATCATCTGCTGTGAAAATAATTTTTCCATCCGGCGAAATCACCTTATCAGGTGTTGGCGGATGCTGCTGATAAACTTTATAAGCCATTACACCTAAAATTGTAAATCCAACAACAAATGTGAGTATGGCAATTTGTCCCCATAAAGATGATATAATCATTTTTTTCATATTATTTTCCTGATTCGATTGATTGAGTATTTAAAGAGCGGACGTAAACAACCAGATTCCAGCGAAATTCGGCCGGAACGATTCTTGCAAGCATCGGGTCGTGCCCGACACCCGTAAGCATCGAATAAAGAAGCTGACCATCAGACATAGATTCAATTTTTTCAGTTCTTAAATCCGCGGGCACAGGGACATAGCTGTAGCCAACAGGGCCGAAACCATCGCCTTTGTCCCCATGGCAGAAAACACAATAATATCCATAATAAATTTTGCCTCTCGCGATATTTGCCTGATTAGCATCGATGGGATTTTTCATTTTTTGTGCCTGTTCTTTTGATGGGAGCGGCTCGAATACATAATTAACTGGAACGGTATTGGCAGGCGTAACCGGCATTTGGGCCTGAAATTGCCTGATATTTGGCTGCTCGAACATACGGGGGCCTGTAAATAAAAGGTAAAGAATGACCGAAGCGCCGATTACAACTGCTATAATGAAAATCGTTAAGATGAGGCGTTTCACTGCTTTATTTCTCCCGGCGGAAGCTGGGCATCAAGGATGCGCTGCATCTGATAAGGCACGTTAACATCTTTTGGAGGCAAAACGGTTGAATAAACTGATTCACCCGGCGTATCCGGAAGCTGGCCAAAACTCCATCTTGGCGGCTGAGGCCTGACAATCATCTCGGCGAACATTCCCCATCCCAGGATTGAGAAAGAAAAAACAATCAGTATCAGCCAGCTCCAGAAGCTCGATATTAAGGTTTGTTCTTCGTAATGTCTGCCTGTTTCAGCCATAATCAAACACTATGAACATAATAGTGGAGCAAAATAGTATGACCTATTTGATAGATGATAATCCCGATTATAAGGGCATAAATAATCAAGGGAATCCATTTCAAAAGAAGCCTGCCGCCGGAAAGCGGCTCAGTTTGTTCTACTCGCGGCCTCCACAATATGACATAAAAGCAGATAAAACCGAGCATCACAACTAAACCGCCTATGTATGCCAGTATTAGCCACTGGTTTTGGAGAACATCCACCCTAAACATTTTTTTTGAGAACCTCCTGGCTTTGAGCAGAATTTGTTTTTTTGTCTGTTGATTTTTTTTCCACTATCATGCTCTTCAAAGGCAGTCTCGAGGCGTAATCGAAATTAGAGAATTGGCCGGATTTTACAGCCCAGATTATAAAAGGTATAATCGCCAGAATTACCAGTATAAATAAACTAATCCAGATTTTAAATAATCCTAAACTGTCAATCATAATTGCTTATCACTCTGGCATTAAATCAACTTAGGTTTATTTTGTCATTTCGACCGGAGCGACGCTTTTGCGTCGCGTAGTGGAGAAATCTATTTAAAACAGATTTCTCGACTCCGTCCCGAGAAGCCGGGACTGCGCTCGAAATGACGAAAAAATGCGGCTCATTTTTCAGGAACAGAATTAGGTTCATTTGTTTCCGTCGTGAGATAGGGATTTTGCCACTGAGGCTCGTAAGAGGCCTCGATTCCTCTTGGTTCTATGCCGGCATCGGTGTAGCCGATGAAATATACACCAACATAATTTGAAATTGCCCAGATTTTATCTGATTCGAGGTCGCGTTTGAAATACGGCATCGCGGTGCCTGTAATTCCGTTCATAATTTGATAATATAAAATTCCTCCGATGTATCTGCCTTGAGCCAGATTCCTCCTCAATGCAGTGAAATTCAAAGGGGGCGGATTTATATATTTAGCCGCCGGAACCTGGCCGTCGCCAACAGGACCGTGACATCCGATACAATATTGCTGATACATTTTTTTGCCCCTGAGCAAATCAGGTTCGAGCGCAGGATATGGGTTCGGCATATTTCTCCAAACGTCAGGGATTTTACTATGGAGCCATTGAATATTTTTATCAGGCCCTGATTCGTAAGCTTTAACTGCCGGTTTTCTCCAGTATTTCTGACGGTCAAAACGGACATCAGCATTTTTTCCGCCTTTGCCCTGTAGATAAGCAGTTAATAAACGTATTTTTTCGTCCCCTAAAAACTCCCAAGACGGCATCAGCGATATTGGGCTTGTGTATCTTGGATTAATAAAATGGGCTGTATGCCAGTCATCCGACCTTTCACCGCCTTCCTGAGAAAGGTCAGGTCCGGTGCGCTCTGTCCCCAGGATAGCCGGTGTCTGGCCGTAGTAATCCCCTGCCTGCGCGATTCTTTCGGCGCCCCTTTCCCAGTCCATTGTCCGGACAAACTGGGAATGGCAGTAGCTGCAGCCGTTGGTAACATAAAGCTTATTGCCTGCCTGCTCATCCGGAGTCCACGGCCGCCATATATCCGACGGCTCTACCTCCATCATCATTGCGGGCAAAATGACCATAATGAACGTAGATGCCCAGAAGACCATAAGGCCTCCTATTATTAAAAAAGCAGGAGTCATTTTCATAAACTAAAGCTCCAGCGGCTCGGGCTCAAAAGGCTCTCCCCTGTAAATTGTCATAATAAAATTGTAAAGGCCCACAAACGCGCCTGTAACAATAAAAACTCCGGATAATGAGCGCAGCCCCATATAAACAGGAATTTCCGGCAATCTCCGGTAAACCATTTCACCATTGTACCAGCCGTGTCCCTGTATAAGGCCGGCGATAGTCAGCACTGTGAAAAATGTTGTTATTCCGAATAAGACCAGCCCGAACTGTATATTTACCAGGTTGTTGGAATAAATTTTTCTTTTTAATATAAATGGAAGGATATGCCACATCCCCCCTATCGCTATGAACCCGGAAAAACCGAGCACCCCTATGTGGGCGTGAGCAACTACCCAGTTATTAAAATGCGTTACTCTTTGAAGCGAAGGCAGCGATTGAATGGGTCCCTGAACGCATACAATCAGATACCATATAATGCCAACCATGACCCATCTTGCAGACACATCCCTCCAGACAAGTCCTCCCTTCTGCCGCGCTGTCAGCCAGATATTAGCGATGACAGGAATTACGGGAATTACCATAGCCGCCGAGTCCACAATTGAAATAGATTTGAGCCAGTCGGGTATAGGGGCCTGTATAATATGATGACCTCCTATATGGGTATAAATAGCGACAAGAGACCAGAAGCCGAATACGGATATCGCGTAAGAATAAATCGGTGTCCGGGTAACGCGGGGTATAACATAATATGCGGCGCCAACAGCCAAAGGGGTCAAAAGAAGGCCGACAAGGTCATGGCCGTAAAACCATAAGAATATGGAATCTAAAATTCCCGGCAATGCGCCTTCATCAGGTCTCCACATTACGTTGCCTATCGGGTACACGCCGGCAGTCCAGAGAAATGCGCCCACAAAATACCAGATAGAGACATAAAGAAGATTTTCGTTCCGCTGTAAAATTGTAAGTATAATGTTAAATATTCCGATTGCCATTGAAAGCATTATGAA
>CAYSKP010000169.1:0-31137 GCA_964431645.1 uncultured Pirellulales bacterium
TTTTATGGTGCTGGGCAAGAATACCGCCAGACCCGCGATTTCGCGTCTGGGCAGGTCAATGGTGATTCAAAGGATTCTGAGGGATTGCTCAAATAAATTAAAAGTATTCGGAAATAGCGCCAAAACGGCGGGTCTGGGCAAACGGATAGCGGATACTATCAGCCAATTCCACCAATACGCAAATAGCCCTGATGACATTAAAAACCTGGTTAAAAATCTTAAAAAAGATAAAGACGATGCGCTTACGGCCGCAAAATTCGATGATTTGGGAATTATTTTTGAGCAATACATCAAATTTATCAAGGGCAAATTTATTGACCCCGATATTCAGCTTGCATCCGCCTGCAAGGCGGCAGCGGGGTCGGATTTGATAAAAGGAGCTAAATTGTGGGTCGATGGTTTCGCGGGTTTTACAACCAGCGAACTTGCGTTATTGACTGAATTGATTAGAGCAGCCCAAGATACGGAGATCGGGCTTTGCTTGGATGGCGACGCAATCGATTTAAAGAATCCTCAAAAGGACAAAATCGAAGAGTCTGATTTATTCGGCTATACGGCACAGACTTACAGCCGGCTTTTTGAGATAATAAAAAAGTGCAAATTAAAACTTTTGCCCCCGAAAATCCTGAAGGAGTCGGTTCGTTTTTCAAAGAACCCGTCACTTTCGCATATAGAGAAAAATTTATTCAACAGCAAAGCGGCTAAAATTTCGTTAAAGGACAAAATAAAAATTATATCCGCGACAAATGTACGGGCAGAGGTCCGGTTTGCCGCACGCGAGATATCGAATTTAGTCAAAGACCAGGGATACAGGTACAGGGATATCGCCGTTATAGCATCTGATTTAGAGTCTTACGAAAGTTATATAAAGGGCTGTTTCGATGATTACAATATCCCGGTCTTTATAGACAAGCGAAGGCCGCTCAATGAGCATCCGGTAATCGAGCTGATTTGTTCGGCCTTGAATATTTTGATAAATGATTTTCCCACAGGCGAAATTCTTGCATATCTAAAGACTGAGCTGGCCTGCGTCCAGAGAGATGAAATTGACTTACTGGAAAATTATTGTCTTGCGTTCGGCATCGGGCCTGATGACTGGAAAGATGACAGGAAATGGGATTACGCGGGGCAAAGGGCAGAAGAGTTTTCTGAAAAAGAGGTAAACGAAATCCACAAGAAGGCTATCGGGCCATTGCTGGAGTTGAAACAAGAAATCATTAATAGCAGCAAAAACCCCCAACATAAAGTTGGGGGCTTACCTGATTGTTCACTGCCGCCGGAGCAATTTACAAAAACGATTTTCGATTTTCTAGAATTGATAAAAATCCGGGAACAGTTGTCGGGGTGGGTAAATGAGGCAATATCAAAAGAAGATTACGCCGCGGCCGATGAGCACAGGCAATTTTATGACAGGCTTATAGATATCTTCGATGAAATGAACGCGGCTTTCGAAGGGATGGCACTAAGCTATGAGGATTATCTTTCTATTTTGCGAAATTCGTTTTCGCAGATAACCCTTGCGTTTATTCCGCCGAATCTTGATTGCGTGCTGGCTGGTTCAATCGAGCGAAGCAGGCATCCTGATTTGAAGGCGGTTTTCCTGATTGGGGCAACCGAACGGCAATTTCCGCTGCCTATTGCCTTTGACAGCATATTAAGTGAAGAGGACCGGCTGGCGGCACAGGCCAAAGGGATTGAATTATCGCCGGGGGCCCGCCAGGAGCTAACCAAGCGGCCGTATTTGACTTATATCGCGTTTACAAGACCTTCTGAATTTTTATACATTAGTTATCCGCAGGCAGACCAGAAGGGAAATTTAATAGTCCGCTCGAGTTTTATTGATAAGCTTATTAAGCTTTTCGATGATTTGAAAGAACAGGACGCTGATTTTTCGACAGAATTTGAAGATGTGCGGACAAAATACGAACTCGAGGACATTCTCTGCCAGACGCAAAGCGGAAAAATATTAGAAAAAATAATAAAAGATGAGCAGCTTTCAATAATCGCAACAAGGGCGGCAAATGCAATCAATTATAAAAACCAGGCAGTGCTGGATAACAACATAATCGGGGAGTTATTTGGAAAAGAACTGGCCGGCTCCGTCTCGCGGCTAAGCGAATTTGCGAAATGTCCCTATGGCTATTTTATGAAATATATTTTATGTTTAAAGAAAAGGGAGGAATTCAAGCTCGAGCCGCCGGACCTGGGCGAATTTTATCATACTATTCTCGACAGATTTACACAGAAGATTGCCGGCGAAAAAATAGATCTTCAAAAAATCGCGGATAGCCGGGTGAATAAGATTTTAGATTACTTGATAGAAGAGGTTTTATGCGAGGGCAGTTTCATTTCGAAATTTGCAGCTCACGGGCCGCATAATGCCTTTATTATAACTTGCGCAAGGGAATATCTGCACAATTGTGTTATTTCAATATTACAGATGACGCGTGCGGGCGATTTTCGGCCGGTGATGTCGGAGATAATATTCGGCAAATCAAAATCCCAAGGAGAATCGATTGGCGAATTGAAATTGAAACTTTCGGACGGAAGACTACTGTCGCTTGGCGGGCGAATTGACAGGATGGATGTTGCCAATATCGACGGACGAAAGGCGGCAGTCATATTCGATTACAAGAAAAGGCCGGAGTCGTTTAACTGGACTGAATTTTATCATGGAATTGATATACAGCTTGCCGTTTACATGCTGGCAATCCGTAATGCAGGCGGTAAATTCGCGGATGAGATTGCCGGGGCATTTTATATACCCATTGAGGCAAGGCCAAAAAATCTCGAGCTGCGAAAAACCGCTGAAAATACAGATAAATTCGACCATAAGGCAAGAGGGATATTTAATGGTGATTACGCCTTGCTGCTCGATAAAGAGGCCGTAAAAGACAGCCGGTATTATAATTTTTATATAAAGGCTGATGGAACACCATATGGCAGCTACAGCAGGTTAGGATCACTTTACCCCGGGGATTTTGAGTCGTTTATAGATTTCAGCTCGCGAAAGATAATCGAGATTGCAGAGCAGATTGTATCAGGCAAAATCACAGCTTCGCCTTACAGGCTGGGGACAGATACGCCATGCGGCTATTGTGACTACAAAGCTGTCTGCCGGTTCGATTGGCAGATAAACAGATATAACCTGCTGTCAAGTGCGGATAAAGAGGGTGTTCTAAGGCAGATTAAAAAAGATGAGCCAAAGCAGGGAAAATAATAAGAGTGAGATTAAATGGACCCGGCAGCAAAGCCGGGCAATCGAGGAGCACGGCAGGAATGTCTTTGTCTGCGCATCGGCGGGGACAGGCAAGACTGCGGTGCTTTCAGGAAGCTGCGCTGATGTTATAAGCAATTTAAGCGTTTGTCCCGATGTCTGGAGCTTACTGGTTGTGACTTTTACGGAAATGGCCGCCGAGGAGATGCGGGCCAGAATCGCAAAGCAGCTAAGGATTGTAATGGAGACGACCAAAGATGCGCGGCTTGCAAATCATCTTCGCCATCAATTAATTCTGCTGGGGGCCGCCGACATAAGCACGATTCATTCGTTTTGCAAACGGATCATTACGGAGCATTTTTATGAAACAGGCCTGGACCCGACATTCGGGATTATCGATGCCGATGAGGCCAAACTGCTGAAAAGTGAGATACTCGAAAAGACAATCGACTGGGCATGGAAGCAAAATGATATAGCAGATGGATTGCGTCTGCTTTTAACGCGCAGGGACCTGCGTATGACAGACGGGTTTCCAGCGGTAATAATCGAGATAAGCGGCTTTTTAGACGGCATGGTATCGCGGCAAAAATGGCTTGAGCGGGCAAAGCTTTTTGCACAAGCCAGTGACATTTACGCGACGGATTTAGCCGGTGAGCAAAAGAAAATTATCATAGAAAAGCTCGAGGAGGCGAAAAGTAAGCTGGAATTTGCGGTGCAGATTTATAAATCAGAAAATACCGGCGGGGATTGGCCGGCGAAATACGGATATGGTTACATAAATACAGTCGAGAAGTGCATCGAAAATTTCAAGGCGGGGAGATGGGAATTTGACAGGCCTAAGGCGAGCACACCCAAGGACGGCTCTAAGGGAAAATTTATTTATGAGATTGTTAAAGATGCTTTAGATTCGGTAAAGGAACTTGAAAATTGTGCCATTTTGAATCCTGAGTATCTGCGCAAGTTTACGGGGATGACCGGGACGCAGACAAAAGTTCTTATCGAGCTGGTCAGGCATTTTGATGAGGCATATGGGCAGGCCAAAAAGGCAATCAACTGCCTGGATTTTTCTGACCTGGAACATTACGCGCTAAAATTGCTGATGACAGAAAATTTAGAGCCTACCCAAACTGCTTTGAAACTGCGAAAAAAATATAAATATATCTTTGTGGATGAATATCAGGACATAAATGATGTTCAGCAGGCAATTATCAATATGGTCGGCTCATCGGACAATGTATTTGCGGTAGGAGACCCCAAACAAAGTATTTATCACTGGCGAGGGGCACGGCCTGAAATATTTATGCAGCATCTCGGCAAGGCGGGTACTGAGCCGAAGTCGGAGTCTGAAGGATTGCGTGTTGACCTTAATATAAATTTCCGGTCAGAAAAACCGATATTGGATTTTGCGAATAAAGTTTTCGGCAGGATAATGACGGCTTCATTTTCGGGAATAGATTACGATGAATCGGCATATCTTAAGCCTTATAAACAGGAGAAATTCGGCAGCGAGCCGGCGGTGGAATTGCATATACTCGATGAGGCAAAAAATATTATTAATACAGAGCCTATAACAAACAGGCAGCTTGAAGCGGCAGTGATTGCCCAGAGGATAAAGGAGCTTACCGGGCCGGAATCAAGCGAGAGAATCATAGATAAAGAAACGGAAAATACGAGACCTGTTGAATACCGTGATATCGTTATTTTGATGAGGTCGATAGCAGGCAAGAGTGATTTTGTAGAGGCATTGCGGCAGGCGGGGATACCCGTAAGCTGCGATGCCGTAAGCGGGTACTTTGAGGCAACGGAAATCACTGATATGCTCAGTTTGCTCAAGTTGCTGGATAACCCGAGGCGGGATATTGAATTTGCCGCGGTGCTGCGAAGCCCGTTTTTCAATTTGAGTGACAGCGAGCTTGTAAGGATTCGGTTAAGCTGCAAAACAGAAAAACTGAGTTTCTATGACAGCGTGAAAACAATTTCTAATTCAGAAGGTGAGCTTTCGAAAAAACTTGCTGAAACATTGGACGTACTGGAGAAATGGCGGACAGCAGCACGAAGGGGCAGCCTTTCGGAGTTGATATGGAATATTTTCCGCCAGACAGGTTTTCTATCATTTGTATGCGCACTGCCGGATGGTCAGGCACGCAGGGCAAACCTTTTAAAGCTGCATGACAGGGCAATTCAATTCGAAGGGTTTGCGGGAAATTCAGGGATTCCATCTCTGAGACGGTTTATTGAATTTATAGAGAAGCTGCGGGCGGCGGGCGAAGACTGGTCAAAACCCCAGCCCGAGGCAGGGACGGGCAATACGGTCCGGATTATGAGCATACATAAAAGCAAGGGGCTTGAATTTCCCATTGTTTTTGTCGCGGACCTCGATAATGATTTTAGCGGAAAGGATTTCACTAAAGAATGTATAACCGATGAAGAGCTGACGATTGGACTTAAAGTCATCGATACTGAAAGCAACTCACGGCTCGATTCGCTTGCCTACCAGGTAATCGAAAATAGAAGGCGAAAGAAGATATTCGCAGAAGAGATGCGGATACTTTATGTCGCGATGACAAGGGCGAGAAATAAGCTTTTACTGGTCGGCTGCAAAGAGGGCCAGAGCGCCGCAAACGTACTGACAGCAGCGAATTGGTTCGGCGATGGGGCAATACCTTCATGGTATCTGCAATCTTATAAAAATCATCTGGACTGGATTTTGTCGGCATTAGCAGGTGAAACAATACTGCATCAAGTTTTTGAAACATCGTTATCACCTAATAATCCAAAAAATAATTTATTCAGCGTAAAATATTATAAAAAAGAGGATTTGGAAAAAATTTCCGGTATTTTACATAAGCCGGAAACACAAAAAAATGATAATCACCAAACGCAAATTGCTAATTTCGAATCTCTTTTAAAATTAAAAGAATCTCTCAATTGGCAATATCCGTTTGGTGAAGCGCCTTTACTTCCGGCCAAAAGAACAGTGACGCAATGGACGCATCGCAATGATGAATTTGCCAGGATAGATTATTCACGGGCGTTCGAGCGAAAGCCAAAGGTGATTTCAATTTCAAAGCAGGCGGACGGCAGGGAAATCGGCACGGCCGTGCATCTTGTTTTATCGAAGCTCGATTTGGGCAAGCCGATTACCGAAGAGGCGGTAAGCGGGCTGATAAAAAAGTTTGTAAAGGATGAAGCCGTAATAGAATCAGCCGCAATGCAGATAGATATCGAATCAATTTTAAAATTCTTTAAAAGCGAAATTGGCCAAACAATCCTTAATAAGAGTAATCGCGTTGAACGAGAATGGCCGTTTACATTGGCAGTGCCGGCATCGCAATGGGAAAATGAAATTGAAGGGCTAACTGATCTCGCGGGCAAGATGCCCGCGACACGAGAAGATTTTGTTATAGTCCAGGGGATTATCGATTTAATCATTAAAACACCGCAGGGGCTTATGATTTTAGATTTTAAGACGGATGATGTTACCCAGGATGAAATTCCAAAGAGAGCCCAAATGTATAAAAAGCAATTAGAGCTTTACGGCCAGGCGGCAGCCTCCATCACCGGCCAGAAAGTCATTTCAAAATGCCTGTATTTCTTAAGGGCAGGCCTTCAAATAGAGATATAACCCTCAAATCTCCAAAAGGAATGCCAACCCTCGTCACCCCTAAAGCATTAACATTCAGGATATATATCATTTTTAAAATAATATTGTTGACTTTTATAAGTCACTAATTAACATTTGGGGACATAAAGTACCGCCAAACAATGAAGATGAGGTCGATGATAAACATTAACTATTATTAAAATTTACTAAGGAGGAGAAGTCAGATGGCGAATATTTTTAAGGCTCAGGTGTTCTGCTTATTTATTGTCGGTATATTTTCCTGCTTTGCGTTTGCGCATGATGAATTGGTTAAACTTTATGGTTACAGCCCGGCCATGGGCGACCAGTTCGGGAGCTCTGTTTCAGTTAATGGCAATATTGCAGTGGTCGGTGCATCGCAGGCTGATGTTACCTATACCAATACAGGGGCGGCTTGTATTTTTGAATTTTCCGAAGGCGAATGGGTGCAATTGCAAAGAATTACAGCAGCAGACCGGGCCGCTAGCGACCAGTTCGGGCGGAGCGTTGTTGTTTTGGGCGATACAATTTTTGTCGGAGCTTATGGGGACGACAGTTCGGCAGGATCGGCTTATGTATTCACCCGTTCGGGCGGGGTATGGAGCCAGCAGCAAAAATTAACAGCACCGGACAGGGCTTCGGGTGACAGATTCGGCAGTTTTATCGCAATCGATAATGATAGAGTTGTTATTAGTGCATATGGAGACGACAGCTACAAAGGAAGCGCCTATGTTTTTGTTAAAAGCGGGTCAACATGGATTTTTGAACAGAAATTAACGGCCTCGGACGCCGCTTCACTGGATTACTTTGGCTATAGCGTCGCCATTGACGCAAATACAATCTTAGTTGGCGCATACAGAGACGATTATTCAGGAAAAACAGATGCAGGTTCTGTATATTTTTTTGAAAAAGAGGGGACAATCTGGAATGAGAAGAATATTCTTCGCGCACTGGATGGACAGGCTGCGGATTATTTCGGATGTTCAATTGCTTTGGACAGCAACTTTGCGGTTATAGGCGCATACGAATGTGAAATCGGCGGTGTATCAGATGCGGGCGCTGCATATGTTTTCAGCAGGACAGGCTGCTGTTGGTTCGAGCAGCAGAAGATATACGATGCGAATACAGCAGGGCCTGGTGATGATTTCGGCAGGTCAGTAGCAAAAAATGGCAATACGATTTTCGCGGGCTGTCCTCTTCATGTTGTAGATACTAACCAGGCCGGCGCGGTTTTCGAATTTGTGCTAAATGATGGTGTATGGCGGCAGGAGGATATTTTGCTGGCTCATGATGGTCAGCACAATGACAATTTCGGGGCAATAATTTCGACATCGGGCAGTAATTTATTTGTTGGGGCGCCATTCGATGGAGATAACGGGGAATCGGCTGGGGCCGCATACGTCTTTGGAGAGGCGTATTCTATAAATGGTGATTTTGATTGTGATTTAGATGTGGACTTTATAGATTTCGGGATTTTGGGCAATTCGTGGAGGCAGGTTGATGGATTGAGGGATATAGCGCCTGAACCTGTGGGTGATGGAAACGTAGATTTTTTGGATTTTGCAATATTTTGCGGAAACTGGCTTATGGGCAGATAACGGCCGGAATAGATAGGCTAAATTGCTAAAAACAGCTTTTTTTGTGAATTTTTCAACTTTTTTGGCTGGTGAAGGCCTTTTTTTTCGTCTATATAAGAGACGAGAACGGCTTGAAATAAAGGCTTAAATATGATATAATAAGACTTTTGGGGTTCACATCGCTTATTTACGCTTAATTTGGAGATATAAAATGAAATCTAAGAGGTTGAGTTTAATTACAGGGATAAGTTTTGCACTCATTTTACAAGTTTTGGCAGCCGGCCAGGCAATAGGAGTTGAGCCGGTGCCTTCAAGAACTATAAGGGGTGCGGCCGTAATGACACCGCCTCCGGTAATTGACACAAACGGGCCGCAGCCCAAGATTGTAGTTGAACAGCCGACACATGATTTCGGGGCTGTAGCACCGGGTTCAATAAGCACGGCCATTTTTAAATTTTCAAATAAAGGCGAGGGAGTCCTTACGATTTCTGATATTACAAAGACATGCGGCTGCACTGTTCCGACACTTGATAAGAAAGAATACGCACCGGGCGAGGAGGGGACAATTACAGTGGCATACAGCGCCGACAGGGGAACCGGAGTAAGGACAAGAAAACTTTTTATTGTTTCAAATGACCCGGTAAATACGAGATTCGAATTGACGATAAAAGCATCTATCGCGCAGAAGATAGTTTATGAGCCGGAGAAGCTGGATTTCGCGATTAAGGGAGTCAAGGCGGGAGCTGCCGAATTGACGCTTAAGAGCGCGGATGATTCTAATTTCGCTATAAAGGCAATCAGCTCGACTGGCGAAGCGGTTTCGGCAGAGTTTGACCCGAATAAAACTGCCGCAAGATTCGTGCTCAAGACAAAAATTGATACCCAAAAAACAGCGGCCAGCTCCAGCGGACAATTAGAAATCACAACAACTCATCCGGAATGCCCGACGGTTACGGTCCCATTTAGTGTTCTGCCGAGATTCAAGCTTGATCCGCCTGCAATTAATATATTAAGCGCAGAAGGCGGCAAAGCGGTAGACAAAGACTTATGGCTGCTGAGCAATTACGATGAAGATTTTGAGGTTGCCAGCGCGGCATCGAAAGAAGGCATTATAAAGGTAAAGAACCAGGAAAAAATGGGCAACCGCTATAAATTCAGTCTAAGCGTGGTTCCTCCATCACAAGAAACATCAAAAATGTTTACGGATACATTTATAATAACCACAAAAGACGGCGATAAAATGGAAGTCGCCTGCCGCGGTTTTTACCAGCGGAAATAAACGAAAAATAATTGCCGGAAAATGACGGTAAAAACAGCTTTTATAGTCCTGCTGACCTCAATAAATTTATTTGCTGCTGTCAGGTCGACGGGGCAATCGGGGGAACAATCTAAGCAGGAAAAAACCTCCGGACTGGAAGCGATAACTCTATTTTTTACAGGCAATGAGCTGGGGGCAATGCAGCCCTGCGGCTGCTCAGGGGGCCAATTAGGCGGGCTTGACAGACGCAAGTCTATTTTCGATACAGCTAATCCACAAAATCGCCTTATTTTCGATACGGGCGTTTTGGCCGCCGACTCTACCGAGCAAAGCCTCATTAAATTTAACATAATCATTCAGGCTTATACGATGCTTGGTTACGACTTAATAAATCTCACAAAGCCGGACATCGATATTGCAGGGCAAACAGGGCTTCTGGATGGTTTAAATTCTGTAATCGGCTGCATAACAGCAGTAAATCTGGAGGATAAAAAACTGCCTGAGAGGTACGTAAAAAAATTTACGTTAAAAGGCAAACCCATAGAGGCAGTTATTACCGCAATCGAAACAGAAGACCAGATTTCAAGGCTTGGCGAGCAATTCGAATCACCCGCAGGTTCATCAACGAGTGTTAATATTGTGGTTTTAAATAATCGAGATACAAAGACAATCGGGAATATTGCAGAGACGAATATGGCCGATTTGATTATAGTTTCCGCGCAATCAGATGAGCCGGCTGTTATAAGCGAACCAAACAGCAAGCCATTGATAATCGAAGAGGGCAGGATAGGCAAATATATAGGGCAGATTGAGGTTACATATGATGATGTTGGGCAGAAACCGGAATTTTCATTTACTTCTATAGCTGTTACAGATGATATCGCTCAATATAAGCCGCTGGTGGAACTTTACAGGGATTATCAGGAGTTAGTTAAAGAGGCAAACTTAATAGAAAAAATGCCCCGATTTGTTTTGCCGGATAATCTCGAGTACGCCGGGTCGAAAAACTGCAAGCTTTGCCACGATTATGAATACGGAAAATGGCTTACGAGCAAGCAGGTTTTTATCCCGGGATTGAAAAAACAGGCTTCGGCTGACAGCAGGCACGCCGATGCATTCGCGACACTTGAAAAGGTAAATTCACATTATGATCCGGAATGTGTCGTTTGCCATGTAATCGGAATGCAGTATCAGACGGGTTATGTATCGCCGGGCAAAACACCGGAAATGAAGGATGTGGGATGCGAAAATTGCCACGGGCCCGGGTCGGAACACATTAAATCGCTGGGTGCGATACAAACTTCCGGGCCGATGTCGACATGCACCGATTGCCATACGGCCGAACATAGCGCTGAATATAATGCTAATGAGAAGCAATATAATGAAAAGGTTATCCACTGGCGAGAGCCGGTTTCGAAGACAAAAGTAAAGGAGCCAAACATTCCCAATATTAATATTGATAAATAGTTCACGCTACTAACTTATTGTTTAGGCCAAGCCAATAGACGTTTTCCTCACAATTTCATTTAAAATGGTTATTTTATAAGACCAAACAAGCCGATAATAGAAAAGAAAGAGCTGCAAAAAGTGGAACTTTTCATGGGCTAAATTGTCTTATTGTATAAGTGATTCCGTGCCTATTCAGATTTAGCCTGAGAAACGTGCTCATGAGAAATCGAGGCCGGCGTGATAGAAAAGTAAAAAACGAATTTGGAGCATGCTATGGCATTACAAC
Source organism: uncultured Pirellulales bacterium (assembly GCA_964431645.1). Classification (GTDB taxonomy): domain Bacteria; phylum Planctomycetota; class Phycisphaerae; order Sedimentisphaerales; family Anaerobacaceae; genus Fen-1362. The sequence continues at coordinate 11,410 of CAYSKP010000169.1, forward strand.
TGAAACCCAGCTGGATGGGCAAGTTTGGCTTTTCTCTCTTTTTATTTACCGGAATTTTTATTCTGAGTCATTCCCCGGCTGCTGCTGATTTATCATCCTCAAATGAAACCGCGAATCAAGGGCCTGATAAGTACGCTGTATTTGCATTAAAAAATATCTCACCGCAAAAAGGCTTAGAGCTGCTTGCCGAAGCCAACATAACTAATGTTTCGCAGTTAAATGATACCAATACGCTTTTAATTTCGGGCAAGTCGAAAGTTCTTTTGAAAGCATCAGCGCTATTATCATTAGTTGATTCCAGGGAGGAGTATGCTGTAAAAGCGCTTCTTGGCGCAGATGAAGCGAACCGGATGCCTTCTACAGACGCAATGGCTGCCCAGATAGGGCGCATATCGATAGGGACTTTTTATAATGAACCAGGGGGCAACGGTTACAAAGCGATTTTGGATATACACGACGATAAGCTTATCGCAGTGGCGCCAGCGGCAGTTATGGACAGGTTTGTTGAATATTCAGATATTGTCAAGCGAAGCAGGCCGTTAACTGACGTGGAAGAGGGACTGGTTTCAAAAACGACACAAGCAAATCCTGATAAGGCGTTTAGTGAGCTTCTTGATTCCTTATCGAAGGCCGAAAGCAATCTCAAATCGAGCAATATAGCAATAAAACCAGCAACTCTGACCAAGACAGATTCTATTGAGAGCAAACCAGCAAAGCAAATATCTAAAGATGATAAAAAAATAAGCGTTAAAAAGGAAGCGGAGAACTCTCACGCTGATGACAATGAAATCGCAGAACCGAATATCCAAGAAAAAAATCAATATGACCCGGAATATTCAGTGAATGCTGACGAGACGGTCGAGCTGCAGCTTCCAGAGAAATTAAAAGTAATCGAGCTGCTTGATTTGATTGGTAAATATCTGAACCTTAATTATGTCTATGATGAGACAAAATTAAAGGCGCTGGAAGTAAATCTTAAAGTGCAGGGACCAATTAAAATAAAAGAGCTTTATCCTTTGGCGGAATCGGTTTTGAAATTTACGAAACTTGTGATGACGCGCAAGGGCAACCTCGTGACGATAATGCCAATGGATGATATATTGGAAATAGATCCCGCGCTGATAGACACCGACAGCACCAAATTGAAGGCGGGGGATGTCGTAGTGACGCGTGTATTTCAGCTTAACTATATCGACACAGCCAGCGCAAAGGCACTGCTGGAAGGCATGAAGGTGGGGGCTGTAACGGAAATACCGGCCAGGGGGACATTGATTGTTACCGGCTACGCGTATCGTATGGCGCGCATCGAACAATTGCTTGAGGTAGTGGATAAGCCTGGCAGCCCCAAGCAATTCAAATATCGCCAGCTTAAATACACCTTAGCGACAACGCTGGCGCCCAAGGTCAAGGCGCTTGTGGAGCAATTAGGCGACATTACGATAGCTATTGGCTCGCCGCAGACGGCGACACCTCAGCCAGGCGCAAGACGTATACCGAACCGTGCTCCTCAACCTCAACCTGTCCAGGCGACTCCTGCATCTGTCGGCGGGACTCCCGCAAAATCATCTGTATATCTCGATGCTGACGAAAGGACCAATCGAATCCTGATGATAGGGCAGGAAGAAGAAATAGAGGTAGTGGAAAATCTTATCGATTCACTCGATGTGGCACAGCAGGACATTCGTTCTATCCGTGTGTATGAAATTCAGAATATTGATGCGGAGGACGTGAGGAAAAAGCTTGAAGAGCTTGGGGTAATAGGGCCCACCAGGGCGAGCAGCACAACACCCGGGCGGATAACCAATAGACCTTCTCAAGTGCCTGGTCAGCCTCAGGCAGGGCCAATGCCGTCTCCGATGCCGGTTTCTACAGCGAGTTCGGATGCCGAGCTGCCTACAGAAGAAATGCAGGTGGTTGTTCTTGAATCGACCAATTCTCTAATGGTCAATGCCTCGCCGGAGCAGCACGCATTAGTTGCAAATATAATTTCATATGTTGACAGCGAAAGCGAGCAAAAGGCCATACCTTATAAGGTATATCCATTGCAGAACCAATCACCGGACCATATCGCGGAAGTTCTTAAAAAGCTGCTTGAGGATGTGGTTCGCGATAAAGAAGGCAAAGTTGAAAGGGTAGTGAAGAAAACAGAGGATAATATCATTGTTGTTCCTGACCCCAACACCTTCTCGCTGATAGTTTATGCCAATAAGAAAAATCAGGACTGGGTGGCGGACTTGATAAAGACACTGGATAAAAGAAGGCCGCAAGTTCTTATCGATGTGACGCTCGTCGAGATTACCAATACAGATACGTTCAATTACGACCTTCAGCTTGCGACGAAAATACCGGAAATGGCCGCCGGCGGAGGGATGGAGGCATTGAAAGGCGGAGCGATAGTTTCACCATTCTTAAAAGGTTCTGTTAAAGAGGCCTACAGCAGTCCCATAAATGGCGCTGCGCAGGCATTTTACAGCGATTCACACATACAGATGCTTTTGACGGCGATGCAGTCGAAAAATTACGGGCGAGTCCTTGCAAAACCGAAGATATTGGTCAATGACGGGCAGGTCGGCAAGATTGAAACGACACAAAAGACGAATGTCGCGGTGCAAAACACAGTGGTTCCTAACCAGGGAAGCGCAGTGCAAAGCACCAGTTATCAGCCGTATGACGCTGGGATAATGCTTACGATTCAACCGAATATCAGCGAAGGGGACCTGCTGCTTTTGATTGTAAAACTTGAGAGGTCAGATTTTCTTTCGAGGGCCGATGTAAATGTTCCGCCGGATACGGTATCGAGCAAGGTTGATACAATAGTAACTGTGCCCAACAGCAAAACAATAATACTGGGCGGTATGCTGAAATTGAATCAAAACAAGGGCGGCAATAAGGTTCCGATTCTGGGAGATATTCCTTTGATTGGCGGATTATTCAGAAGTGCAAACAACAGTGCCATTGATTCAAAGCTTTATGTATTTGTGAAGGCCAATATTCTGCGGCCTGAAGCTACGCTTGCGGGCGGCTTACCCGAATTAGAGAGGGAATCAGACAGGAGCCGCAGGGCTTTTGAAGAGCAGGAATCCAGGTTCCAAAGACATGAGGACTGGCCGTGCATAAAACCGAAACCTGTGGACCCATGGAAAGTGCTCGAAGCTGAGTAGCTGGTGTAATCATAAATCAGTTAAATATGAAAGAATTACTTATACAAACAGCGAAACAGACGGGCATAGTCGATGCGGCGGTTCTTGCAAAGTATTTAGAAGAAAACACAGCGGCACGGCGGATAGACGATGTGCTGCTTATCTGTCCTAATTTTACGGAAGAGCAGGTATTGAGGCTTTTTGCGGCGGCGATGGGCAACGAATTTTATTCAGAAATACCCGCCAAGCAGGTGCCGCTGGAATTTGTTCAATCGGTGCCGGCGACGTATGCCCAGCACCATTCGGTTATCGGGATAAAGCCTGAGAATTCAGATGGTGAGCTGACGGTGATTTTATCGAAGCCGCTGGATATTTCTGCGCTGGATAATGTCTCTAAAATGACAGGTATGTCTGTGCGGCCTGCAGTTGCCACACGTGCCGCCATCACCTCTGTTATTGATGTTGCTTATGAACAGAGAACTACGGTTATAGAAGAGGTTGTCGAAGAGCTTGATTCGCAAAACATCGACCAGATTGCCGATGAAGCGGCAGGTTCGGATGATTTGCTCGATGTTGTTAACCGTCCGCCGGTTATTCGATTAGTCAATGACGTTCTATTTCGTGCGCTGCAATTGCGGGCAAGCGATATTCACGTTCATCCTTATGAAAATAAGATTCAAATTCGTTACAGAGTCGACGGCATTCTTTATGACACTTTAAGCTTGAACCGTAATGTCTTGCCATTGATTGTGTCACGTATAAAGGTTATGGCCGGGATGGATATAGCCGAGCGGAGGATGCCGCAGGATGGGCGCTGCAGCGTGCGGCTGGGACAGCGGGAAATTGATTTACGTGTCAGCACTGTTCCGACAAGCTTCGGAGAGCGATGCGTTCTGAGAATTTTGGACAAGAGTTCCGGCATCCTGACGCTCAATCAGCTTGGACTATGGGAAGACGACCTCAAGAGGTTTGATACACTGCTTAGCCGCAACCACGGGATAATTTTTGTGACAGGCCCGACCGGAAGCGGCAAAAGCACGACTCTTTACGCATGTCTTAACCGCATCAACTCCGCGGAAAAAAATGTAATGACGGTAGAAGACCCGATCGAATATCAGCTCGAAGGCATAAGCCAGATGCAGGTGGCCAGCAAAAAGGGCGTGACATTTGTTAATGCATTGAGGCACATTTTAAGACAAGACCCTGATGTGGTAATGGTGGGAGAAGTTCGTGATGCCGAGACGGCGAGAATGGCGATACAATCATCTTTAACAGGTCACCTTGTATTCAGCACACTCCATACGAATGATTCAGCAGGCGCGATAAGCCGATTGCTCGACCTTGGGGTGGAGCCCTATCTGGTCAGTTCTTCATTGATAGCGATAATGGCACAGCGTTTACTTAGAAGAATATGCCCTGATTGCAAAAAGATATACCAGCCGACGCCTCACGAATTAAGAGAGCTGGGACTTGGCGATTTACCTTCAAAGGACGCCAAGTTTTATATCGGAGGCGGATGCGACAAGTGTTTCCAGACAGGCTACAGAGGCAGGACCGGGATTTATGAGCTGATGCTGATTGCAGAGGACATTCAGAGCCTTATTTATCAAAGAGCAAGCGCCGGCACGATAAAGAAGCTGGCGCTTGATACAGGATTGCAGACGTTGAGAATGGATGGCGCCCGGAAGGTGTTGGCAGGGATAACTACTATTCCCGAGGTGCTCAGAGTCACACAAGCCGATGTGATTTAAGGACCTGTTTTTATGCCGAGATATACTTATACAGCAATAGCATCCGATGGGAAAAAGACAAAAGGGACGGTTACTGCAGAAAGCCCGTATGCCGCCCGCAAGCAGCTTCGGGTGCGAAACATACACCCAACAGCAATTTCCGAGATTGGCACAGCCGAAGAAGGAAAGACTGCTGTTTTTTCAATTTTTTCCAGGACAAATAAAAAGAACCTGATTGATTTTACAAGGCAAATGGCGACGTTGCTCAATTCAGGGATAAAACTGACAGAGGCGCTAACCGTGCTCAGTGTGCAGTCACCGGATCCAAGATTCAAGGCCGCACTTACGGATATACGAGACAGGGTAGTGACAGGTGAGTCCCTGACTGACGCGATGAAGGATTATGAAGATTATTTTGATATTATATATATAAGCATGGTGAGGGTCGGGGAAGTTACCGGGTCGCTTGGAGCGATTTTCGGGACTATCGGCAACTTTATGGGCAAGCGCCAGAAAGTTGAATCTAAAATTATTACCGCCATGGTTTACCCCGGGATTCTTATGACTTTTGCGCTGGCTGTAATTATTATTCTTACGACATTTGTAATACCTAAAATAGGGGCCCAGCTTCTTGCCGCCAAACAGGAGCTGCCGTGGGTAACAAAACAATTAATGAACTTCAGCTATATTTTGACAAGCTGGTGGGTGATTGTGGTTATCGCGGGGATAATAGGGATGATTTGGGGATTAAGAAGATTTTTTAAGACAGCCAGGGGCGCTTATATGCGTGATAAATTTCTGCTTTCATTACCTATGTTCGGGCCGCTTATAAAACAGAGGGTAGTATCGCGGTTTGCTTCAACATTATCGACTTTGCTGGGTTCGGGTTTAAGTATGGCGGAATCGTTCAGGGTAGTAGGCGAGGTAACAGGAAATACGCTGATGAAGCGGGCGATAGACACGGCCAGAGAAAGGATACTGTCGGGCGCTGATATCGCTACGCCATTGCGGGACAGCGGTGTGATAGATCCGTCAATAGCCCACATGGTGACGGTAGGCGAGAAAAGCGGCGAGTTGGAAAATATGCTTAAAAACATCAGCGATTCACTGGAAGAGTCCACCGACATTGTCATAGAACGGCTAAGCGCCGCGATAGAACCTGTGGTAATTGTTTTCATTGCGGTAATTGTCGGCATCATCGCGCTTGCGATATTGCTGCCGATTTTAAAAATATCAAAAATGGCTATGTGAGAAGACTGGAGAAATTTATGAAAACAAAAGAACCTAAACAAATTTTTCGCGGCAAAAGGCGTTGCGCCGCGTTCACAATTATCGAAGTTATGGCGGTAATTGTGATAATCGGTATTCTGGCGAGTATCGTTGCGGTAAACGTTATCGGGTATACTGAGAAGGCGCGAGTTACGGCCACAAAGGCGATGCTAAAGACGCTCCACCATGCCGTTGTTCAGTTTAAGTTCGACACGGGAAGATACCCGGCTGAGGAATCTGGATTGCAGGAGCTTATTGAGCAGCCTACAGATGTTAAAGGGTGGGCACAGGGCGGCTATCTTGAAACAACATCAATACCCCAGGATTCATGGCATAATGATTTTGTATACCAGCTTTCTCCCGAGAGCGGAAAGCCTTTCGTAGTTATCAGCTACGGAGCTGATGGTGAAGAAGGCGGCGAAAATGATAATGCCGACCTTTACAGCACAGACGCCAATTAGCCAGAGGACTGAGGACGGAAGACAGAAGACCGAATTCAGAAGGCAGAAAGCTGAAGACAGAGGAAGGAGCGCGGAATAAATGGGCTCAAGAATAGAAAGTTTTAGGGATTTGAATGTTTACAAATTAACATTTGAACTCCAACAGGAAATTTTTGAAAGTACAAAAAAGTTTCCAAAAGAAGAAATTTATTCGCTTACAGACCAGATTAGGCGAGCATCACGGTCAATTGGAAGCAATATTGCAGAATCATGGCATAAAAGACGTTATGAAGCTAATTTTTTAAGCAAACTTACCGATGCCGATGCTGAACAGGCAGAAACACAGCATTGGCTGGACACGTCTATGAACTGTAAATATATCTTAAATTCAGAACATCATAATTTATCAGAAAAATGCAAAAGAATCGGGAAAATGCTCGGAAAAATGATGAGCAAGCCGGATTCTTTTTGCAGAATTTATCAATGATAAACAAAATAAGACAAATTTTATATGCTGAACGTATCTGTTCTTCGTCATCGGTCCTCTGTCATCGGTCCTCTGTCCTCCGAATTCGGGGATTTACGCTTGCGGAGTCGATGTCTGTAATCGTTATCGTATCGCTGCTTGTGGTGCTGGCGGCGGCGACCCTCAAGGGAGTGATTATTAAAAATTCATTTAAGGCCCAAAGCCAGGGACTTATTTCATCACTTGAGGCCGCATCCGCAAGTGCAGTGCAGACCGGCAAGAGGTATGAAATTATTTTAGATATCCCGGAGCAGACTTATTTACTGCGTGAGATTTCCTCGAACAATCTCGCGGATGTTCTTGAGGAAGAAATTATTGCCCAGGGGGACTTTGGGGAAAATTGCTGGATTTCATACGTTTTGTTCGATGACGGGCAATTTACAAACGAGGACAGGGCCAAATTCCGCGCAAGCCGATTGGGATGGCAGTTTGGCGGGATAATCGTTCTGCTCGATTCGGAAGGGCAACCCTGGTCGATTATTATTGACCGGTTGAGCAATAGTGTGAAATTAGAGCCGGGGGAAGCACAAATAGTATGGCCAAGGAGCAAAGATGAGCTTCCTTTCTGATATTTCACCGCGGAGAACGCCCTACTTCGTCCATAAAAGGACTACGCAGGGCAGGCCAAGAACGCAGAGATTATTTTTATTTAATTCTGCGGGAGATAAAAGGCGCGCATTTACCCTGGTAGAGTGCATGGCGGCGGTGGCGCTGCTTACTTTTATCGGGGCAGGTGTCTGGCTTGTGCTGGAACGATGCACGGCGGCAGCGGTGGATACAACCCAGCGGATGCGGGCATTCGAAATTGCCCGTGAGAATATGGAGAAACTCCTTGGGTCATCTACTGTCGAGGAAATGACTGAATATGGAATCAGCGAGGAATATCCTGATATACGATGGCAGACTACGGTTGAAAGTTTTTACGAGCCGACGACATCACATTTGTGGGTTCGAGGGGTTTGTTCGTCGGAATACACCGATTCGCAAGGGACACCACAGACTGTCGAGCTTACAAACTGGCTTACAACCTTAAGCGATGAACAAATGAAGCAATTATCAGAAAGGGCGGAAAAGCAGAAACAAATGCTTTCAAAGCATATTCTCGCAACCGAAGACCTTGCGGCGGAATACGCCGGAGTCGCAAGCCGGGTTATCGAGCAGTGGGCGAAAAATGGAATGCCCATGACAGCCGATGGAGAATATTTAAAGCCGTGGCTTGACCTTTATCTGCAAACAAATGGTAATCCTACTCAGCAGGACAGAGAAAGTTTATTGACTAAATATCCTGAATTGTCAGCCACAAGGCCGCAGAAGGCGGGGCAAAACACAACTTCGGGCGGGCAGCAGCAAATGGAGCCGACAGATGAAGGGCTTGATGATAGCGGCTCTGAAGAAATTGATCCGGAAATTCAAAAGATAATAGATCAAATGATGAGAGAACAGGAATCAAATTAACCTTCTATGGGAATAGCGAATAAAAAATTCAAAGTAACCTCTAAAAAAGCACTTTGTCATTCTGAGCGCAGCGAAGAATCTGGCGAAGGCATCCTGAGCAACGCGAAGGATCTTTTCCTTATAACCCAGATGCGTCGCAGCGCTGCTCGCAATGACATTATTAGAGGTTGCCTCAATTTACAAAAGCCGGGTTTTACGCTTGTGGAGATGCTTGCGGCATTGACGGTCGGCACGATGATTCTCATAGTTGTTCTAGCGCTTTATAACAGGGGACAAAGCGGTTCCGCGGCGATAATCAGCAAGCTGGAAAGTTCGCGTCTGCCGCGTGAGCTTTATCAGAGAATCGCTGAGGACCTTGACAATATCGCGGGTGCAGGACAGGGGACACAGATAGATATACAAAATAAATTTATGGATGGTTATTCCGCCGGGAGGCTGGAGATATTCAGAAACATTAACGATTCAAAAGACCAGCCGCAAACTCTGGAAAGAATCGTCTGGCAAAGCAGTATTGACCCGGACACCGGACTTTTAACTTTATACCGCAGCCATTCTGGCCTGGCTCTGGAGGACACACTGCTCGATAATCAAAAAGAACAATGGCAGCGTGAATTATTTGTGCCGATTTGCTCAGGCATAACGATGTTTAAAATAGAAATACCATCCGGGGCTGAAACTTTTGTTGACCGCTGGTCAGGCGAGAATCTGCCGCCCGCAATAAAAATAACGTTATCATTCGGACAGCCGTATAAAACGGTTACAGGCATATTCGATGTCCCCGAAGAAGACAAACTGATTCGCACAATCGCTATAGACAGGACAAGAAAGATAGGATTTAACGTGCCTGCCATGGACGCGAACCTTATGGGTGATGCCAATGATATGAATAACCCGACAGATATAAATGCGATAGGCGGCGACTCACTAAAGTTAAATGAGGGCTTTCAGGACGGATTATGAATAACTGCCTGAAACATCGTGAAAAAACGGGCGCTAACCCAAACAGGGGCGTAGTGCTGCTGGTGACAATGATTGTGCTGACCGTCTTTGCGCTTTTAGGGTACACGATGGCAAGCAAAATCGCTGCCCAGCGTCACAGGGATAATTACATAATTGATTACACAAATGCGTGTTATGCCAGGGATTCAGCCCTTAAATATGCTTTAGCGGTGCTGGCGGATTTGAATGATGTTAAATGCGTGGAGCGGCCAAACGAGCCGGATTTTTCAGACCTTTTCTCGATGGACGAGCAGAAATACCGTGAATGGATTAATAAGCTAATCAAAGAGCAGCCTGAGCTTTTCAGCGATGTTGATTTAAACGAACCGGGTGAACAAACGGATATGGAAGAGGCTGATGAAGAACAGGACACGGAAGATTTGTTTGCTCTTGAAGATAATGACACAAATACCTACAGCACAAATAATAAATATGCTGCCGATTCGAATACAAACAAGGATGTTTCCGACAGGGTGACGGTGCGCGGGCCGTATGGCCCGGCGTGGCCTTTTGTTACAGAGCCGGTTGAATTTGAGATTGGCACCACGACTGTGAAGATTGAAACAGAAGATGAGAACGCAAAATATCCCGCGGGCTGGGCGATAATTGATAATGATAAGGTGCAGCGGGAAAGCCAGGCAAGCTTCGATACGTTTCTGGAATGGATGGGATACGATGCCGACCGCAAGGCGGCCGTTGCAGAACAGCTCAAACAAGTGGCCGCAATAAAACCTTTCAAGGTGGAATTTCAGCAGGTCGTGCAAAGGACGCCTGTTACGACGCAAACACCCAATCCCGCAAGGCGCGGAGCGCGGGCACAAAGGGTAGTTTACAAGTCTCAAAATGTTACACCGACAGACCAGATAATCAAGCAGACAAAAGATTTCTCGAAATTATTTCACAGCTCTTTAATTGACACACAGATGCTTTCACAGGCGATATTTGAGAGCGAAAAGAGAAAAGAATCGGCGCTTAAATATATGGGATTATGGGGGACAATCAAGGTCAACATAAATTCGGCCCCGAGGCATGTTCTGGAGGCGGCATTTGCCTTCGGGGGAGACGGCCCGCCAATCGCGGAGGAAATCATCAAAAGAAGACGTGAAAAGCCTTTCAAGGACCTCGAGGAACTGAGAAAAGAATTATTCAGATTTGCCGATTCAATTGAGAAGTGCAAACCGTATATAAGTACAACAAGCGATATATTTTCGATACACGTTACGGCCACAAGCGGCGCGGCAAAGGCATCGGCTATAGTCGTTGTTTTCAAAGACGGCGGTAAAATCGAGCAGATCGCGATTGTGAGCGGGTGATTGAAAGGTAAAGAATAAATAAATGGTTAATAGAAAAATAACGAACTATAGATTAGGAGAATGCTGAAGTGCAATCCGGCAATTATTTGGGAATATATCTTGCTAAAGACCATGCGACAGTCGTTTGCCTGGCAGTAGAGGGACGCCAAAGAACTCTTATCGGGTGTTTTAGTGTTTCGGCGGAGGCAACCGAACAGCAGGCGGTTCATGAGGTTCTGGCTCAGCGAATTTCAGCGGTATGCGCGGAAAGACAGATTAAATTCGCGGACGCGGCAGTGGCGATGGATTGCGCAATGTTTATGCAGCATAATATCCACAGCGAGTTTTCCGAGACAAAAAAGATTGCGCAGACAATTCATTTCGATACCGAAGAGGCGCTTGGGACAGATGCCACAGATGTGGCAATAGCATTCAGGATAGATTCCGCTGATAAAAGCGGCTCAAATATAACGACGTTCACGGCACAAAAACACCTTTTGACGGATTTGCTGGGCAGCCTTCAAAAAAGCGGGATAGACCCTGTAAGCGTTGAGCCGGATGTTAATTGCCTGGCCAGGTTTGTCTGCCATAATATAACGGTACCTCCTGATGCGCGGCCGCTGTTTGCGTTACTTTCCAGGCGGAACGGTTATTTTATTGCCCCTATAGCTTCACCATGGCAGGGGATTACCCCAATGCCCGCGGCATCGATGAGGACATTTTTATTGAATCAGTCGCAGAATAAAAATGAGCTGCTGGCCAGGCAGGTTTCTATGACGACGGCCTTACTGCAGATTTCAGGGACTGTTAACCGGCTGGAGATTTTCGATGCTGCCGGCGGCCTTAATTTTAGTGATATTGCCAAAAAATTTACGTTTCAAACCGAAGAAATTGATGTATGCGCCTCCGCAAAAATATCCGCGGAGAATTTAGCGGATTGTCCGGACGCGGTGGAATTCGCGATAGCATACGGGGCGGCCATCGCGCATTTTGATTTGCCCGGCAGCTCAAATTTCCGCAGCGATTTTATGCCTTATCAGGGCAAAAGGATGCGGCTCGAAAGGACGCTGAAATTTTTCGCGGTCGCCGCGGCGATTCTCATGTTTGCGGCAGGGCTTTACGGGTTTATGCAGGGAATGAAAATCAACGGGTATAAGGCGCAGCTTCGGGATAAATTTTCGAAGGAATTCTCGGCCGCGATGATGGGCGAGAAAATGCCCGCTAAAACCAAAGATGCTGTGGGAAAAATCAGCAGGGCGCTTAGGCGTGTAAAGGAGGCCCAGAAGGGATTTTCTCTGACGGGCGACGAAGCGATAGCAGCAAAAATGACGTTAGTGCTTCAGGCATTTAATAACTGTGCCTCGGCAACCGGGCTCAATATTGATACCGTTTCAATAACAGATAAGACTATAACAATCAATGGAGACACACCAAGCCCGGAATATGCATTGAGGGTATTCGAGGCCCTGAAAAACAGCGGATTAAATGTTCTGCAGCAGCGGCTTAATAATACAGGCAGCCGGTGCGAATTCGGAGTGACAGTTGAACCCAGGCAGCAAGCTGGAGGCGGCGCATGAAAGATATAAGAGAAATATACAAAAACCCGATGTTTTATTACATAGTAATCGCGGCGTTGACCGCGCTTTGGCCGGCAATCATCTGGGGTGTTTATCTGCCAAGCGCAAAGGCCAATTTCAAAAATGACAGTGAGCAGTATGTAAAGTCACAAGACTTAATCCAGGAGCTGCTGGAAATTGACCCGGAACGGCTTAATTTTTCAAAAGAAAAAAACACTGTAAAAGGCTTCGATTATGCAACAGCGGTGCAGCAGGCCGCGGAATTCTGCTCGATACCTGCCAATAACTACAGATTGTCTTCAGGCATAATTATCAAATCGGAAGGGCAGAAAAACCAGGCGGGTAATGTCGCGCTTAAGGCAGTTGAAATAACCAAGGCCGCAAGATTTCTTTCGACAATCCAGGTGCGATGGTCCGGGCTTCAGTGCACCAGGATAAACTTGAGAAAAAATAAGGGCGTGCCGGACGCCTGGGACGTTGACCTGACATTCAAGTATTATTATTGATTTTCATACCTTAAGGCAACCTCTAAAAACATCGTTTGTCATTGCGAGCGCAAGCGAAGCAATCTTAATTTTAAGAGAAAAACGGAGATTGCTTCGTCGCTGCGCTCCTCGCAATGACATTTTTGCGCATAAAAATAACCGGGGCCTGCTTTGCAGCAGGCCCCGGTTTAATACGACTTTGTAACCTTATGCTTTGTCGGCAGAATTAATTATTTTTTCCTGCGAATCAAAGCAAGTGCGCCTAAACCAAGCAGACCCATTGTTGCCGGTTCTGGTGCTAGAAACGCATTGTCAAGGTAAACAAGCCCGTGTGATGTGGTAACACCACTGTTCATGGTAAGGATAAGTTGGTCAAACACTTGAGCGCCTATACCAGGAATCATGAAGGTGTATGTAACTGTCACATCGCCGTTTTCCGGCTTCCAGATACCTTCGTTACCAACGCCATTACCAAAATCAGGATATGCAACTGGGGATATTTCTTTCCACCAGCCGGTGCCGGGACCAGACATCATAAGTTTTTCCAGCGGCTTAACTCCCCATTCGGGATCCGTTCCGGTCATTGCCCACTCTGAGGCTATCAATGTGACATCAATTGTGAACTTTGTGTCATTTGTGAATGGTGTTTCCATCCACCAGGCACCAAATTCACGATGTAAGACCTGATGCCAGCCGTCAGCGAATAAAACGCCTAAACTTCCGGCATCCTTTGTTACGCCGTTGGTCATACCGGGCATGGCTACTGCTGTAGACCCTGCATCCGTATTTACTAACCAGCCATCCATTGATGTGCCTTCCCAGTTACCAATTAAAGCTGGCGCTGGGGTGTCAACGACAGCCAAACTTACTGAGGCCATCGCTAAAACAAGACAAAGTACTGTTAATCTAGATATATTCTTACTCCTCCTTCTTCGGTTGTTATCACTCTCTTCGTTCGTTAATACCTGGCAACAAGCCAGGAGTTTAGTTGTCTTCGACTATCACCCTCTCTCAAAAGAGCTTTTCGAAAACAACAACAAGCACTACAGTTTGACTTTCACCTTTTTATAACCTTGCGCTTGCCTAACGTAAAATAAAGCGATAACTTGCACACTACGTTATTCACTTTTCAATCTGGCTTTACCCTCCTCACGCGAGGGAGCCATAATCTACACATTGCGTGACAACCTTTGACAATATTGAGGATACCACATTTGCAGCAACAATGTCAATAGTATTTACATTATAGGATGCAAAAAAATACTGCGGAAAAGTGGGCTTTGTAAGTCCTTTATGATAAAGGGGTTATGTCTTACAGCAATTGAATGGTAATTTGGGTAATTTTCAATATTGCTAAATTAATCCTGAGGGTAAATGATAATCCTGTCGTGAATTAAGGTTATTAAATCGTTTTTGCCGTCACCAGTAACATCTGCTGCTTTGATTTGACGCGGCTCGACGGCGGGGGCCTGGGGCCTGCTCTCACGAAAAGTTTTATCTTCAAATATTTTAAACCGCATTGCGGGGACGGGTTTGCCGGCGGAATCCAAACTTAAAATCTCAATATGATTATGTTTATATTCAACCAATTCGATATCACTTATTTTATCATGATTGATATCTCCTGTGGTGAAATTGCCGTAAGCGCCGTCCTTTATCTTTGTTTCATAGCTGAATTTTTGTTCGAGGCGATAGCGATTTGTTTTGGCAGATGGAGGAATAATTACCGCGAATTTTTCACCATCAAATAGAAGAACGTCATCGGGTCCGCTTCCCGTAAGCGGCGCTGTCAGCATTTTTATGCCTGAGGCCTGATTCCATGTCCCTATATCCAGCTCTTTTTCGAACCGGAAGTTCTTATCCGGGCCGGGAGTTAAAATCTGCAATTTTCCTTTTTGGCCATCCAATAACATTATTGCCTTTGTATCTTTTGACCCGTCGATTTTCATCTTTGCGGCAGCAGCCGCGGAGATATGATTTTCAGCGCTTTTGGCATTATACTGGTCAACAACGGTCCATTGGCCGTTTTTAAAAGACATATTGCGGGCAAAATTGTTTTGAGCAATCAGAAGCCCTTGCTCTTTGTTTTCAGTATCGAAGACACTGATTGAACGCAATGTGGCTTCTTTAACCAGGCTGGTTTGCGCTTTAGGGGAATCGGAAATCTCGAATTTTCTTTTATCAGCCTGACGAACTAATATCGGCAGCTCGAATTTTACAAAGATAAGCACATCTTTGAAGCCGTCGTTATCCACATCGACGACTTTAATCGCCTGGGGATTTGAGGATAATTTTGCAAGCTCTATTTCGCTTGTGTCATTTGAATCAGGTTTATCGGCATTATAAATTACTTTAATAGACCTTGTGTCCGACGGTGAACGCGATACATAAACGCAATCAATTGACTTATCATTATCAATATCAGCTAATTCCATCGCAAGCGGTTCACCTGATAAATCTATTGATTTCGGGAATGATATTCGTTCTGAGACGAATTTACTTATACCAATAGTTTTTTCCTTGATGCTAAGGACGGCAAGCTCGGTTCTGCCGTCATTATCAATGTCTGCGGCGGATAAACCATCGATATCGGACAAACAAGGAAATCTCGCCGGTTCAGCTAATCCGACACCGGATATCTGCTTATACCAGATAATTTCCGATGCACCGGGGTCACTGATGACAATATCCGGGAGTTTGTCTCCATCAAAATCTCCGATAATGAGATCTCTTTTTTCAGCGGACTGTCCTGCGGCAAGCGGATAGAACAGGACGGGCCAATCATCGGTCTGTGAATTTTCCGCAGTCAATTTATAGCATACCAACCGCCTGCTCAATGCATCAATGGCAACTATTTCTTTTCCATTTTTGCCGGAAAAATTGGCAAGCTCAAGGATAAGCGGCGGATCAGATGGAAGACGGATTTCGGGCCCTAACTGGTTATTTTTTTGCCCCAGGCGGACATGGAGGGGTCTTTCGGCATCATCAGTGACAATCAGCAGGTCATTTACGCCGCTGTCAGTAAGCCGGCCGGCTTCGACGCCGATAATCCTTGCGGCGCTTGGATATTTTACAGGTTCCGAAAGAGAGCCGTCTTTTTTCTGCAGGACAACATATACGGCGTCCCTGGATATAACAATGATGTCTTTTTTGCCATCATTATCTATATCTTCGCATAAAAGAGCGTTTTCATTTGGTAGGGCATCTTCGATATTAATTTTTTTGCGAGGCTGCCAAAGAAGGGTTTTTGATTTTGAATTTTGGGGCTGAGGTTTTTGCAGCAAGATATAAAGACCGCGCGGTTCGCCGTAATAGGCCAAATCAATTAAGCCGTCTGCGTTAAGGTCTGCGGAAATCATGCTGTAGATTCTTTGAGAAACGGAAACGGTTTGCCTGAGAAACCGGGTTGGACCAAGCAGGGCATTTATATCTAAATCATTTCCGTCAACGGCAATATCCTCATCTTGAGCCGAAATGGAATTTTTCTGGATGAGAATTTCAATAGCGGCCTTTCGATTATTCGCGACAGCCATGTCATTTCGGCCGTCACCGTCGAAATCGGCAATCTGCAGCGACCCAATGGCCCAATCCAGCTTTATTATTTCCATCTCGCCGAAGCCATAGTATTCGCTTATGCTGTTTGCATCAGGATTAATATCAGAAATTTGGGGATTTTTAAGCGGTTTGGCTGAAGCGGTAATCGCAAGGAGGAACAACGATAAGATAACGCAGTTAAATTTTTTCACAGATATCTCCATTTTCATTTTGCCGATTCAGGTGTTTTTTAAGAATCATCAGTTATCAATAACAAAATGTCAATACTGGAAGTTCGAGGATTAGTATGTTATCTTAAATCCGATTTAATGTTTAAGGATGACTTATATGACAGACAGATATGACTGCATAATAATCGGGGCGGGCCCGGCGGGACTTGCGGCAGGATTATATACCGCAAGAGACAGGTTTAAAACATTGATACTGGAGAAATTTATTCCAGGCGGGCAAATCAATAATACGGACAGGATAGAAAATTATCCTGGAATCGAGCGGATAAGCGGCATTGAGCTGGTAGAAAGTATGCAAAAACAAACGATGGCCTTCGGAGCAGAGTTTAAATTCGGGTCTGAGGTAACCGCACTTAAAAAACTGGAAAATGGCGATATTGAAATTTCATGCGATGACAAAAAGTACTTAGCCCGTTCTGTAATACTTACTCCCGGTAGCTCTTACCGCAAGCTCGGCATACCGGGGGAAGAAAGGTTCCGTAACTCGGGGACAGGAGTGAGCTATTGCGGGACATGCGATGCGCCGTTTTACAAGGGGAAATCCGTTGTGTCGATCGGCGGCGGCAACAGCGCAGTTGAGGAGACACTTCACCTCTGTAAATTCGCCGCTAAAGTTACGATGATTCACCGCCGGGAGGAATTCCGCGCAACCAAGGTTCTGCAGGAAGAATTATGCGCTAAAATGAAGGAGCCGGACACGAATCTGATTGTTAAATGCAGCACTGTAGCGGAAGCTATAGAAGGCAAGGACAGGGCAGAATCAGTCCGACTCAAGGATGTGAAGACCGGCAAAGAAGAAAGCTATCCGTGTGACGGGGTTTTCATTTTTATAGGGATGGTCCCCGGGACAGGATTTTTGAAGGGATTTGTCGAGCTGACAAAGGAAGGTTTTATTAAATGCGACTGTGCATATCTGCGGACAAGTGTGCCGGGGGTATTTGTCGCAGGGGACTGCCGGGTGGGTGCGGCGATGCAATTAGCGACTGCGGCAGGTGACGGCGTAAACGCGGCGCTGATGGTTACAAATTATTTTCGTGACCCGGACTGGTGGAATCAGCCGCTCGAAGGCGAAATTATAAGATAGTTTAAAGAAGCTCGTCGATAGCGGCGGCGAGGTCTTTTTTGCTTGTAAGTCCTACCCATTTTTTCTGGACTTGCCCGTCTTTGAAAAGAATAATTGTAGGAATCGCGCTAATTCCAAATTCCATGGCGCTATCCCTGGCCTCATCTGTATTGAGCTTGCAGACCTTTGCTTTGCCGGAATATTCGCCGGCGAATTCTTCGATAATTGGTCCCATCATTCTGCAAGGCCCGCACCACGGAGCCCAGAAATCGACCAGGACGGGAATACCCGCGGTATGAATCACTTCATCGAAATTTGCATCGGTCAGCTCAATAACATTGTCAGCCATTTTGATTCCTTTCAAAGAAATCGGCCATTGATATAATGGGATTTTATATGTTCGGCCAAAGGCTGTCAAACGGATATATTACGTTTTTTTTATTTGTTCTGTTCTGCAGGCGGTGTTTGCGGCAGTTGCGACTCATTGACCGATTCATTTGTTTTTGCAGGAAGCTCGGCAATTGGAATAGATAAATCTGAAGATTGAGATGTCACAGGCTGCTCGAGAGGTAAATCTTGAGACGCAGGTATTTCTACAATGGGTATCGGCAAATCCATTTCCTCTTCAAGTTCAGGTAATCCATCGATATCTAAATCTTCCTGCTCTATGGGTTCGGGTATTGGCTCGTTTTCAATTGAGAGTTGTTCCTGCGTAATTTCATTAGTTTGATTTGCAGATTCGGCGGCTTCAACCTGCATTATCGCCTTGCGGACGGCCTCTTCCGGGGACGCATCGGTCAGGGCACGCAGAGATATTTTGCCTGTTTCAAGATTTTGCTCGGCCCAAATTAATTGCGACCTGATAAGTTCGAGCGTGGCAAGGAACAATCCGACTAAAACCAACCGGCTGTTTCTAGGCTCAAAGATGCGTTCGAAGCATAACTGCCCTTCTTTTTGCAGGCGGTGCAGAATCTCTATTTGATATAAATCAATGGGTGTATCATCAACGATGAGGCGGGTATCGTATTTGGCGCCGGTTGCCTCCATAATTGCATCGAAGGCCTCGAGCAGATTCCATACGCTGACCTGGTCAAGGTCAATGATAGGCTCTTCGCCGGTTTTAAATTGCTGAATTACGCTATCCGGCCGTGTAAATCTGTCGAAATGCTCTTCGGCAGAAGCGGCCAGCATATTGGCGGCATCCTTGAATCTCTTGTATTCCAAAAGCTGCCTTATAAGCTCGGCGCGCGGGTCTGAAAGATCTTCAGGATTGAGCTGGTCTGCGGGAGTTTTCGGCAAAAGCATGGCCGATTTTATCTGCATCAGTGTGGCCGCCATTACAAGGAAATCGCCTGCCAAATCGATATCGAGCTGCTTTAGGATGTCAATATAACGGATATACTGGTCTGTTATTTTTGAAATCGGTATGTCGTAGATATCGACTTCTTCTTTACGGACAAGATACAAAAGCAGGTCCAAAGGCCCGGCGAATATTTCAAGATTTACACGATAATCAGCCAATTATTGCTCCTCATCAGGTTCTTCATAGCCGAGTTCATCGAATTCCGGGGAATCGCCCGGCTCAATGGGCTGTTGCTGGTCTTCTAATATTTGTTTTGCCTCTTCGGCATCTTCCTCTTTGACCTGAAGCCTGATTGGTTCGAGGACCCCGATTCGTAACTCTCCGGCGTTTTCGCCGACGATAATCGCGGGAATCTCGAAATCTTCGAGGACTTGTTTATCCATCTGTGCCTGGATGGAGTTCATATATTCGGCGATAGTTATAAATTTATCTGCCATAATAGACATCCAATCCTACTGCTTTTCTTGCGTCCATAAGCGTTTTTAAAGCGACCGCCCTCGCCCGCTGAGCGCCTTTTGCCAAAATCTGCTTTAAATAATCGGGATTACTTTCAAGTTCGGCACGTTTCTGGCGGTATGGCCTGAAATATTCCAAAATAAGCTCA
>CAYSKP010000170.1:0-5914 GCA_964431645.1 uncultured Pirellulales bacterium
ACATAATCATATGGGTTTGATTGTTAAGACGAAAGAGAATAAAAGTGAAATTATATTTTTAAAGGAAAACGAAATCATTTTCAAAATGATATCAAATGAATCTCTATTAGAGCCAAATGGGATAGATAAAGCTATATATACAGCAAACTTTAAATTGAATGAATTAGATAAATCTTTTGGCAGGCCCTTAGATGGCCTCAAAATGGTAGAATCTATGCAAATTTATGTCGATGTTTTTCCTGAATTAAATGAAATTCTTGGAGGCGTAATTAAATGCACCTTTAATGGTTCGATTGTTATTGAAATTCCTATTCAGCCCCAAATAATAAAAAAAAATCTATTAATTATTCATGATATTCAAAAATATTTAATGAAGGAAAATTGATTATGAAATATATCCCCCCAAAATTTACCCGATTAGCAGATATGGCCGCAATAGACGTAGGTCGTTTAACAGAAGATGAGGCAAGAGGCATATTAGAGGCTATACGTTGGCCTAAAGGCCCTGTTTGTCCTCATTGCGGCAGTATCAAAATAACCCGCTTAAACCCCAAATCGGAGAAGGTTAGAGATGGCGTTATACAGTGTAATGATTGCAGGGGGCAATTTACAGTTATGGTAGGAACGATTATGCACCGTTCCCATATCACTTTAAGGCAATGGGTTCAGGCTTTTTATGCAATGTGTTCAAGTAAAAAGGGCGTATCGGCTTTGCAGTTACAGAGAAACTTGGGTATTCATACATATAAAGCGGCTTGGCATTTATGCCATAGAATCAGACTTGCTATGAGTGAAGGGCCTTTAGCCGATGGTCTTAAGGGAACTGTAGAAGTCGATGAAACTTTCGTTGGTGGCAGACCAAGACAGAGCGTAATAAATAAATATTACGACCCTAAACAATTTTGCGGACACGGTTCAACCAAAATCCCTGTGATGGTTCTTGTGGAAAGAAATGGAAATGCAGTATCAAAACCAATAGAGCGAGTAGACTCTTTCAACTTAAAATCTGCAATTATCGAAAACGTTAATGAAAACTCCACGATAATGACCGATGAATGGCAAGCCTATAAGGGTATCGGCAAAAACTTCAAAGGCGGCCATAAAGTCATAAAGCACAAAGATAAAATCTATGTAAAAGGCGACATTACAACTAATACAGCAGAATCATATTTTGCTTTATTAAAAAGAGGCGTTCACGGAATATTTCATCACGTTTCTAAACGACACTTAAATAGGTATTGCCAAGAATTTCAGTTTAGATGGAATCACCGAAAACTTAATGATGGGACAAGAGCCGAACACGCAATACAAGGAATTGAAGGCAAGCGTTTAACCTACAAAAAGGCGGTTTGTTAGGTATGCTTTTTAAAAGGTATAATTCCGGAAAAGTCATAGTTGTCCAACTTGTCCAACTTGCCCACCAAAAAATGTGTGTGCGTTCAACAGGGATATCAGAACATCAGGTGATCAGGACACCAGGAAATCTCCAAACCCGAATTTTCAAAGAGCGATAATTGGGTTCATGGTTCATGGTTCGTAGTTCATTGTTCATTGTAACTGCTATGAACAAAGAGACTGTGTCTCTATATATAGGGACTTTTGGAGGGTAAAATAAGGAGTTAGGGACACGGATTTTTTCAGGTAAGTTCACGTAAGTTCTTGCAGGGAAACGGGTAAAAAAATATTTTCAAAATTGACATATTTTTTTCGCCAATCAGGGGCAGTCAATAGGAGTCGATGATTTGCTGTCGGCGGAAACAGTCTAAGGAATGGTCGTTGACCATTCCGGTGGCTTGCATGTGGGCGTAGCAAATGGTTGAGCCGACGAATTTGAAGCCGCGCTGGATGAGGTCAGTGCTTAAGGCATCGGATTCTTTTGTAGTTGCGGGATAGTCCTTTAAGGTTCGAATGACGTGCACAATCGGGCGGCCGTTGACGAAGCGCCAGATATATGAGCTGAAACTGCCGAACTGCTCCTGGATTTTCAGGAACTGGCGGGCATTGTTTATGGCGGCAAGGATTTTGGCCTTGTTGCGAATAATGCCTGGGTCGGCGAGGAGCCGGCTGATTTTTTGCTCGTCAAACCGCGCGACTTTGTGAGGGTCAAAATGGCTAAAGGCGATACGGTAGTGAGGGCGTTTGCTTAGAACTGTGTACCAGCTCAGGCCGGCCTGGGCGGATTCGAGGGTAAGGAATTCAAACAGCATGCGGTCATCGTGGGTGGGAACACCCCATTCGTTGTCGTGGTAAGCGACGTAATCGGGCTTATCCAGAGGTAACCATGGGCAGCGATGTATTATGTGTTCGGCCGGCATTGCATCCTCAATAAAGGAAAATGGAAAAATAGGGACGATATCATAATTGAATCAGTAGTAATGTCAAACCCTAAAAAAAACGGGTTGTCCCCGTTTGCGCGATAGTATAGTAATATATGTCTATGACTCAATTGAAAAAAAATCAAAAACATATTATTATGGATTTCTAAAGAGATTCAGAAGAATAGATACAGATAAATATGCTAATAAATATAGTAAAACTTACGATTGCAATAATTGTAAATGGGAACTACATAATACGTGGTCTTTTGGCAGGATACATTGTTCTTTAACTACAAAATATGAAAAAAAGACTTTGCATAGAACACAAAAACCACGTTATCCAATAACCGCTAGTGCGGGTGTCCATGTAGTCGATTGCAAGCATTTAGGAGAAATATAATGAAAATGATATACTGGATATTGGGGATTGCTGTAATTGGTTTATCCATTAGTATATTTTTTAAATTATATTTGAATGAAACAGACTTTGAACTATGTGAACCATCTTTTAAAAGAGTAAAGTCATTTACTAGACCAGTTGTTTTTTTGGGAATTGGTATTTGCTCGAATCGTAATTCAGAAAATGCTAAACTATATTATTTAGATAAACAAAATGGCGATATATTTTCTGGACCAGTTGTAAATTCTGTACCTAAAAAAAGCATCTTCAATGTTGGGATAATAGGAGTTTTACCAAACAGCAGTTCCTTTTTTGTTAGTGTAAGTGATGAACTCGTTGAATTTGATTTGGATTTAAAAGTGAAAAGAAGGATTCCCATAGGTGAATTTAATTTTGATTCTAATGAATACTATTTTGAATACAAAGGATTTGGAAAAGCATCCGAAAATTATCTTTGGTTTGGGATACGTAAAATTAGAGAGGAGAAAAGTTTTGAAGTTTATAAATCTTTTTTGGCCGAGTGGGATTTTAATGAACTTCCGAGCACTCGAATTTTAAGCGGCGAAGGAGCTTGGGATGGGATAACTGTTGATGATAAAAATCATATTGTTTTTGGTTATGACCGACCGAATCAAATCTACAATTTTAAAACAATGGAGAATGGGAAAGCCCCATATAGTAAATTTGATTTTGCTGATTATGATCCTAATTATGGATTACTACTCTCTAAATCAATATTGGAATCTCCTGGGCAACAAAGTTTTATTGTTAAACTTGATCCATTAACAGGTAAACAAGTTGCAATAACTGAAGGCCTTAGTGCTGTTTGGGGATATGATGGGACTATTTATTATTGTGATACGAGGAGGCGATTATGGCGATGTTCAGAAGATGGGAATGATGCTACTCTTCTTAGTTCAGGTATGCATGACTCCATTAATGCCAATGTTAAAATATTTCCACCTATTATTAGCTACGATAGAACAATGCTTGCCTATAATTATAGCCATGGTATTTTTCCAAAGACTGAAATATCTGGTACAGTTTTAATTGATTTGAAAAATCATGAATATATGATTTTAGACGGTCAAAATTTTGCTTACAATAGGATGGCTTGGCTGATAAAAGATAGTGAAACATTAAATAAATCAGATTAAAATCGACTATCGACAGCTCTATTCCTGTCATATGTATAGTTATGATAATCTCGACTGGCATAATCAGACATTTCGGACATGTAGGACAATTCGCTTTCAGCTACGACGTGGCAGGCAAGATGGCCAGGACACAAAAACGCGGGCAAGATGCCCGCGACACAAGAGTGGGCGGTACAGGATTTGAACCTATGACATCGTGCGTGTAAGGCACGCGCTCTAGCCAGCTGAGCTAACCGCCCTTAAAAGGCAATATTATAACGATAATTTTTATAATGTCCAACCGTTATGATACTCGGGGTGGATAAACTGGTCGGCCTCGGGGGCATTTTTTGCTTTCATATTTTGGGAATCCCAGTAGATTTTTTTGCCGGTTCTTAATGCAACATTTCCCAAAAGGACGACCTCAGTCATTGGGCCGCTGTATGAAAAATCTGAGCATGCCTTTGTGCCTTTTTTGCAGGAATCTATCCAGTCCCTAAGGTGGCCGCCTTGCACTCGCGGAATAGTTTTTGGCGGCTGCTTATATTCCCTCATTTTTGAATATGGTATTAATTGCGGCGTGCCCCCCCAGCCATCGCACATAATCTTGCCTTTATCGCCGATGAATAATATGCCGTTGCCATCGCCGGTAAGTTCACGATTATCTTCGAGTTCTTTTGGCCTTGGCGGCATATTGCCGCCAGAGTACCAAACAACTTTTACAGGAGGCATTTTCCCCCTTGCTGCAAAGTTGTAATAATAAACGGCTTGCAAAGGCGCAGTCTCATCAGAGAATTCTGTAGAGGTTGCTTCTACACTTTCAGGTGCCGCAAGGTCTAATGCCCAAAAAGCCGGGTCCAGATTATGGCAGGCCATATCACCAATAGTGCTATTGCCAAATTCCCACCAGCCCCGCCATACGGCAGGATGATAAGCGGGATGATAAGGCCTGTAAGCCTTTGGCCCAAGCCAAAGGTTCCAATCAAGACCATGCGGCAGTGCCGGCCGGTCTTTGGGTCTGGTTGTATTTTTATTGAATCTGCCCTGATTTTTACTCCAGGAATGAACTTCTCTAATGTCGCCTATAACTCCATCTCTTATCCATTCGACAGTAAGTCGAATTGCGTCTCCTGAATGGCCCTGATTTCCCATTTGGGTGACAATGCCCGCATCACGAGCTGCCTCGGTTATCTTTCTTGCCTCATAGATATCGTGGGTCAGAGGTTTTTCACAATATACGTGCTTTTTATTTTTAATTGCACACATTGTAGCGATTGCATGAGTATGGTCCGGCGTCGCAATCAAAACTGCATCTATATTTTTTTGCTTCTCGAACATTTCCCGAAAATCCGAGAATCCGGAGCATTTGGGATAATTTTTTGTCTGTTCTTTGCTCGAATAAGCATTTTCTACGGTTCTCAAAGCCGGCTCTCTTCCTATTGAACTGTGACGACGTATAAATTCGGCATGTGCTGCGACATCGCAAACGGCGATAATCTGCGCATCTGAAAATTCCAGCAGGCCCCTCATATTATTTATTCCCTGGTTACCTGCGCCTATAATGGCGATATTGAGTTTCTCAGATGGCGCGGTAAAGCCGGAATTACCAAGGACGTAACGTGGTAAAATAGTTATACTGATTGCTGTACCTGCGGCGGTCCCTAAAAATTTTCGGCGGGAGATTTTGTTTTTTTCCAATATAGAAGTCTTTTTCATAAACTTGCTGCTCCTTCAAATCAATGGGTGCTGAATAAATCATGCAGATTTTAAACCTTGCGTCAACATTTTTAATTGCTTATTATATTCTTTCATCAGGGTAAGGCGAATTATTTAAGAGATACGAGGTGAACCGATGACGGTTATTGAGGCAATTCAAAAAAGGTATTCATGCAGGGCTTATCTTGAAAAGCCGGTGGAAAAAGAAAAGCTCGAGAAAATTTTCGAGGCGGCCAGGCAGGCGACTTCTGCTAAAAATCTGCAGGATTGGCGTTTTGTAGCCACAATAGACAAGGATACGAAACAGCGCGTTGCAGACTGCACGAAACATAAGGATGCATTAG
>CAYSKP010000171.1:0-14063 GCA_964431645.1 uncultured Pirellulales bacterium
GCACGGCCATCTTGGCCGTGCGGGCACGGGCTGGAAGCCCGTGCTACGAATTCTTCAATTTTTTCAAGGATTTTTTCGACAGTGGGGACACCACCGCCGGGCCTGCCCCAGAATACTACAGGCGATTTGCCGTTAACTGCAAGCCTGACGTCCTCGACCATTTGGCCGCAGCTCATCTCAATAACTAAGAATATGGGCGATTTATCGGCGGCCTTACTAATCTGCTGAGACGGGAATGGCCAAAGCGTAATCGGCCTGAGGCAACCCACCTTGATTCCCTTTTCTCTTGCCTGCTGCGCAGCGCGTTTGGCGATTCTTGCGCAAATTCCGTATGCGACAATTATAATATCAGCATCTTCAATATCCGACTGCTCGCATCGGACTTCATTTTTTTCAATCAGGCGATACTTCGCCTGCAAATCGTAATTATGCTGCTCGATTGCGCCTTCAGCCAGCCAAAGCGAACGCACTATATTTTGTTTTCTGCCATCTGCTCCTGTTAGTGCCCAGTCCTTCTTCGGCAGTTTTGTTTTTTTTGCGCCTGTTGGAATTACCACAGGTTCCATCATCTGGCCAAGTATGCCATCAGCTAAAATTATATTGGGTATCCTGTATTTATCCGCCAAATCGAACGCAAGCGGCATAATATCCGCAAATTCCTGAACTCCCGAAGGTCCAAAGACTATGCAATTATAGTCACCGTGACCTCCGCTTTTGACCGACTGAAAATAATCTCCCTGTGATGGCGCGATATTGCCCAATCCCGGGCCTCCGCGCATTACGTTTACAACCACGCACGGCAATTCCGCGGCGGCAAGATAACTCATTCCTTCCTGCATCAGGCTGATACCCGGGCTTGACGAGCTTGTCATGCATCGTTTGCCAGTGGCCGCTGCGCCAAAAACCATGTTGATTGCGGCCAGCTCGCTTTCGGACTGCACAAAGACCCTCTTTTCCTCACGCATCCTTTGCGACATATACGCAGTGACTTCGTTTTGAGGCGTAATAGGGTAGCCGAAATAGGCATCGAGGCCTGCCTGTATCGCCGCCTCGGCCATTGCCTCATTACCGCACATTAAAACTCTTTTATTCATATTTGCTTTTGAAGATAATTTTGAAGCTTTTCAACAAAATCTGAAGCTGTTACTAATAAATCTTGTGATTGTTTTTCACTGATTGTAAGACCGATTCCGTAATCCCCGGCTATCCTTTTATCACAGGCATCATTTAATGACTTACCCATATTTCTATCGAAAATTCCAGTCTTAACAAAATGCGAACTAAATAAACTTATTACTCCTTTGTGAGAAGAAGCATTTATGTTTTTGGTAAGTAGAGCAGCTTCAGCCATGAAAAACATCGCATAATAGCACCTTGAAGCGGATGAATCATAATCCCCTGTATTTAATGCTTGTTGAGCAGTATTCAAATATTTATGGGCTTTCTCGATAAAGTCCTTTATTTCTTTCATACAACTACTCCTTCCTTTTTTACATTCAGCACAAAAGGAGAATTGTAGTTTTGATAGAAATCTTCAGGTATTACAGTTACAGAAACGAGTTCACCTTTATCAAGAAGGATATCAAAAAGAATATCACTCAAACTGTCTCTGACCTCAAAAGGATCTAATGATGAGTCTGCTACTACAAGCACATCTATATCCGAATCGCTTTTTTGCTCATCTCTTGCAAAAGAACCATATAATAAAATGCTCTTGATTTTTTTGCCATATAACTTCGCAAGATGCATTTTAATAGATTCAATAATCAATTGTATTGTTTTTTCCATCTATTTCGATTCTCTTGCCAAATTATTTATTTTGTTTTTTTTAGCGGGACCGACAGTCTTTATGTCTATTTTATCCGAGCCTGCCTTCTCACGATACACCTCTATGCAGCAATCCGGGCATACAATCGCGCAATTAGTGCAGCCGGTGCAGTTTGGCCCTGTAGATTGCGCCGGGAAATACCCCTTGCTGTTGGATTTTTCAGAAATCGTGATTACGTTGTTTGGGCATGCGCCAAGACAAAGGGCACAGCCCTTGCAGCGTTCGAAATCAATTGTAATTTTTCCTGCCATTTGGATATTTTACCGCAGAGAACGCAAAGAACGCAGAGAAAAAATCAGAAAAAATAATTTTCCGTTATTTTTTGGTCTCCAAGGTAATAGACAAAGATTATAGCTGAAAAGCTCACTTTTGTAAAGATTGTTAACAGCTTAATTTTAATAGCCGGATTTCACAAGAGATAATAACAAAACGCGGGCAAGATGCCCGCGACACATCTTAATATCCTGGTTTAAGGAACAGGTAATAGAGCTTGCCTTCCTGGTATGTCTGGCCTGCCAGCTTGCCTGCCTGGTCGCCGGTTCCAAGATAGATATCACATCTGCCCGCAGCCCGAATTGCGCCGCCGGTATCCTGGTCGAGTGCGAAGCCGGCAAAGGGGTCTGTATACACAGAATTGCCTATCTGCCGCGGCAGATTCGTTGTGAAAAATGTCAGTGAGGCACGGGGGAAAATTGTCTTATCGGTGGCTAAGCTTCTATAGGCAATTACCGGCTCATTTATGCTGCCTTTAGGGGTGCCTTGTTCAGTCTGCTTGAAGAATACAAATCTGGGATTAAGCTGCGTATATTGCTGCACTAATGCCGAGTTGGCCTTGAAATAATCCATAAGGGATGCCAGGCTTACCTTATCGGCGGGGATTTTTCCTTCATCAATAAGTTGCCTAATTATGGATTTATATTCGTGGCCGTTATTGGCTGCATAGCCGTAAGTTACAAGTCTGCCATCGGTCATTCTAATAATCACCGAGCCCTGAACGTGTGCGATATAGACTTTAAACGGGTCATCCAGCCATACTATTTCTGAACCCGCAAGCATATTCGAATTTTCAATTTCAGCCCGGGCCGGGTATGACGTGATTTGCCCATCCGCGCCTTTTCTGCCCAGAATCTGCCCCTTGTCGCCTTTTACAAGGTCATCCGGCTGACGGTATAGCGGATATTGAAATTGCCCGGTCTTGACCGTTGAACCGAAAAAGATTGGAGTATAGTAGCCGGTGAAAAGAACCGTCCCCATATCATCGCAGCCCACAGACATATATACATCGAATTTCTGGCGTATTGCATCATTCAACGGAGCGCCTGTAATTCCCGAATTGAGCAGTTCCTTGAACGCAGTCAAAGATTTGACAACCTGTTCGTGAGTGATTTCCGAATATGGATAAAATTGCTGACTCGATGGTTTCTTAAGATAATTAAGTGAGTTGTCAATCGCCTCCGGCAAGTTTGAAAGATTATAGCAGGCCTTTGTAAAATCAGGAATATCGGCTGGATTAGTTATCTTTCTCAAAGCTAATTGACCCGGAGCGAGCGGCCTGTCATATTGAGGTGATACTACAACCTGCGGCTGAGGTTTGCGGCAGCCGAAAACTATAAGAACAATCAATCCAAGCACAAAATATAGTGAAATTCTGGTCTTCATAATTTTCCTTCATCCGGATGCTCGAATCTATTCTCAATCTCCGCCTGAGCATCAATTGGCGAAGTCTCGAGTAATAAAAAATAAGGAAGGTCCAATAAATATTGAATCGGTGAAATAGGAATGGATTCTTTAATGCCAATATAAGAAATCGCAAAAAAGAAGGAGCACCACTGGGGTCCCACGAGCACCCACACCCAAAATGCTCCGTAAGAGCCGCGCAGATGATACTCCTTGTATCTAAAGGTATTTCGCGCCTTAAGCTTTTTGTGCGCAGAATATCCTTAAAATTCTCTGCTCGATTATATCCCGCCGGGGGGTACCCCTGAAATAAGAACAACCCTGATTTTAATGGTCGAAAATCCTGATACAAATCAGTCGTTTAGTGATGTAATTCCCTTGCGGATGGCGTATTTTGTCAATTCGGCGACATTATGGATATCGAGCTTGCTCATTATCTGTCTGCGGTGGGTTTCGACAGTTTTGACGCTGATATGGAGTTTTAAAGCGATTTGTTTGGTGGAATTACCTTCTGCCATAAGCTGGACGACCTCTTTTTCCCTGTCGGTAAGGATATCAGGGCTTTTGAAATCGTTTGAAGAAAGTCTATGAAGATAGTCTTCAACAACAACGCCCGAAATTGCGGGACTTAGATAAGTTTTATTTTCCATGACGGTTTTTATTGCCCTTGTTAGTTCGTCAAACGCGCAGTCCTTCAGCAGATAACCTGAAGCGCCGCTTTTGAGCATCTCAGTCACAAACATCGCATCGGAATGCATCGATAGAGCTATTATTTTTATGTCAGGAGATTTACTGAGTATCTGCCTGGTCGCCTCTACACCGTTGAGGTCCGGCATTGTTACATCCATGATTATTACGTCTGGTCCAAGCTCATTAGCTAATTGGAGCGCGCTTCTGCCGTTATCCGCCTCGCCTATGACTTCCATATCTTTTTGTTTTTCCAATAGCGAGCGCAGCCCCTGACGTGTGATTTTATGGTCATCTGCCAGCAGAATTCTTGTGCTCATTTTTACTCTCCATTCTTTTGTAATCAGCGGGACTATTTCTTTCTCATGTTTTTCCGCTTTATCTGCGGCCGTAAGCTGGCTTGCGAATCTTTATCTTTTTCAATCGGTGCCGTCATAATTACTTCTGTGCCTTTTTTATGGCTTGAATTTATAATAACATTTCCGCCAATCTGGTCAAGCCGTTCACGGATATTGAATAGCCCGAAACCTCCCTTTGTGAAATCTTTGACTATATTAAGTTTGTCTATATCGAAGCCCATACCGTCATCTTTTACTATCACCTTTATTTTGTGATCGTCTTTGCTTATTGAAATCGCTGCCTTTTTCGCCTTAGCGTGCTTAATTATATTTACAAGCAGCTCACGAACCGCCTGAAATAACAGCCCCCTGATATCAGAATTGAGAGGTTTAGGTTTCTGGTCGTTTATAACGTCTATTTCCAGTCCGAAACGGTGTCTGGTTTGCCTGGCAAGCCAGCTTATAGCCGCCTCGAAACCAAGCTCATAAAGCACTGGCGGGCTTATCTCGAAAGTAAGTGACCTTGATGTATCAATAGTGCTTGAGAGAAGCTCAATTACTTCTTTCAATGATTTAGCCATTCCATCATCAATTTCGCCTGTCATTGATTCAAGCTTTATTTTGGAAATAGCAAGGTTTTGGGCAATATGGTCATGCAGTTCGGCCGCGATTCGCCTGCGCAATCGTTCCTCGGCCAGCGAAAGCTCGGTTGCTAAAGAGCGCAATTGCTGCTGATAAAGCATAAGTTTGGCTTCGGCCTCTTTCCTTTTAGTTATGTCTTCGGCAGTTCCCTCATAATAAAGAATTTTTCCTTTCGCGTCTTTTACCGCGAACGCGCTGTCGGAAACGAAAAGTTTCGAACCGTCCGGCCTTCGCCATATAGAGTCAAGCCCTATGACACTGCCGTGCTTTTTGATAAGATTTTTAAATATTGAGCGCGGTGTCGAAGGGTCATAACCGTATTTTTCAATATCAAATTTGGCGAGTTCATCGAAACTTTTGCATCCCATCATTTTCACCAGTGCCGGGTTTGCTATCAGCATCTTGCCTGATGGTGTGGTTCTATATAGGCCTACCAAGGTATTTTCAAAAATAGTCCTGAAACGTTTTTCAGCTCCCATGAGAGACTCTTCGGCCTTTTTGCGCACGGCTATCTCTTTTTGCAGATTATCTATCGCGTTGGCAAGGTCTGAGGTCCTTTGTTTTACTCTAGCCTCAAGCTCTTCGTGTGCCTTTTGTATCCGCTCTTCCGCTTTTTTGCGTTCGCTTACATCTTTTATTATGCCCTGTGTCCCCGCAATTTTGCCATCCTGTTTGATGAGAGATGAGCTTAATTCTATAAATACGTGCGAGCCGTTTTTCTTTTTGGCCTCAAGATAAAGGATATCCTGCTCTTTGCCCTTCAATTTGTCACGGAACCTTTTGACGGCCCTCGGAATTTCGGTTTTGACAAGGAAATTCATAAAATGTTCTCCGACCATTTCCTCCGGCTTATACCCGAAAATTTTCTCACTGGCAGGCGACAGGTATGTAATAAAACCTTTCGTATCGGTGATGAAAATCAACTCGGAACTTCGCTCGGCCATCCCTCTGAATTTTTCCTCCGATTGCCTCAGCATCTCTTCGGCTTTTTTTCGTTCACTGATATCATACATAACGCCCTGAAGATAAAGGGGCCTGCCTTTACTGTCTTTGACTATACGGGCGTCATCACTTACCCAGACAACAGTTCCATCTTTGGCAATCATCCGGTATTCACAGCTGAAAGGTTTATCTTTTCGTTGTGTTTCCTCGACATCCCTGATAACACGATTTCTGTCATCAGGATGCAGCAGTTTCCTCCATATGTCCGGGTCTGCTTTGTAATCGTCAGGTGAAAAACCGAGAATTTGCTGAATTTGAGGGCTTACGTAAACTGTCGTGTTCGTATCGTCCAAAGCTGCGGTATAGGTTACCGCCGGGAGCTGCTCTACAAGCAGACGAAACCTTTGCTCGCTTTCACGCAGCGCCTCTTCTGAACGCTTCCGTTCTGTTATATCATTAAAAAAGCCGATACTGCATAAACAATTACTTATTGAAACAACAGCCGTGTTGATATCCGCGTAAAATATGCTTCCATCCTTGCGAATGCAGGGAGTATTATTTGCTTGTAAACTTCTGCCTTCAGCCATTTCTTTAAAGTGGCCGATAACTACAGGTAGGTGTTCTTTGGGATGTATATCCTTAACGGTCATCTGCCTTAATTCTTCTTCACTGTAACCGAACATTTCGCAGATAGCCGGATTGGCATACTTGAATTGTTTAGTTCTGGTATCCGCGACTAAAATCCCTTCTTTGGCTGAATCAAAAATAGCCTTGTATCTGGCCTCCGATTCTTTTAATGCGTCTTCTGACTTTTTGCGCTCGGTTATGTCCATAAATAAACCGACAACACAAACTCTCCGGTCTATCATCACGGTGCTAGTTGACATTATATCTGCATAGAACAAGGTTCGATCTTTGCGCAGACACGGAATATTTTTAGATAATTCTCTTATGCCCTGAGACTTTGCTTCAAAATCTCGGGTTACTTCATCCCGGGACTCTTTAGGATGTATATCGGATAGGGACATTCTGCAAAATTCTTTTTCAGTATATCCGAACATTTTGCATAAAGCGGGATTGGCATACCTGAACTGTGTTGTTTCAACATCTACAACAATGATTCCTTCTCTTGCCGACTCGAATATTGTCTTATATCGTCCCTCAGATTCACGCAGTGCGTCTTCGGTATTTTTGCGTTTGGTTGTGTCAGTAAAAAAAACAAGATGACACATTTTATGATCTATTTTAATAACAACTATTTTGATGCCCGCAAAAAATACAGTTCCGTCTTTTCTGCGGCAAGATACATGATTTAGCTGCTTTCCGCCTCTATGCTGCTTGTGCATGGCGAAGGAATCTTTTATTTCCTTAACATTTTCTTTGCCGTGTATATCGTTCACATTTTTTTTGCAGAATTCTTCTTCTGTATATCCGAACATTCTGCACAGGGAAGGATTGGCATATTTGATTTTTTTGGTTTCGACATCAGCGATTAAAATTCCCTCCTGGGCTGATTCGAAAATTGTCGTATATCTGATTTCAGATTCATGAAGGGCCTGCTCGGCTTTTTTTCTTTCAGTGATATCTCTATTTGAGCCGATGATGCCGATTACCCTGCCGTTTTTATCTTTCCACGGCAGTTTTGTGCACAATGCCCAGCTTGGTTTTCCGTCTTTGCGGCTTATCCTGGATACCTCCTTGTTTACTATTGGCTTGCCGCTTTTTATTACTTTCTTCTCATCTTTATGGAATTCGTCAGCATTTTCCGGCAGGAACAAATCAAAATCAGTTTTCCCGACAGGGTCTCCGGTAAAACCTTTATCTACATCTTTTCCTACTGCTTTGTTGCAGATAATGAAGCGGCCTTTCTTGTCTTTAACATAAAGACGCTCCGGAAGTGTGTCAATTAGTGTCCGCAGTAATTGAACTTCCCGCAAAAGCTGTTCTTTGGTTTTATTTGAGTCTTTCATTTTTTCTTAAATCTTTTATTATCCAGGCCGAACATTTTTAGCCACAGTTCGGTTTCACTTTCCGTTATGCCGGTTCTTTTTGCTGCAGGCTCTTTGCCTCTTTTTTGTCTGGCCAGACGTTTTTCTACAATGGCCCAGAATTCATCTGATTGAATTGATATTGCCTTTCGTGCCGCTGCCGCATCGCGGATTTTACGGTCCGTGCTGATTATTGTAAGATGTGTTGGTGCGGTGCTTTCGTTTATCCTTTGTTCGATAACAGTGTCGCAGTCAATTTCGTGGCCTGAAAAGGTAATTTCAAGATGGGACATATTGTTGAACCCTGATTTGTCAGGAGGTCCAATGCCGTCGAAAATAATTTCTGCTTTTTGGCTTGAAATGCCAAAATAAGTATCAAGCATCTGGCACATAGAAACATCGTTTATAGATGTGCCCTCATCCGGATTTTTTATGGCCCACAGCAGATTGTAACCGTCGATAATAACAGGCATGATTTAAATAACACCTTAAGCCTGGCTCAAATTTCCGCAGAAAACCTGATTTCACCGCCCACTATTGTTTTAATGATTTTGCCTTTTACTTTCCATCCATTGTACGGACAATTTTTGCTCTTCGAATAAAACTTATTTACGTCAATTTTATATTCAGCGTTCGGGTCAATAATTGTTACATCCGCCTGTTTGCCTTTGGACATGGTCCCCTTGTCCACACCGATTATTTTGGCCGGATTTTGTGAGATTAGCCGAACTAATCCCGGCCAGTCGAGGATACCCGGCTCAATCAAAGCCTTTATATAAAGCGGCAGGGCACATTCGAGCCCTATGAGCCCAAATGGCGCCGCCAGAAACTCCAGCTCCTTTTCGCTTTGCAGATGCGGCGCGTGGTCTGTAACTAGCGCGTCAATAAGGCCGTCGGCAATCGCCTCTTTTAGGGCTTCAATATCTTTTTCCGTTCGCAAAGGCGGATTTACTTTATAATTAGTATCGTATTCAGCGCAGCATTTTTCCGTCAAAAGAAGGTGATGAGGAGTTGCCTCGCACGTAACCGGCAGTTCCAATTTTTTTGCTGCTCGAATAAGCTCCACTGAACCGGCCGTTGAGATGTGCTGTGCATGATACCGGACCGTTCCCGCCTTGATTTTTTTAACAAGCTGTATATCCCGCCAGAGCATCGCCTCTTCGGCAAGCGGGTCTAATCCCGGCAGCCCCAGGATTGTAGAATAATAGCCGGAGTTCATCACACCGTTACCTGCGATTTTATCATCCTGGCAATGCTGGGCAATTACAACATTAAACATCTGTGCGTATTTAAGGGCCCGCATCATCACCGCGGCATCCTGGACGCCTCTGCCGTCATCAGTAAAGCCGACCGCTCCTGCCTGCGACATAAAGCCCATCTCTGAAAGCTCGATACCTTCTCTGCCTTTGGTGATAGAACCCATCGTATAGACGTGAGTTTTTCGTGCCTTTCTTGCCTTTCTATGAACGTACTCCACATCTGTCTCATCTTCTATCGGGGGAGTAGTATTAGGCATGCAGACAACCGATGTGAAACCTCCTGCCACTGCCGCCGCCGAGCCGCTGGCTATAGTTTCTTCTTCTTCATCGCCGGGTTCCCTGAAATGAACGTGTATGTCAATCAGTCCGGGGACAACCAGCTTGCCTTCCGCATCGATTGTATTTTCAACCGGCTTTTTTACTCTACCGACCTCAATAAATTTTTCATCCGCAATCAGGACATCGCATTTTTTATTTATGCGGTTGGCCGGGTCGATTACGTGACCGTTTCTTATCAGCAGCTCGCCTTTATTGTTTTTATCTTTATCAGCCATTTTGCATATCCCCCGATTTTTCTGTCGAGGCCTGATTGACCAGGAAAAGCGCTGCCATTCTTACAGCCACCCCGTTTGTTACCTGCTGCAGGATAACACTGTTTTTGCCGTCAGCGACCTCGCTTTCTATTTCAAGTCCCCTGTTGATTGGCCCGGGATGCATAACTATTATATCCGGCTTTGCCCTTTTCATCCGCTCCGCGGTCAATCCGAAATAATGCGAGTATTCACGCACGGATGGGAATGGGTTGCCGCCAATACGCTCGAATTGTATTCGAAGCATATTTATCACATCAACTTTTTCAATTACATCATCCAGTGAGTAGCTGATTTTAACCGGCAATTGCTCGACCATTGGAGGAATCAATGTCGGCGGACCGACGAATGTCACCTCAGCGCCAAGTTTTGTCATCGCCCACATATCGCTCCTGGCAACTCTCGAATGTGTTATGTCACCTACAATTGCAATTTTAAGCCCTTTTAATGTCCCTTTTCGTTTGCGAATTGTGAATACATCTAAAAGTCCCTGGGTAGGATGTTCGCAGAAGCCGTCTCCCGCATTGACAACACAGGCATTGATGTATTTACTTAAAAGTTTCGGTGCGCCGCCTGCATTATGCCTGATTACCACAATATCTATACCCATTGCCTCGAGATTGCGTGCGGTATCGAGAAGTGTCTCGCCTTTGCTTACAGAGCTGTCTTTTTTGGTGAATTCGACGACATCGGCGCTGAGCCGGTTGGCGGCCAGTGCGAAGCTGTTGCGGGTCCGGGTGCTGTCTTCAAAGAAAAGATTAACAACCAGCTTGCCTCGAAGGGTCGGTGTCTTTTTGACGGCCCTTGCGCTAATTTGCTCAAAGCCCTGGGCTGTATCGAGCAGGTAAGTAATTTCTTGTGCGGTTAATTCTCTAAGGCCCAGCAGATGCTTACGCTGCCACTTAAACTCCCTTGTTTTGCCTTTTTCAGCCATTCCTGACTTCGGACGGCTTATCGCCGCAACCGCCTCTATTAAGTTTTAATCAGGTTATTGAACTATGACCTGTTCTTTGTTGTCTGATTCTTTCAAAAGGACTTGCACGGATTTTTCCGGTTTTGCATCGGCCTTATAGCCGGCGTAATCTGCCTGTATTGGAAACTCGCGTCCGGCCCTGTCAACCAGGACCGCCAGGCGAATCGCTTTTGGTCTGCCAAGGTCTATCAATGCATCCATTGCGGCCCTTGTCGAACGTCCTGTGTACAGGACGTCATCTACTAAAATAATAATTTTATCATCTATGTTGAAGTGAATTTCGGTCGTGCGGACCTGCGGGTGCGAACCATTTTTCGGCGAATTTATGTCATCCCGATAAAGGGTAATATCCAGCGTTCCGCATGGAATATCGGTCCCGAGTTTTTCTGATAGACGCTTTGCAAGCCGCTGCGCGACTATTTCGCCCCTGCTGCGAATCCCTATGACCGCGATTTCGGTGCCTTCGGGAATATCGGAAATAATACGGGTCGTCAGCTTGTTGAGGATAGTCTCGATTTGTTTTGCGTTAAGTAATACCTTCATTTATTGCTATCTGGTCCTCGCATAGAATCGTTCGAAGTTTGAAAAATTATACCAATTTTGGGTTTAAAAAGCAATAGCATTAAAAGCCTTCTTTTTCATTTTCTATAGGCATCTTGTGGATTATAATAATAGTATGATTCGCAAAATTGTGCAAAAACATAAACTCGACAAGAATTTTGAGATAAAGCAGAATCTCGAATATTGGCTAAGCAGACCCCCCGAAGAGCGTATCGAAGCCATCGAAATCTTAAGAAGGCAAATGTATGGTGAAAATCCCCCAAGACTTCAAAGAGTTATTAGAGTTATTAAACGCAAACAAAGTTGAGTATCTTGTGGTAGGCAGCTATGCGTTAGGTTTTTATGGAGCTCCTCGATATACAGGAGATATTGACCTCTTTGTTAAATCCGAACAAGCCAACGCCAGGCGTATTCTTAAAGTACTCAAAGAATTTGGATTAAGCTCAATAACCGTTTCTGAAGATGATTTCACGGATCCCGAAAATATTGTTCAATTTGGTGTGCCGCCAGTCCGAATCGATTTTATGAATTCCTTAACAGGCGTGTCGTGGGAAAAAGCCGAAGCCGGTAAAGTAAAAGGTAATTGCGGCGATGTAACTGTTTTTTATATTGGTAAAGAGGATTTAATTACAAACAAAAAATCTCTCGGCAGGGCTAAAGATTTGGCTGATATTGAAGCCCTTGAGGGTAAATAAATTATTATTCCTGAATAGGCTCAGGGGGACATCTCTGCCAAATTCCGGCCGCGATTGCGGCGGTGAAGATACATACAAAAATGAAAAAAGCTGTAGGGATTGCCGCCTTTGGGCTGATGTAAACAATAGCCAATCGCGTGCCTAATGCAGCGTTTTGCATTCCAACTTGTATTGCAAGGGTGCGTTTCTGACGAATATCCATTTTGAAAATTTGGCCTACGCCGTAGCCGCCGAACATGCCGCCGAGGTTCAGGATGATTACGGCCGCCAGAATTGCCCCCGTTGCTTCCAGAATAAACTCTCTGTTAATAGCAACTACAAGGGCACAGATGAAAATTATAAACGTTGAAGAAAGGGCGGGAAAAACCGGCAAAATTTTCTCCACCTGCTTTTTGAAATAATGCCTTATGGCAAATCCGGTAAGAAGGGGTATCATAACCGTAAGCATCACGTCAATAAACATCGCCCAGAAGTGTATTTCAATTCTTGAACCGGCCAATAGATATGTAAGACCCGGCGTGACAATTGGGCAAACCAGTGTTGTAACTGTCGTCAGTGACACAGCATAAGCAGTGTCTGCCTTGGCGACGTAGCTCATTACGTTGCCCGCCATCGCATCAGGTGCTGCACCTGATAAAATCAATCCTGCCGCCGCTTCTGCCGGTAATCCGAATATCTTTGATAATGCAAATGCGCCGAAAGGCATTATTAAAAATTGCGCACACGCGCCTATAAAAACAATAATGGGATTTTTAATGATATGCTTGAAATCTTCTGCGCAAAGAACCGCCCCTATGCCGAACATCGTGACAGCAAAAAACCACTTATTGTAATCCTTTAATGCGATGAATGGCGCAGGATAAAAATAAGCTGCGCCGGAGAAGATTATTACCCATATCGCGAAATATCTTGTGTAAAGCGTAAGTATCCTGTTGAGCATCAGGACAGTATAAATATTTTTATCTCGCGATGGCAATAAAAAAGCCCCGCTTATAGACGGGGCTTTATTTATTATATTAATTAAATTTATTTATTCGCTTGGAAACGGCAGGACAAGGAAAACGCTTCGGTTCTCATATCTTATGAGAAGCGAAATTCTGCCTTCTTTAGCGGCATTCTGCACTTCCGCGTTGAACTGCTTTATATTTTCCACCGGCTTTCTGTTGACCTGCTGAATCAAAGAGCCCGCTTCAATACCTGCCGAAGCAGCAGGAGACTCTTCCTTGACACCGGTGACAAGCACACCCTTAAGATTATCATATCCGTATTTCTTGGCCGCCTCATCTGTAAGATTTTGAACAGTTATTCCGAATTTTTGTGCGGCCTGGGATGTGTCACCGGTTTTTGCCGCAAGTGCGTCTTTCGAAGGCCGCTTCTCGAGTGAAGCTGTAACCACCTTGCGTTTGCCTTCATGAATCACAACGATTTCAACCTTTTTGCCCGGCTCTTTCATCGCGATTTTATTTTGCAGTTCTGCGGCTTTATTTACCGGCTGGCCGTCTAATTCAAGGATTACATCTCCCGGCTGTATCCCAGCCTTTGCCGCGGGCGAATTTACAAACACCTCCGGGATAAGCACGCCTTTTATTTCTCTGATATCGAATTGTTTTGCCCTTTCAGGTGTCAGGTCGGAAATGGAAACGCCCAGCCAGCCCCTTGTTACGGTTCCTTTTGACAAAAGCTGCTGATACGATGATTTTGCTATATTAATCGGAATGGCCAGTCCAATTCCAATATTTCCACCCGGACCCACAATAGCGGTATTGATTCCTATTGCCTTGCCGTTAAGGTCAACCAGAGGGCCGCCGGAATTACCCGGATTAATCGCGGCATCGGTCTGAATAAAATCCTCATAAGTTGAAATTCCAAGCCCGCTTCTTCCT
>CAYSKP010000172.1:0-2211 GCA_964431645.1 uncultured Pirellulales bacterium
AATCTGGGGACACCATATAATGGCACTAACTTAAGGAAAGTTGAGCCCAAAAGATGGTGTTCTTTAATGACGAAATCCTTTAAATTTCCTCTGAAAGGCGTCTTTTGTAAACATGATGAAACCCTGAAATACGTTGAAAAACGCTTAAGTTAGTGCCATTAGGGACACCATACCTATTTCCTAAATTTATGAGGAAATGCTGGAATGACAAACCTTGCCAATCTTGCCATATCGAAATAATATACTTAAATAATATTAGCAGTCAATAAATTAGTATGGTGTCCCTTGTGGTATCGCGGCATGCAGTGTCTAAATTCGTCTCTCGCCTGCCCTCGAAAGCTGTAATCGGAGGTCGTTCGCCTCTCGTCTCTCACAATTAAAATCCGTGTAAATCCGGTAAATCCGTGGTTAAGCTAGCTTTTCGCGACTCTTGGTGCCTTTGACTTCGTGGTTAACAAAAATGCTTGAGAAATCAAAAGAATTGTCTTATCATACCGGGCTATGCGTTGGATATGGATAGATAAGTTCGTTGAGTTCAAAAGCGGCCAAAGCGCGGTTTCTATAAAGAATGTAACGCTTGCCGAGGAGCACCTGCATGACCATTTTCCCGGTTTTCCTGTTATGCCTGAATGCCTCATGATAGAAGCTATGGCACAGACGGCAGGGATACTGGTGGGCGAGGCGAAAAAATTTCAGGAAAAAGTCATTCTTGCGAAGATTAAAAAAGCTGTTTTTCATGATTACGTCAGGCCCGGTGATACTTTGAAGTTAACTGCTAAAATCGAATCCATAGCGCCGGAAGCGGCAAGCACGACAGGCCAAATAACCTGCAATGATAAAGTCATAGCTGATATTGACCTGATGTTTAGTCATATAGACCAGAACCTCGCAGGCAAGGAGTTTCCTGAAGAAAATTTTGTATTTACAGATATGTTCAAATCACTCCTGCAGGGAGCGTTTTTTAAAGAAAATAAATGAAAAAGACACTGATTGACACTGATGATTTTAGACACGGATTAACACCCGTCTTCGTTGAACTTCGCCGAGGCAGGTGGATTTACACTGTTTTAAAAAAAGGTGTGCACAGCACACCCTACGAATCTGCTGCAGGGTTCAGTCTTACATTAGATAAATAGGAGAAACTTAATTTGGGAAGGACCCGTGTAGTAATAACCGGAATTGGAGCAGTAAGCCCGCTTGGATTAACGGCGGCCCGAATGTGGGAGGGTCTTTGTGCAGGCAAATCCGGAATAAAACGAATTACGGCATTTGACCCGTCATCTTTCGATTGTCAGTTAGCCGGAGAAGTTGAGCCATATAAAATACAGCAATATGTCCCAAAAACAGCTCGTAAAGCTACTAAATTAATGTCTCATGATATAGAACTATCGGTTATTGCGGCCGATGAAGCGGTTCGTGACAGCGGACTTATTACAAAGGCCATAGATGAACAAAATATTAATGTTAATCCCCGAAGAATGGCCATTAATGTAGGTGCAGGACTTATAAGCTGCGACCCGGGCGAGCTTGGGACCGGAGTAGCAAAAAGTATCGTTGAAGGTAAATTTGATATTCGTAAATGGGGACAGGATGGAATTCAATCAGTAACACCATTATGGCTTTTAAAATATCTGCCGAATATGCTTGCCTGTCATATCGGGATTCTTCACGATATCCAGGGACCAAGCAACACATTGACCTGCGGCGAAGTTTCTACCCACCTTTCAATGGCTGAGGCATCGCAAGAAATAGAAAGAGGTAATGCGGATATCGCTTTGGCAGGCGGAGCTGAAGCGAAAGTTAATCCTATTTTAATTTTGCGTCAAAGCCTGTTAAACCGGGCCGCTGCTAAATATAATGACCAGCCGGAATTTGCGTGCAGACCTTTCGATGCTGACGCGGCAGGTTCTATATTTGGTGATGGCGGCGGAATCTTAGTTCTTGAAAATCTCCAGTTTGCAAAAAATCGTAATGCTAAAATCTATGCAGAGTTGGCAGGCAGCGGAGAAAGCATAAGCATAAATCAGGATTACGAACACATAGAGCCAGATGGCAAAGGTTTAACGATTGCAATCGAAAAAGCCCTTGCCCAGGCAAATATAAAACCCGCAGATATCGATTTAATAATACCGCACGGGACAGGGATACCAAAAGATGATATCGCAGAGGCAAAAGGGATTGAAGCTGCTATAGGAAAAGAAATTACAAGAA
>CAYSKP010000173.1:0-18033 GCA_964431645.1 uncultured Pirellulales bacterium
GTAAAATTCCTCGAACTTCGAAGGAGATCCTTCGACTCGGCCAAGAAAGCCTGGTTTCGCTCAGGACCTACGCTGCGCTTCGGCATTGATTTTCTTTAAATTAAGATATATGCTTCATTCATAAATGAAACGATTTTAATACGGAAAGGGCAAATTTATGAGGCACGGGCAGACAAGAAGAAGTATGCTGAAACTGGCAGGTATCGGCGCGATTGCGGCCGGAGTGAAAGCGGCCGTCGGGGCAGAACAAATCTTTCCGGCAAACCTGCCTTCCGCCCCTGAAAAGAAAGGTAAGGAAAAGTTCAATCTCGGCCTTGCCTCTTATACCTTCAGAAAATTCCCGACTGACCAGGCCATCGCTATGACAAAAAGGGTGGGCCTGAAATATATCTGCTTCAAAGATTTTCATATGCCGCTAAAAAGCTCTGCCGAAGAAATCCAAAATATAACAGCGAAGGTCAAGGATGCCGGGCTCACTCTTTACGCATGCGGTGTCATATATATGAAGACCGAGGCCGAAGTCCAGCAGGCATTCGATTATGCAAAGGCAGCCCAAGTCAAAATGATTGTAGGCGTCCCAAACTATGAGCTTCTCGGGATTGTTGAAAAAAAGGTCAAAGAATTTGATATAGAATTAGCTATCCACAACCACGGCCCGGATAATCCATTGTTTCCGACTCCGGCCAGCGTTTACGAAAAAGTCAAAGATTTAGATAAGCGAATCGGACTTTGCATTGATATCGGCCATACCCAGCGATCAGGTATCGACCCATCAGAATCTGCCGAGAAATACGCGGACCGTCTCCTCGATATCCATATAAAAGATGAAACCTCCGCGACTGCTCAAGGGACAACCATCGAGATGGGCAGGGGGGTCATTGACCTTGTAAAATTTATGAAAACCCTGGAAAAGATACAATATTCAGGTGTCGCCTCATTCGAATTTGAGAAGGATGAAAATGACCCATTGGCGGGACTGGCCGAATCGGTCGGCTATACAAAAGGTATTCTGGCAGCTATCTAATTTTAGGGAAAACTTAAATGCTCAAGAAGCTTTTTTACGCTTTGTTTATATCAATTTTGATATTCAATATTTCATGTAAAAAAACGGCTTCCAAACAACAGGCCAATGATACGGCAAAAAAATATCCTGTGACTCTTATTACACTCGATCCCGGGCATTTTCATGCCGGCCTTGTGCAAAAAACAATGTATGGCGAGATTTCGCCAACGGTTTACGTTTATGCACCCGCAGGGACCGATTTAGACGAGCATCTTAAACGAATCGATGGGTACAATAACAGGGACACAAATCCAACCGCCTGGACAGAGAATGTTTACACCGGCAGCGACTTTTTCGAAAAGATGCTCGCCGATAAACCGGGCAATGTTGTCGTGCTTGCAGGCAATAATATAAAAAAAGCCCAATATATCAAGGCCTGTGTGGATGCCGGCCTCAATGTCTTCGCCGATAAACCCATGTGCATCGACATGCGAGGCTTTGACCTCCTTGAGGACGCCTTTGAGGAGTCTAGAAAAAATGGCACTATTGTCTACGATATTATGACCGAGCGCTCGGAGATAACAACAATCCTGCAAAGAGAGTTAATGCATAATAAGCAGCTTTTTGGCGAGCTTCTCCCCGGTTCCCCTGACCAACCTTCAATAGTCGAAGAAAGCGTTCATCATTTCTTCAAATACGTCTCCGGCTCACCTCTTAAAAGACCTGCCTGGTTTTTCGATACCAATCAGCAGGGTGAAGGCATAGTCGATGTCACTACGCATCTGATAGACTTGGTTATGTGGGAATGTTTCCCCGATACGTCAATCGATTATCATACAGATGTTGAAGTTGTAAACGCAAAACGCAGACCTACTATGATTACCACAGACCAATTCAAAAAAGCTACTGGTCTGGAAGGCTTCCCCGATTTTTTAAAATCCCGCGTCAATGATAAAGGTGA
This sequence comes from uncultured Pirellulales bacterium, assembly GCA_964431645.1. Lineage (GTDB taxonomy): Bacteria > Planctomycetota > Phycisphaerae > Sedimentisphaerales > Anaerobacaceae > Fen-1362. The sequence goes on from CAYSKP010000173.1 coordinate 1,965, forward strand.
GCTTGCCTGTTTTGCCAATGGCGAGATTACATTCAAAGTCAAAGGCGTCTTTGCCAATGTCTCTGTAATATGGAATTTCGAAGCCGCTCAGGGTGCCGGCGATACCCATTATTCGATTGCCCGCGGAACAAAGGCAAATCTAATTGTAAAACAGGGTAAAGAGCAAAGTTACCGCCCTGAACTTTATATCGAACCGCTAAAGGGGACAAATATAGCCGGATTCGAATCTGACGTGCAAAATGCGGCCGCACAATTGGCGAAAAAATATGAGGGAGTTGCGATTCAAAAACAGGCAAACACATGGATTGTCTCAATACCGGACAAATACCGAATCGGCCACGAGGCCCATTTCGCGCAGGTAACCCAGCGCCTTCTGCAATACCTTAGAGAGGGCAAGCTGCCCGATTGGGAATTGTCCAATATGCGTGCAAAATATTACATCACTACAAAAGCCCTGGAGATGGCTCAAAAATGAAAACGGTGAATTATTTTACAATTTTATTTTTGTTAATAATGACTGTACCTTCTTTTGCTGGGGCCCCAAATGACAAAATGCCCGTTCAATTTGTGCAGGACACAAATAAAATCGATATCCTGATTGGAGGAAAGCTTTTTACATCCTATCGATACGGCCTTGAGCTTACAAAACCGGTTCTCTATCCCGTTAAAAGCCCATCAGGTATAACACTGACCCGCGGCTTTCCTTTTGAAATAATCTCCGGCGAAAGTAACGACCATCCGCATCATTATGGTATATTTTTCACATACGATAAAGTTAATAACGATGGTTTCTGGAATAACAGGACATCGCCGCCTCAGATCAAACATATAAAAACAATGAATATGGAAGAAGGCCTGCTTTCCACAATCTCTCACTGGGATGGCAAATCCGGCAAAACTCTTCTCGAAGAAAAAAGGGACATGATTTTTTCAGCCTCACAAAATCAATACGCAATTGATTTGAATATCACATTGACTGCCCAGGATGATAAAATTGTCTTCAGTGACACCAAAGAAGGAATGTTTGCCATCCGCGTAGCCGACTGGCTTAGCGAAAACAAGGGGACAGGCAAATTCTTGAGCTCAGACGGTAATACCGGCGAGCCGAATATCTGGGGCAAACAATCCAAATGGGTCCGACTCGAAGGTCAAAAAGAGGGCATTACAATTGGCATAGCAATTCTTAATCATCCTTCAAGTGCATGTTTTCCAAGTTATTCAATGGCAAGGGGTTATGGACTTTTTAGTGCCAATCCCCTGGGGCAATTAGATTACCTGAAGGCTCGAAAAGTTGAAAATCCACAGCCCTTGAATTTCACCTTGCAGCCGGGCCAAAGCGCTAGCTTCAAATTTCTTATGATTATCTACGAAGGCCAAAAAGCATTCGGGGATATTGAAAAAGAATTTCAAAACTATTCAAGCAAATAATTTTTTTTAAAATTAAAATGAGTGAAGAAGCTTCAACTCCAGTCAAAAGCAAATCGAAACCTCGTATTAGACTTGTCAGATGCATTCTGATAGCGGTAGCAACCGTGGGGGTGCCGGTTGCAGGATTTGTTTATTTCAATGTTTATCTGCCTCATGGAAAAGGACCCGCGGGTCCTGATGTCCCAAAAGAGCCGTTCCAAAAAATTTGGAGTGTACAAAAAGTCCTGTTGCTGGGAATAGGCGACAGCATTACAGATGGCTATGGCGCACGTGATGGCTATTCTTATTTTGATAGATTAATTAAAAATCCTCCCGATGATACTCCCGAAATGACGGGCAAAAATCTTTCTCTCGTTTTTCCAAATTTAAAATTTTTGAATATAGCTGTTTCAGGCAGCACCTCATTTGACCATATCAAAAAAGTACAAGCTTTTCAAAAACAGCCGGATAATGTGCTTGGCATTGTAGTAATGACAACCGGCGGAAATGATCTCATTCACAATTATGGAAAAAGACCTCCGCAGGAAGATGCGATGTATGGAGCGACTTTTGAGCAGGCAAAGCCTTGGATTGATAACTTCAGCAAACGTCTCGATGAAATGATAACACAATTAAAAGAAAAATTTCCCGGCGGCTGTCAAATATTCCTGGCTAATATCTATGACCCAAGTGACGGAACCGGAAATACGAATAATTGGCTGACCGGTTTGCCGTCGTGGCCCGATGGCGAAAAGATTTTAATTGCATATAACAAAATTCTTGCCGATTGTGCCTCCACATATGGTTACGTCCATATTGTTGATATACATAGCACATTTCAGGGTCACGGTATACATTGCCGCAAGCTCTGGATTAAGAATTATCGCTGGCGCGACCCGACCTATTGGTATGCTCTTAACATTGAAGATCCCAGCGAACGCGGCTACGACGCCCTAAGACGGCTTTTCCTCAACGAAATGATAAGAGTCTTCGCAGATGGTAACATACCCGAAATGATTAGCTCATTACATAATTAATGAAACTATAATGAACCATAACACTTTTAGAGGCGATAAAAAGCTGCCGATGAGGACATTTCTTGCAAGGTGGGAGAGGAAATTCATTGACGGCAATGTCCCCAAATTCCCGCAATGGATAGAAGGATATCATCTAACCTTGACGACGATACTATGGTCAGCAGGACTGATTGTATTCGGTTATCTTTCGAAAAATAATCTCCATTGGCTATGGCTCTCATCATTTATGCTTGTATTGCAGTGGTTCACTGATTGCTTTGATGGGGCCCTGGGCAGATACAGGGACACAGGCATTCCCAAATGGGGCTACTATATGGACCATTTGCTCGATTTTGTATTTATGTGCTCGATATTCATCGGCTATTCTTTCGTTATCGAAGGCACAGGAAAAATAATTATTTACCTGTTTATTCCTGTCTTCGGCTGTTTTATGGCAAGCTCATTTTTGTCATTTGGGGCAACCGGCGAATTCAAAATTACATATTTAGGCACAGGGCCCACTGAAATTCGATTTTGGTTTATAGCGCTCAACTGCCTTTTAATTTTCTTCGGCTCCGCCTGGATAGAAAAACTCCTTATGTATATCCTCATCATCTCCGTTATAATTCTGATTTTAGTTGCCTACAGAACACAGAAATATATATGGCAATCAGATATGCGCAATAAAAAACCCCCGGCTTGAACCGGGGGTCTAAAGTAATCCGTTTTAACTAGCAGCCTCTTCTTTGGCCGGCTTCTCGCCTTTATCTTTGGCCGGCTTCTCAGTTTTTTCCGATTTTCTTTTCTGCTTTTCCCCTTTGTCTGGTTTCTCTTGCGGTTTCTCCGCATCTTCGGGTTTGCCTTCATCCTTTGCCTCGGGTTTTACCTCCGGCTCCTCGACTGCTTGGGCTTCTTTAGCCGCCCTGGCAGCTTCCTTTTGCTGTGCCTTGAATGTCTCGGCGTCAACGCCTTCCGGGACAACAACCAGGCTCACAGTTGCAATCAAATCATCCGCAAACTCCAGCTTGATCTTATATGTGCCGACTTCCTTAATATGCTCATGCAGCTCTATGACTTCATCAGCAATCTCAAAGCCCTGCTCTCGCAAGTTCTTTGCGATATCATGTTTGCTGACAGACCCAAACAAATGTCCAAGCTCGTTGACTGCCGCCGCGATGACTGCCTCGGCCTCGTTGACCGACGTGCATACCTTTTCGAGCTGCCGGCGTTCGAGCTTGCGCTCTTCGGCACGTGCGGCCTTGGCCTTTGCTATTGATCTTATATTGTTATCCGTCGCGGCCTTTGCAAGACCCTGCGGAAACAAGTAATTTCTCGCGTATCCGTCGGCGACTTCCACGACATCGCCAAGCCAGCCAAGTTTACGAACGTCACTAACCAGTAACACCTTCATTTACATACCTCCGCTAAATAGCGTTAAATAATCTAATTTATGCAGTAAACGGCAAAAGTGCCATGAACCTTGCCCGTTTGATTGCGTTTTTTACCTTGCGCTGACAGCCGGCGCAGTTGCCGCTGCGCTTACGCGAATAAATCTTGCCGCGGTGCGTCAAAAGCTTCTGCAAAGTCTCTATGTCCTTGTAATCGACATACTCTTCGCCTCGCCTGCAGAACCTGCATTGTGTCTGCTGCGGCACTGCTAATTTCCTCGCATTGTCATTGCGGTCATTTCTTCTTTCGCCTCTGTCGCCTCTTCTATCATCTCTTCTTTCGTATTCTGCCATTTTTTTTCACCTTTATTAAAAAACGTATATCGTTGTTTGGTTACGACGCTCGTTTTGCTTTCAACGCAACCGATACGAGCCGCGTAACCGCAACCTGTTAACTCAACCTTTCAAAACGGTATATCATCCGCCGGATGTCCGCCTTTTACGGGCCCTGAATTATCCGGCTCGCCTTCCGCTACTGTGTTGTCTGCCTCGGCCGCAGCGCCGCTGCCTGCACCCGGTCCGCCGCCCAAAAACTGAAAATTATCCACATGGATGCGGTGTTTGCTTCGCTTGGAACCATCCTGTGCTGTCCACTGGTCAAACACAAGCCGTCCTTCAACAAAAAGGGGTCTGCCTTTTTTCATATACTTGTTGAGCGTCTCTGCCGGTTTGCCATAGGCACGGCAGTCAACAAAACAGGTCTCTTCTTTGCTTTCGCCTTCTTTGCTGGTCCACTTGCGATTGATCGCCAGCCCGAAATCCACCACAGGCGTCTGGCTCGGCAGATAAGAAAGCTGCGGGTCCCGTGTGAGATTTCCCATCAACATTACTTTATTAAAATTCGCCATCGGTAACTCCTCATTTTCCAACCTGCATCTTAACGCGATGCTCGGCATTAATCATGCTTAGGAATATTAAATCTGCTCAGGGTTATCCGTAACTTCGGGTTCAGCTTCAAACGTTTCAGGCTGTTGCCGCTGAGCATTTTCATCAACAGCAGCCGGCGCATGCACCGCGGCTGCCTGTTTGACAATATCTTCCTCGGTAAGATGCTCGGTCCTGAGAATCAATGCACGCATTATCCGTTCCGACAGCAGCACATCACGCTCGAGCTCAGTGATTCTGGGTCCTTCGGCCTTGAAATACGTCAGTATATAAACCCCTCTGACGCACTTCTTTATAGGATAAGCTAATGGCCTTTCATCCCATTTTTTCAATGAAATAATTTGGCCATCGATTTTGTTGAGCATCTTTGTAATCAGTTCGATGATGCCGTCCCAGTCCTTGGCCGCCTCGGCCGAATCAATCAAAAACATTGCTTCATAAAGCTTTTTAGCTCCAGTTTCCAACTTAAATACCTCCAGCAAAAATTACCGTTAGTTTCATTTTTCTTCAAACCGATTATGTTTTGTCATCGCGGCTTCAATGCCTTCTTCAAGCCAGCAAATCGCCGCATCTTTTGCTCGAATAATCCCCTGATTTACAAGTTCTGCTTCCTGGCTGCCAGGTCTGGGCTCACTTACAACATACTCTACCGCCTGACCCAAAGGAGCCTGCCCAATTCCAATTCTCAGCCGCGGCACATCTTCTGTGCCGAGTTTTTCTACGACATCCGTCAGGCCGTTGTGCCCGCCTGCCGAGCCTTTCGGCCGCAATCTTATCTGCCCCGGCTCAAGCCACATATCATCAAGCACAATCAAAATATCCTTCAAATCAATCTTGTAAAAACCAGCCGTATCAGCCACTGGCTGACCGCTTAGATTCATATACTGCATGGGCTTCAATAGCATTACCTGATTGCCAGAATACTCGCCTTTGCCTGCAAGCCCGCCAAAACTGCTCTTGCTTATATCTATCCCGAGCACCCCGCCGAGCATATCAATAACCTTAAACCCAACATTGTGCCGCGTCTGCGAATACTTCTTACCAGGATTTCCAAGCCCAACTATCATCTTCATATTGCAAGCCCCCTAACTTTATGTTAGGGGTTTTAATCCCCTATAACCCGCGATAAACATGCGGATAAAAGCCAAGGGCCTTCGCAACTCTATTCTTTCTTTTCTTTCTTTTTCTCTTTCGCTGCCTCGCCTCCGGCTTCGCCTTCTGCCGCCTCTTCCTTGACCTCGGTTATGACTTCCGGTGCCGCTGGTGTTTCTGCCTCGATTTCTTCTGTTGTCTTTACTTCAGCAACAACATGGCAGGTCACTACCAGCAGGTCTGGCGAGCTTATCAGCTTCACACCATCGGGCAATTGAATATCTTTTGCGTGAATCGCGTCGCCCAAAATCATCTCTTTTACGTTTACAGTAATCTTCTCGGGTATCTGGGTTACTCGGCATTCCACTTCGAGCTGGCCTGTATGAATCTCGACCATTCCGCCTTCGGTGGCGCCTTTTGCGGTGCCTTTAGTCTCCACAGGCACAGTCACATTAACCATTTCCGTGACATCGACTCGCATCAGGTCAACGTGAATAATGTCCGTGCCGGTATAATCATACTGCACCTCTTTTACCAGCACGCTCTCATTCTTTCCGTCTACCTCTATTTCCATCAATCTGTGACCTTCCTGCAGTTCTTGCCTGAACCTTTTTGTATTCAGGATTATTGATGTCGGCTCTTTTTTGTGACCATAAACAATGGCCGGAATCTGCCCGTTCTTGCGGAGCTTTGCCGCGTCTTTTGAACCCGAACCCTTGCGAATCTCAGCTTTTAAAACCTGTGCTTTATCCATAACATCCTCACAACAAACTAAACTTTCTTCTTTTTGGGCCAGCCTCATTAATGACTGCTAAACAAGCTGCTGACCGATTCGTTTCTATGTATTCTCTTTATTGCCTCGCCCATCATCGACGATACCGTCAGCACCTTTACCTTCTTCACTGCTTCGGCGCATAACGGTATAGTGTCTGTAACCACAATCTCATCGACAGGCGACTTGCTTAATTTTTCTACGGCTCCGGGTGCAAATACCCCGTGAGTAGCGCCTACGCAGATTTTGCGGGCTCCGCGCTGCTTTACCAGCTCTGCGGCTGATGAAATTGTGCCGCCGGTGGTAATCATATCATCGCACATCAGCACGTTTCTTCCTTCTACGCTGCCGATCAGCTCCTGTGCCTGAACCTGACTGCCGCTTACACGCCTTTTATGAACAATTGCTAAATCTCCGCCAAGAAATGTAGCATATCTCGATGCTATCTTAATATTGCCCACATCCGGCGAAACAACCGTTAGATTCTCCATCTTTTTATCGCGAAAATATTTGCTCAGCACCAGTGACCCAGTCAAATGGTCCACCGGTATATCGAAAAATCCCTGCAGCTGCTGCGCATGCAAATCTATCGCCAGAATCCTGTCCGCCCCAGCCGCGGTAATCAAATTTGCAACAAGTTTTGCCGTTATCGGAACTCGCCCCTCATCCTTGCGGTCTTGTCGTGCATATCCAAAATACGGAATTACAGCTGTTACTCTTTTAGCGCTTGCCCGCTTTAGGCAATCAAGATATATAAGCAGCTCAACAAGATTCTCGTCAACAGGGCTGCATGTTGATTGTATTACAAAACAATCCCTGCCTCGAACATCATCTTCTACACGGATTATCTTTTCGCCATCCGGAAATTTCTCTATCGTTGCCCCGCCCACCGGAACTTCGAGATACTCGCATACCGCCTTTGCCAATGGCTCATTGGAACAGCCCGAAAATATCTTTATATTATCATTTAAAAACATCTTCTCTCCTTATACCCGAACCCCAGGATCTATTTCCTTGCGCACAACATTCGAGTATCCAGCCTCAAGTGTAACCCCGTCAGCGACTTTATCGCCGCCTTTGAGGTGAGCGAACGGGCCGATTCGGCAATTTCTGCCGATTTCAACATCCCCAAATATGCAGCAGAACGGCTCTATAACGGTATCCTGCCCTATTTTCGCCCTTGCGTCTATCCACGTGTTCGGCGGGTCAACTATTGTTACCCCGTTTTCCATCAGTCCTTTTTGAATTCTCCGTTGCATTATCTTGCCGGCGTCACTGAGCTGCTCACGGCTGTTAACGCTCACCGCCTCTTCCGGCCGAACCGCTGTAACAGCCACAACCTTATGGCCGCTCTCGATAATCATTGCCAGTGCGTCCGTAAGATAAAACTCTCCCTTTAATGGATTGGCCTTAACCTGCTCAACGTATTCGAAAAGTATTTTGTTATCGAAAAGATAATAACTTGGATTGACTTCCTGAATCTTAAGCTGCTCGGGTGTGCAGTTGGCATGCTCAATAATGCCTTGTATATTACCATACGAATCACGGATTATTCGCCCGTATCCTGCAGGCTCATCCAAAATTGCTGTGGCCAGTGTCGCCGCCGCCTTTTCCGATTCGTGTTTTGAAATAACAATTTTTAAGGTCTCTGTCCGAATCAGCGGCCCATCACCGCAAAGAACCAGCGTCTGCCCGTCGAAATCCTTCAATTGTTCCCTGCAGCACATCACCGCGTGGGCCGTCCCTTTTTGCTCTGGCTGCACTACCCAAATCAGGTCACTTGCATTTTTGAATTGCTCCTTGACCTGTTCGGAATTGTATCCCACTACAACGTATATCTTATCAACTCCAGCCCCCCGGCATGCATCGAGTACGTAAAACAGCATAGGCCTTCCGCAGACCTCGTGAAGGACCTTCGGCATTTTTGTATTCATCCGCTTGCTGATGCCCGCGGCCAAAATTATCGCGACTCTTTTCATAACTTAAATAAGTAACAGTTTTTAAGTTTTTAAACTACCCGGCCAGGACTCGAACCTGGAATAGGAGGACCAAAACCTCCTGTGTTACCGATTACACCACCGGGTAATCTTCATTGATGATTTTCAATTGATTATTGATTTTAAACACAATCCAGCAATGCCGACTGAACAGTAAATTATCAATATTCAATTATCAACAATCAATCCAAGTTGTCACGGAGGCCATTCCAAATCGGCCTGACTGGACCCCGCCGGAGGCCTGAATCGACTATGCCGTGATGCTGCCGACCCATACTGCCCCGTTCGACGGTGCTTAAAGGCATAATATATACTCATTAAACCCGCTTGGCAAGCAATATTTTTTGAAAAAGATGTATAAAATTGATGATAAAAACCCTATTTATTCACATCGTTAGGCAGCTTAGGCCTATCTGTGTCAATTTTCAACATCGAAAAATTCATGACTATATGCGTCTTGACTGGCTTAGGAGCCGAAGGGGGCCTGCGCATCTCGCCTGTGGCTACCATTATTGCTTTTTGTGTGCTGTCTTGTGTAATTTTGCTATTGATTATTCTGCCAGTTGACTGTTCGATTTCAATTTGACCATTGCCTTGGCCCGAGATATCAAGGCTGGCTTTTAAGTTCGTATTTTGCCCTTCGACTTTACCACCTTTAATATCCATCAGTTCGGACATTGAGCTTATTTTCATATTCACATCTACAATAGAAATTCCATCTGCTCCGGTCCCTGCCAGTTTATACATCCTCTCATAGACTATATTAACATCTTCAATTTGTGCCAGCCTGGGATACCCTGCCTGACTTGATAATAAAATTTCTGTAGAGCTCCATACCGGCCCTATGTTGTTGGCTTCAGGGAAAACCCCTATCTGATTTTCGAGTGTATGTTTTACTTCCAGTTCACTGAAGGCTTGCTCGATACCCGCCGAGATTGCTTGTGCCCCGCCCATGCCCCTTATTTTGGCCTTGGCAAACGTAACAACAGACTGCAAACCATTTATTTTTTCTACCCGCCCCTGAGGTGATAACCGCAAATACAGTGACTCACCTATTGCTAAACGATATGGTGCTGCCTGTATCGGTGTTCTGGGCTGGTTCGAATCTGAATCAAAGTCGATTTTCTGTTCGGGTGTTATTACTTTCATAGCCACCCGTTTATATGTATATTTCACCCATGCAAAACCCTTTTCATCGACCTCCTGCACTTCAAAATCATTTTCAAGACGTATTGTTTCTTCAGTAGTTACTTCATTTTGCTCAATTATATTGGTAATCTTTCGCTCGGTAACAGAAATAAAAGAATATTTGTCTCCTTCCGTAAACTTGAGCTTTAATGGCGCCCCTGTCGAATTAGAACAAATCAGCAGTCCCAAACCTAAAATTAATAATTGAATCGTTTTTCTCTTTATATTGTGAGCTCTGAATTCTAAATTCTTCATTTTGTGCTCTCCGCGCCTTTGACTCCCAACTGTCCGCATGCGGCGTTTATTGTTTGTCCCATCTTGTGCCTGATAGTCGTCTCTATGCCTGCTTTTTTCAGCACACCCGCGAACCGCTCGATTGCCTCTGTGCCGCTTGCCTCTAAATTACAGCCTTTATGCGGATTATATTCTATCAAATTCACATTGCACATAACAGGCCGCAAACGCTTGATTAGCATCTGCGCATGCAGAACCGTATCGTTAATCCCTTTCATCAGGCAATACTCAAAAGTCACCCTGTTGTGTGTCGCCCGCTGATAATAATCAATAGCTTCAAAAACCCTGTTGAGCGAATATTTTTTAGCTATCGGCATGATTTTGGCTCGAATGGCGTCAGTTGGCGCGTTTAGCGAAATAGCCAATCGCGGCTGAATATCCTCATCTGCCAGTTTTTCAATCCCTTCAGTAAGCCCGCAGGTACTTATTGTCAAATGCCGTATGCCGATGTGCCTGCCCGCTGAATGATTTAAAATTCTAACTGCATCCAGCACCGCCTCGTAATTAGCCAGCGGTTCCCCCATCCCCATAAATACCACATTTGTCACCTTATCCTCAGGAGAAACGCTTTTTTCTTCCTGATTTTCTGGTGACCTGATATCCTGATTTACTATATTGATCTGGTCAACTATTTCTCCCGCCGTTAAATTTCGGCAAAAACCCAGCTTGCCCGTCGCGCAAAATACGCATCCCATCCCGCATCCCGCCTGCGTCGAAACACATAACGTTCGGCGTTGCTCATCAAATAACAGCACCGACTCTATTCTGCTTCCATCCGGTAATCCGAAAACATATTTCACTGTGCCGTCCGGGTCTGTTAATTTCTCAATTTGCTGTAATGATGAGATATAGCAGCCCTCTTCTTTGAGTTTGGCTCGAAGGGGCTTACTCAATGTGGTGATTGAATCGATATCGGTTACCCCTCGCTTTTGAACCGCGCTGAAAATATATCCCGCCTGGTATTTGGGTTGCCCAAGCTCAACAACGAGCTTTTCCAATTTTGAAACCGTCAATGATTTAAGGTCTTTTTCCACAGCCATATTCTATCAAAAAGCTAACTTATTATCTGGTGAATTATTTACGAAAAAATTCCGGTGAGATGTTTGGAATTTTTTTTTTGTTATTGGATTTTGTTTGTTGCTTGTTATTTGAGATTTGTTCTTTTCTACTCTTCTTCTTTTTCTACAGCCGCGTAACCCTGCTGTCCCTCGCTTACATAAGGTTTATCTTCAATTTTTTGAGCGGCTGCCTGCGAATTCTTCTGATTTTCCATCTGCTGTCGGAATTCCTCCCAGTCCTCGACGCTCATCATAACTTCACGCGCCTGGCTGCCTTTATATTCTCCCAATACCCCAAGTGCGGCCATATTCTCAATCATCCGTGATGCCCTGGCATATCCGACGCCAAGCCGCCTCTGCAATAGAGACACACTTCCCCGCTTGCTGTCTAATACGATATGCACAGCATCGTCCAAAAGCTCATCTTCAATCATTTCGCCGGTTTCCGGCTGACCGAGCTGCGTCAATTCCGGATGGAACTGAGGCTCAGCGATTTCCTTTAGGTGCTTGACAATTTTGCGGACCTCTTCATCACTGACAAACGTTCCCTGTGCCCTAATCAAATCGCTCGTGCCCGGCTTCAAAAAGAGCATATCTCCCTGACCAAGCAGCGTCTCTGCACCATTTTGGTCAAGGATAATGCGGCTGTCCATCCTGGCGGCGACCCTGAAGCCGATTCTTGTGGGCATATTAGCCTTAATCAGGCCTGTAACAACAGTTGCCTGCGGCCGCTGAGTCGCAAGCACGATATGAATTCCTACCGCCCGGCTCTTTTGTGCAAGCCGCACAATATGAGCCTCAATTTCTTTGGCCGCTGTCATCATCAAGTCCGCAAGTTCATCTATAATTATAACTACATACGGCAGCTTCTTTGGAATCTTCGCCTCTTCATCCGGAGTCGTCGGCTCAAATCTCTTTATAACCTCCTCTGTTCCCAGCGCATTAAATTCCGCGATATTTTTGACCCGTGCCTCGGCAAGCAGGGCATAGCGTTCATCCATTTTTATCGTTGCCCATTCCAGAATCTGCACCGCTCTTCTTGTCTCGGTAACAATCGGCGTCATTAAATGAGGTATCGTATTAAACGCGGTCATCTCGACCATCTTCGGGTCAATAAGAACCATCTTTATATCATCGGGCCTGCGCGTAAGAAGAACACCGGCGATAATAGTATTTATGCAGACGCTCTTGCCTGAACCGGTCGTCCCTGCGATAAGCAGATGAGGCATGCTCGCCAAATCCGCCACTAACGCCTCGCCCGAAGAATCCTTGCCCAAAAATAACGGTATCGCCATCCTCGTCGGCTTCTCTCCCGCCAGCCGCAGCATGTCCTTCATCCGCACCCGTTCTTTTTCGCTGTTTGGCACCTCAACCCCGATTGTATGTTTGCCCGGCAATGGTGCAACAATACGCACGGCCCCGACTCCCAAAGCTCGTGCTATATCATTTGAAAGCGAGCTTATCTGGCTTACCTTCACCCCTGCCGCAAGCTGCAATTCAAACATAGTTACAACCGGTCCAGTCTCTGCCGCTACAACCCTGGCCGAAATGTCGAATTCCTTAAGAAGGCCCTCAAGCGCAATCGCCTTGGCCTTTACAACTTTTTCCTGAACCGATGCGAACGTATGTTCTGGCTCATCCAGTAAATCAATCGGCGGCATTGTATAATCATCATAGGTTGGCGGCTCATAAGGCAGTGCCGGTTTTTTCGGCGTAATTGGCTGCAGCCTTACCGCGGGCGCGGCAGGTGTTTCATTCGCAGGTTTGGCCCCTAACGTCGATTCAACATCTCTATCGTCTTCAGGCGACTCGATGGTTCCTTCTTGTGCTTGCTCGTCAGAACTTTTCTTCATGGAAATCGCCGGCTGCAGTTTCTGCTTATCACTAAGGCGTTTCCATATTTGCCCAAGGGCCTTCGAATGCTCTGCAGGATGCAGCCATTTCGGTGCGGCAAAGCCAAGCATCTTGCGGATTACAAAGCCGACTCCGCCGAACACAACCGATACAATCTGGTCTGCCAGCAAAATCATGCCGACAACCCAAAGTGCTCCCAAAAGTATGGCCGTGCCCAATGCGGCAAAATGGCTTTTCAAAAACTCCGCCGCGGCAACACCAAGAACGCCCCCTGAGCCGATTGGAAAACCATATATCCCATGCTGTGTAAAACAGTAAAAAGTAGTTGATGCCGCCGTTGTTACAAGAACAAGTCCCATTGCCCTTAAAACCGGCTGGTCTATTTCAAACTCCACCACCTTTGCTATCGCGAAAACAAGTGCTGAAATCAAAACGATAAAAACTCCCGGCCCTATGTAATAAAGCAGATAAAAAGCGAGCAATGACCCCATAGGACCGCACCAGTTGTGTGTGGGTGCGTTGTTTGGATAGACAAATTTGCTCGGCCAATCGCCTATATTGAAACTCAGACAACTGCAAAAAAGCATCAACAAGGCCGCCGCCATTAAACTTTGCAGGGCCTTCACCTTCATCTTTTTATCTTTCACCCGGCTCATACCAATTAGCGTCCGATAATAAATAAAGTCCGTGAAAATAACAGCCGCCTATATTGCGGAATAGATATTAATTTATCGGCAACCCTCTCGTTTTCTGTTTATGATTTTTGACTGTTAAAATAATCAGACTAAGAGCCAATTTTTAAAATAATAAATTAAAAATAATAGTTTATAAATGAAAAAAGCCCCGCAGCAAATCCGTTCACCGCAGGGCATAAAGATTCATTATTAATTTTTATTTCGGCGGTGGCGGTGGTGTCGATTCAGGCGGCTGCGGCCTTGTTGTCGAAGGCGCTTTTGGTTGCGTCGGCGGCTGCGGAATCCTTACCACCACTCCGAGTCTGCCAAGCTCACCTGCTACATCCGCCTGATTTGGATTAATCTGGAAACTTCGAATGAAATATTCCTTTGCCTGGTCTTTTTTGCTCCTTTGCAGGTAATAATAGCCAAGCGCCTTGTTCACCGCCGGTGAATCAGGTGTCGCCCTCAGTGCATCTGTATAGCACTTAAACGCGTAGCCATCGAGCCCCTGTTTTTCAAATGCCGAGCCCAGCGCTAAAATCTGCTCCGGCGTCGAGACCACCTGTGCCATATAGCTGTTGGCAATCCAGTCTGCCTTTGATTTATCGCCTTTATCTAACTGAAGTTTCACAATTGCCGCCTGAACATCTCTGTAGGCTGGATTGAATCCAAGCGCCAGATTATAATGCCACTCAGCCTTGGAATAGTCACCTTGTGCGTGATACAGCTGACCGATTTCATAATGAGCCCTCGGATTTTCCCATTTTGTGTCCAGCTGTTTTTGCAGTTCAATAATCCGGATGTCAGTAGCCACCCTTGCCTGCTGGTCAACTCTTACAACACTGTTGTTCCTGCATCCCGCAATCATCGCGCAGAAAGCAGCCACAAAAATTATTATCCGCACTTTTGCGTTCATGTCTTCGCCTCCATGACCTTTTTCTCAACGTCCGCGCCTGATAAGCTGTTCACAATTGCAAAGCATCAGGCATCAATTATATTTTGTGCAAGCTTGGCATTCTTTGCAAGAGAAAATTCTCAATAGAATATTAAATTTTTTTTCGTCACTCATGAAACAATTTTTAAATATCAAGAAATTGAACTTCAAGCGCGTGTTCGCGAATGAAATCACGCCTCTGTTCGACATCCTCGCCCATTAAAATACTAAACAGCCGGTCGGCCTCGCCGGCGTCATCGAGCTTCACATTCAAAAGCGTCCGTGATTCAGGATTCATAGTTGTATCCCAAAGCTGCTCGGCGTTCATTTCACCAAGTCCCTTGAACCGCTTAATCTCCACGCCTTTACCCCCGATTTTCCTCACTGACGAGCTAACCTCCGCCAGTGACGGAACATCGAAGCTTTCTTCTGCGTTTGCAAGATGAAACTTAGTAGCGACAGCCTCGCCGCTCACTGTTTTTTCAGCCTTCAGCAGGAAGTCTTTTAAATCCAGGCCAAATTCGCTTTTCAGCTTTTTCACCTGCTCATTAATTCTGCCAACCTCATGAAGTTCTTCTGTCTCGAATCCTTCGTCCTCATCGCCCGGCGCGGTTTTCTTTCTTTTGGTCTTAAGCTCATCTTCACGTTTTTCGTATTCGTCTTTATCATGGAAAATTTCATCCTTGCCTTCGCTACGAATGCGATACATAGGCAGGCCTTTGCCGTTACCATACTTCAAAATGAATTCCTCAAATTTAATTCCTCGCCGTGACAATACCGCCGTACACCGCTCCACATCTACCAGTATCTTAACCAGCTCTGTTAATCTTGCATCGGAAATCTTCTGTTCCTTTTGGCCTTTCTTGCCGTCTCTTATCGTAAGCTCGGTCCCTTGCACTCCGCGATCAATAAGCTTCTTATGCATCGTTGCCTCGGTAAGAACATAATCCGACTTCTTCTGGCCCTTGGCGCGGACCTCGTAAAGCGGCGGCTGGGCTATATAAATCAATTGTTTATCAAAAAGCTGCGGCATCTGCCTGAAGAAAAACGTCAGCAGCAGTGTTCGTATATGAGCGCCGTCAATATCCGCATCAGTCATTAAAATAATTTTTTCATACCTGCATTTTTCGACATCAAATTCATCTGCCCCGATGCCTGTCCCCAGTGCGCTGATAAGCGTCCGTATCTCTTCGTGAGCAAGCACTTTTTCGAGTCTGGCTTTTTCCACGTTCAGGATTTTACCTTTCAGCGGCAGTATCGCCTGAATATTCTTGTCCCTTCCGCCTTTCGCTGAACCGCCTGCCGAATCGCCTTCCACTAAAAATATCTCTGTGCCGGTTCTTTCTTTGTTTGCGCAATCCCAGAGTTTTCCCGGCAGACTTGAGCTGCCAAGCGCGCCTTTGCGCCTCGTAAGCTCTCGCGCCTTTCGCGCCGCCTCTCTTGCCGC
>CAYSKP010000174.1:0-20125 GCA_964431645.1 uncultured Pirellulales bacterium
ATTGCAAAATAGCTTTTTCATTAGCATTTCTTAAGTCACTACTAAAATTATCCGGATCATATCTTTTTCCCAACGGAGACGGGAAAAACCACTTTCCTGGGGTAATTTTGGGTGTGTATCTTTCTAGATAGTACCTTAAAGACGAGCTTATAGGGACAGCTCTATTTACTTTTGTTTTAGGCTGCCATGATTCATTATTTATTTCCTTTGCCCTTATTCTGATCATGCCAAATGTCCCGGTTTTCAGATCTATATCATCAAAGGTAAGCCAAAGTAATTCTTCACGTCTTAACCCGGAATATATATACATCGCAACCATAGTTTGTAATTGAGGATAATCTTTTAAAGCCTTTAACTGTTCATCAATTTGAGTCAAAGTTAAAAACCGGATCTCCGGGGCATGTTCTTTATATTTAGAAACTTTAGAAACAGGATTTACGTTACCCGGTATCTTAACTCCCTGCTCCTGCATGGCCCAATTAAATAAACGATTGATTATCTCCCGGTAACGATTAGCCGTCTTAGGAGCAAGCCCCCTGCTTCGTACATGACTTGTCATAAAATTTGAAACATCGGCTGTTGTTATTTGCTCCAGGTACTCAACTTCGATAGTACTCATTTTAAAACGTTTATCCTGTCCGAGTTTAGGAGGTTTCTTTAGGGTGTTTAGATTTACTTTACGGCTGGTTATCTCTAAAGCCGGGCAAACAGGTCCAAACATCTGCCTTAAATAATAAATATCGGTTTGAGCACTTTTAGGTGTTTTAAAAGCTCTTATATGGTTTACATATCTATTTAGTATATCTGTAAGTTTAGTTTTAGTTGGTAATGGGTTATCCTCACCTCTAAGCTGCGAAGACTCAAATTGCCTTAATCTTTCTTTGGCGATCTGATAGTTTTCAGTATCTAAACTTTTGCGTTTAATTTTTTTTCCGATACGCCATTGAAGATAATAAGTATGTTCACGTTTAATTAAACATGCCATGATAGAACTCCTTAAAAATTGGTGTTAATAATTTTTGGAGTCCTCTTTTTACTGCGGTGATGTACAAAATGATGTACAAAATGGGTTTTTGGCAATAAAAAAAGGACTTACGATTTCTCGCAAGTCCTTTATTCACAAAGATTAGCGGGGGGAGGATTCGAACCTCCGACCTCCGGGTTATGGGCCCGACGAGCTACCAGACTGCTCTACCCCGCGGTCATTTCAAAATTAAACATATCACTAAATCATGAACTTGGCAATAAGAAAACTTCTACAGATTCTTTCTAATCTTCTCAGCAATTATCTCGAGCTGTCCCGGCCTGTATTTATATGAAGGCCATTGAGTAAAAACCGCATCACCCGTTTTGCGAGGTATTACATGAAAATGCAAATGGTCAACTACCTGCCCCGCCGCCCTGCCATTATTGCATAATACATTATAACCATCAGCATCTAAAGCAGAAACGACTGCCTCCGCAATTTTACCAATTCTACTCCAAACTTGTCCAAGCAGCTCGGGGGGACAGCTATGCACCTTTTCAAAATGTTGTTTCGGCATTACAAGAGTATGCCCGTCACTTATGGGTCCAATATCGAGGAATGCGAAAACATTTTCATCCTCGTAAATTTTAGCTGATGGTATTTTGCCTGATGCTATCTTGCAAAAAATGCAATCATGTCCAGCCATTGTCTACTCCCTCGCTAAATCAACAACGGTTTATTCTTTAGCGCCGGCCGCAGCGGCAGTTTTAGCCGTTTTGCCGGCCTTTGAATGCTCGCCCTTTTCCCCTTTATGTTTTTTCTCGATATGCTCGGAGCCGACAAGCTGCAGTAAAACTAATTCACCGTTGTCACCGAGCCTTCTTTTTGCAAGGTGAATAATTCGAGTATATCCGCCGGCCCTGTCTAAATACCTGGGTCCAATCTCGCTGAACAATTTACCGATTATCGTGCCTTTGCGAACCTGCTGTCCATCTTCCTCTTTGAATATATCGCGGTCGCCAAGGATTGAGATTGCCTGTCTTCTTGCCGCCAAAGTCCCCTTCTTGGCAAGTGTGATAAGCTTCTCGATAAAGCCCTTAACCTCTTTTGCTTTTATTATTGTTGTCGAAATCGTCTCATGATCGAGCAGCGAAACCGCCAAATTACGGCGAAGCGCTATCCGGTGCTCACTTGTTCGACTCAATTCTTTGCCTGCGACTCTATGACGCATAAACCTGAAAACCCCTTTCGTCTGCGAGGGATAAATTATTGCCCCGCTTCTCAAGCGAAGCATTATTAAATTAATCTATTCCAGCCATTCCCAGTGATAATCCAAGATCTGCCAGTTTCCGTTTCACCTCTCGTAAGCTGGTTTTGCCGAAACTGCGAACCTCAAGCAATTCCGGTTCACTCATTTTTACAAGCTGCCTGACCGTTTCCACCTTTATTGATTCAAGACAATTATTTGCTCTTACTGAAAGCTCAAGCTCCTGAATAGGCATATTCAGCTTGACCTGCATTTCTTCGCCAACCTTTGATTGCGGCTGGTCAACTGTTACTTCTCCGGATACTGTTTCAGTCCCTATTTCGCTATACTGCACAAATGGATTTATATGCTTACGCAGAATTTTGGCCGCTTCAACAAGTGCCATATCCGGCGTAATGGCTCCATTAGTCCATATTTCAAGTATTAATCTGTCATAATCTGTTTTCTGACCCACGCGCGTATCTTCAGTTGTATATCTAACTCTTGTAACAGGTGAATACACAGCATCTATCATTACCCTGCCGATTTCCTGCTCGTATCTGTCGGCTGCGGCGAGCCTTTCAGCGGCAGGCATATAACCACGCCCGCTTTCGACCACCATTTCCATTTCAAAATTCACATCTTCTGTTAAAGTAGCTATTACTTTGTCCTTATCAATGATTTCAATGCCCGGGTCAGCAACAATATTAGCGGCAGTAACAGCTCCGGCTTTATTGGCGCTTACCTTCATTATCTTGGGGCCTTCAGCCACAAGCCGAACTGTAAGATTTTTGACGTTTAGAACAATATCGGTAACGTCTTCCATTACGCCCTTTATCGAAGTGAACTCATGGTTTACGCCGGCGATTTTTATAGAAGTCACTGCGCTGCCTTCAAGCGAGCTTAATAAAACACGCCTGAGGCTGTTGCCGATTGTCGTGCCCAAACCTCGCTCAAAGGGCTCAATTAAAAATTTTCCATACCTGTCGTTCGCCACCTTGATGTCACGTTCGACACGAGTCGGTAACTCAAGACCTCGCCATGTAATTCGCATACTGGCCTCCTCAAAATCAGCCAATCTAATATTATCTTGAACAGAATTCAACAACTAATTGTTCCTCTACGGGTATCTGCACGTCATCCCTGGTCGGCAATGCTACTACCGTAGCTTCCGGTTTATCTCTATCTAACTGCAGCCAGCCCTGTGTTGTAAAATTGGGATTAAGGGCTATTTGCTGCTTGATTTCCTTAGAACTTTTTTCTGCAGCCTTTACTGTAATCTTATGTCCTACTTCCACACTGAAATCAGGTAAATCAACTTTATGCCCATTTATGTAAATGTGACCATGTGTAATCAGTTGACGTGCCGCTTTCCGCGAAGGTGCAAAATTCAGTTTGTATAATACGTTATCCAGGCGTCTTTCCAAAAGCTGCAATAATGTCTGACCGGTATTGCCTGTTAGACGTTCGGCCTGGTGAAAATATCTCATAAATTGACGTTCAAAAATACCATAATATCTTTTAACTTTCTGCTTTTCACGAAGCCGGACACCATATTCACTCGACCGGCCTCTTCGCCAGCCATGCATACCAGGCGCCAGATTCTTCTGTTTTTTCTCTATCGGGCATTTTGCTGTTTCGCATCTGCTGCCTTTAAGCATCAGCTTGATGCCTTCACGCCGGCAATGCTTACATGATGATTCAAGATAACGTCCCATTTGTTCCTGCTTAGCTCCAAATATATACTTCTGTATTAAATTTTATTCTATTCACTATACGCGTCTGCGTTTACTTGGTCTGCATCCATTATGAGGCAACGGAGTAACATCTTCAATCGACGATATTCGCAAACCCGCCTGCTGCAGAGCAGCAATTGCCGATTCACGTCCTGGACCCGGACCTTTAACCCTGACTTCAACTTCACGGACACCATTTCTCATTGCGGTGCCTGCGGCACGCTGGGCCGCTTGAGAAGCGGCAAAAGGCGTGCTCTTACGGGCGCCTTTAAAGCCTACGCAACCGGCCGAGCTTGTGCAAATTGCACCACCTTCAACATCCGCGATCGTTATCAGCGTATTATTGAAAGTCGCCTTTATATGAACAACTGCTTTAGCTACGTTTTTCCTGACCTTGCGTTTTCCGGCTGTCGCCATTTTCTTAAATACTCCGCTTATAGTTTAAATTATCCTCTTAGTTCCTTCACGCCCTTCTTACCTGCAACGGTCTTTCTGGGGCCTTTGCGGGTCCGCGCATTAGTCCTTGTTCGTTGGCCGTGAACAGGTAACCCTTTTCTGTGCCGAACGCCTCTGTAACAGGCAATGTCACGCAAACGGGCTATATTCTGAGTAATCTGCCTGCGAAGCTGACCGCCAACTACATAACTTCGTTCGATAATCTGTGTAATTCGGCTAAGTTCATCTTCAGTCAGCTTGCCTGACGGTGTATTCTTATCTATTTTCGCTTCTTGGAGAATGTCAACGGCATTATGTCTGCCTATACCATAAACATAGGTTAAAGCAATCCATATTGCCTTTTGATTAGGAATATCAATACCAACAACACGCGGCATACTTGCTCCTTATCAGCTTAAATGCCAATTATCCTTGTCTTTGTTTATGTCGGGCATTGCTGCAAATCACGCGCACAACACCTTTGCGACGCACAATCTTACAATTTTCACAAATACGTCTTACTGAGCTTCTTACTTTCATTTTCCAAAACCGCCTATTAAACAGCCCGCTTAACTTCAGCGGTAAATATTTAATTTCTTAAAATTATTCGTCCCCTGTTCAAATCATAGGGCGACATTTCAACAGTTACCTTATCGCCGGGCAATATACGGATAAAATGCATTCGCATCTTGCCCGAAACATGAGCCAGAATCTGATGCCCGTTTTCGAGCCTGGCCTTGAACATCGCGTTTGGCAGGGCTTCAAGCACCTCTGCCTGTAATCTTATTGCATCCTTTTTTGTCATAAATTACTTTAATGTTAAAACTTCACAGCCGCGGCCTGTTATCGCTATCGTATGTTCAAAATGAGCCGAACACTTTCCATCCGCCGTTACAACAGTCCAGCCGTCTTTTAGAGTCCGAACTTTGCTTGTCCCGGCATTTATCATCGGCTCAACAGCCAAAATCATTCCTTCTGCCAGGATAATATCATTAGCCAGCAATTCATCGCTCACAAAATTCGGAACCCTTGGCTCTTCATGCATCTGAGTTCCAATGCCATGCCCGACAAATTCGGTAACTACCGAAAAGCCCGCCGATTCAGCCATTTTCTGCATTTCGCCGGCTATTTTACTCCAGCGAACCCCAGGACCAGCCATTTTTATTGCTAACTCAAGTGCGCCTTTGGTGATATCCATCAATCGACGATTCTCCTGCGATATTTCGCCGATAGCAGCAGTAACTGCCGCATCACCGCAGTAACTCTTGAATCGCACCCCGAAATCGATACTCAGAATATCGCCTTCTTTGAGCAATACATGTTTCGATGGTATCCCATGAACCACCTGCTCATTAATCGAAGCACAAATCACTCCTGGAAACGGCACTTTCGCGTATGGGCTTCGAACTCCTTTAAATAGGGGCTGCGCGCCCGCCTTCGAAGTCATATCTGCCGCTACTTCATCCAGGTAAGCCGTGCTTATTCCGGGCCTGGCAATCTCATGTAATTTTGAAAGAACATCGGCTACAATTTTACCAGCATCACGCATTAATTCAATTTCACGTTTGCTGCGAAGAGTTATAGCCATTTAACCACACATTATGCCAATGGGGCCAGTTTACTGAACATCAGGTCCCTAATATCTTCCGCTTCTTCATTGGCATCAATGTCAATCACATTATTTTTTTGTTTATAATAATCAACCAGCGGAGCCGTTAACTCATTATAGTTCTTCAGACGAGTTTTCACGACCTCAGCCGTATCATCCGGCCGCTGGAGAAGCGAACTTCCATCTTTATCACATTTACCTTCCACTTTTGGTTTTAAATTCTCAATATGATAAACTGCGGCACATTTCGGACAAATGCGTCTGCCGGTTATTCTTCGAACTATAATTTCTTCATTAACCTGCAAATTTATTACCGCGTCTATTTTTTGTTTCTTTTTATTTAATTCTTTATCAAGGTCTTGTGCCTGCTTTTCTGTGCGGGGAAAACCATCCAGCACATAACCGTTTGCAGGTGCCTTGCCAATTTCATCAATCATCATATCTATAATAATATTATCCGGAACTAATGCCCCGGAATCCATATAACTCTGCGCTTTTTTACCAAGCTCGGTTCCCTGTGATCTATGACGCCTGAGGATGTCTCCGCTCGAAAGATGCAGTAGACCAAATTTTTCAATTATATATTTGCACTGTGTTCCTTTGCCAGCACCGGGAGCGCCAAGCAGCACGATTCTCATGAATACGCTCCTTTTATCCTTCCGGTCTCGCTAAATCCCTCATAGCTGTGCATAAGCAGGCTGGCTTCTATTCTCTGAACCAGGTCAAGAGAAACGCTGACTACAATCAATAGTCCCGTTCCGCCTAAAAATGTCGATACTCTCCAATCAACACCCAGCAGCACCATTATAATTGAAGGCACCACTGCGATTATTGCTAAAAACACGCCGCCATAATAAGTAACTCTCGTCATAACGGACTCAAGATATTCCGCGGTTCTTCGGCCGGGACGCAATCCCGGAATAAAGCTGCCCGAATCGCGAAGGTTCTTAGCTAAATCTTTGGGTTGGAATTGAACAGTAACCCAGAAATATGCAAACAGGAAAATTAATACCATATAAATAAGGTTATAAGTAAAAGCTTGAGGGCCTAATGCATTTTGTATCGACGAAAATATAGTAGAGCGTCCTATAGCTTCTATCCTTGCCAACTGAACAACAATTACCGGCAAAAAGGACATAAAAGCCGAGGCGAAGATAATCGGCATAACACCGCCATGATTAACCCTTAAAGGCAAATAATGCCTTTGACCGCCATACATCCTATGGCCGCGCATCATTTTTGCCTGCTGAATGGGTATTCGCCTTTGTCCTTGTGTTATCAAAATCGCGCCTGCGACAACAAAAACAAACGCGCAGATAAGAATTATGATTTTTGTCGGACCTATGCTGCCCGGAGGAGGCGCAACATTAAATGAGACAGTGCTTAATAATTTCTGCACCGCCCACGGCATACGTGCAATAATGCCGGCCATAATAATCAAACTTATGCCGTTGCCGATACCGTATTCATCAATCTGTTCGCCAAGCCACATAAGGAATATCGTTCCTGCCGTCATACCCGTAACGCCCATAATGGCGGCTTGAAGCTGCATTCCTGGATAGGTATAACCGCCCAGAAGACGCATATACATCGCCGACTGGAGAATACAAATTGGCACTGTCAGATAACGTGTGTATTCCTGAATCTTTTTATAGCCGGTTTGCCCTTCCATACGCAATTTCTTAAGGGCCGGAACAACTTCCTGAACAAGCATCAGAATAATCGATGCGGTAATATAAGGCATAATGCCAAGCCCGAATAAGCTGCTGTTATCGAGGTTGCCGCCCGTAAACATCTGCATCATTTCAGCAGCTCGTCCAAGAGGGCTGTCGGTATCGCGAGCGCCCGACGCATCTGCTATCGCGGCAATATCAAATCCCGGAATCGGGATATGAAAACCGATGCGGTAGATAAACAGCATCCCCAGCGTGAACATTATTTTGTTCCGCAAATCAGCTATCTTGAATATATTGACTACTGTTTTAAGTATCATCTTATTCCGTAATAAATCTCAATTGTGAACAAGCAGCTATGCAAGCTTCACTGTTCCGCCGCAATCGGTAATTTTCTGCTCGGCGGCCTTACTGAATTTATGGGCCGTAACCTGCAGACGTTTAGTCAAAGCTCCGCCTCCGAGAATTTTTACTTTGCTTTTGCTGCTGTCTATCAAACCGACATCTGAAAACTGCTGCAAACTAACGACACTGCCATCTTCAAATCTTTCCAGCTGCGAAACGTTCACTATTTCATAACGCCAAGCGAACTGAACGTTGCTGAAACCTCTTTTAGGCACACGCCTGTAAATCGGTATCTGTCCGCCTTCACGCAATCCGGACCTGTCAGCTCCCGACCTGCTTCGGCTGCCTTTATGTCCCCTGCCCGAAGTCTTGCCGTTACCGCTGCCTGAACCTCTGCCCAGACGCTTACGCGATTTATGTTTACCTGCAACAGATGTTATTTGCCACTCGTACATCTATATCACCACCTTTTTACCGGCTGCACTTCAACGCCTCGAAGCTGTTCAATCATTTCCTTGGTCCGCAGCTTCATTAAGCCGTCCATCGTGGCCTTAAGAACATTTTTAGCTGATGTGCTGCCGTAGACTTTCGTAAGCACATCCTGAATACCTGCATATTCCAGCACCGCACGGGCACTTGAACCGGCAATTACTCCGGTTCCAGGGCTGGCCGGCACAAGAGTTATCCGCGTTGACCCGAATTTCCCCATAACCTGATGAGGAAGGGTGCGGCCTAACAATGGAACCTTATGCAGGTCTTTTTTCGCCTCTTTTATACCTTTTTCTACCGCCTGCGGAACTTCATTAGCCTTGGCATAACCGATGCCGATTGTCCCTGCACGGTCCCCAACGACAACTAAAGCTCCAAAACTGAATCTTCGCCCGCCTTTTACTACCTTGGCGCAGCGATATACCTTCACCACCGTATCTTCCAACGGCGATTCTTCCTGCTCAATCGGTCTGCCTGGTTCTACTGCCAATTTTTTTCTCCAGAATTACCGTGCTATTGTTATTAAAATGCCAGCCCTGCTTTTCTGGCTGCATCAGCCAGACTCTTCACCCTGCCGTGAAATTTATAAGGGCCCCTGTCAAAACATACACATTTAATACCTACGCCCATTGCCTGCTTGGCAATAGCTTCACCTACTATTTCCGCCGCCTTTTTATTGCCGGTTTTGGCAATTTTTTCACGCATCGTTTTCGATTTTGTGCTGGCCGACGCAAGTGTCAGACCGGCAACATCATCAATCAATTGAACATATATATGCCTGCTTGAACGGAACACCGATAATCTCGGCCGCTCAGGCGTGCCGTGTAATTTTTTACGCACATGATATTTGCGTCTTAGCGCCGCTCTTTTTACGTTTTTCCTGCTCATTACTTATCAACCAAACCTTTATTATGCTGTGCCTGAAGTAAATGTTTTACCGACCTTGCGTTTCACTACTTCACCTGAGAAACGAATCCCTTTGCCTTTATATGGCTCGGGTGGTCTTATCTTGCGGACATCCGTGGCAAAACGTCCAAGAATACACTTATCAACCGATGACATACTGAATTTTGCCGGTGTATCATCGCCCCTGGTTGCAGGGACATCTATTTTCACTTTAACGCCTTTTGGTATTTCCATCTCTACCGGGTTAGCAAAACCTACCTGAAGGACGATTTTGCCTGCTTGCTCTTTAACGGTATAACCGGTTCCAAATATTTCGAGTTTCTTTTCAAACCCTTTTGTCACGCCCTCAACCATATTTGCCAATAAAGCCCGCATTGTCCCGTGCAGCTGGTTATTTTCAGTGATTTGCGGATTTTTATTGGTAACTATGATGCTATTGGTTGCGCTATCGAGCTTGACTTCAATTTGCGGCCTGCACATAATTTCAATATTGCCTAAAGGACCGGAAATTTTCACTTGTCCGCTCTTCTGCTCGAGCTTTACACCCGCTGGAACACTTATTGGTTTTTTTCCTATTCGACTCATCAACGCACCGTACAAATTATTTCGCCGCCGATTTTTGCTTCACGGCAGCTCTTATCACTCATCATTCCTTTACTGGTCGATATTATTGCTATTCCCATACCATTGAGAACATACGGCAAATCATCTACTGATGAATAAACCCGTCGACCAGGTTTACTTATTCTCTTTATTTCTTCAAAAGCCGATCGGCCGGACTGATCATATTTCAGTGTAACCCTCAATATGCCCTGCTTTGTATCTTCAATCTTTTCGAAATCCTCTATATATCCTTCCGCCTTCATCACGGCAGCTATCGACATGCAGAGTTTGGATGCTCTGATATTCACCTGCCTGGCCATTATCCGGGCAGCGTTTCGAATTCTTGTCAACATGTCTGCTACTGGGTCACTCAAGCTCATATTTTTTCTCTTAATTCTCCTGACGGCTTTTCGCCGATTTCTTACCAGCTTGCCTTTTTCACCCCTGGAATCTTGCCTTCATTGGCAAGTTTCCTGAAGCACAGACGGCAAACTTTAAATTTGCGGTAAACAGCCTTGGACCTGCCGCAAAGCTCACAACGAGTGTAGCCTCTTACTTTAAACTTCGGTTTTTTTCTTGCCTTGTTTACAAGGGCCTTCGTTGACATAATTACCTGCTATACCTTATTTTATTTAGTCCTGTTCCTGTTTATCTGTCTTTTGTGTCCTGAAAGGCATTCCAAAAAGTGCCAGCATACGTCTGGCTTCATCATTGGTTTTTGCTGTAGTGACAAAAGTTATATTCATACCCTGCTGGAACTCAACTTTTGCCGTGTTAATTTCCGGAAAAACTGTCTGTTCGCTCAAACCCATGGAGTATGCGCCCCTGCCGTCAAAACCTTTCGGATTCAGCCCGCGAAAATCTCTTACACGAGGTATCGCAAGACTTATAAGCCGATCAAGGAATTCATACATACGCTCACCGCGTATGGTGACCTTTAAACCGGTTTCCTGTCCGGCACGGACCTTGAAATTCGAAACACTCTTTTTGGCCTTGCACACCAGCGGCATCTGTCCTGTAATCAATGTCAAGTCAGCTTTGGCCAATTCTATATACTTTTTATCCTGGACCGCCTTGCCTACACCCATTGAAACAACAATCTTTTCGAGACGAGGCACAGCCATACGGTTCTTATAACCGAACTCTTTTACCAGTTCCCCGATTACCTTCGACTTATATAGATCTCTTAAACGTGCCATTTTTTACCGCTGCTCATTTCTTTTTAGGATGTCTGATTTCGCTTATTTTCGTGCCGTCTGATGCAACCCGGCGTTTACCACCGTCTTTACCGGTCTCGAAATGCACATGTGTACCCTTCGATGTTTTCGGGTTTACCGGTAAAACATTGCTTATATGTAACGGCTGCTCGATATTTATCCGCCCGCCGGATGGACTTTTACGTGATGGCTTTACATGCTTTTTGGCAAGATTGATGCCTTGAATTACTACTTTGCCTTCATCGCGCAGCACGCGGAGCACTTTACCTGTTGCTCCCCTGTGGTCGCCGCTTATAACCTGAACCATATCATCTTTTTTAACATGCATCGCCATTTAAACTACCTCACTGGCAAGCGAGATTATTTTCATATAATTTTTTTCGCGAAGCTCGCGTGCAACAGCTCCGAAAATACGAGTGCCTATTGGATTGCCCTCGGGGTCAATCATAACGGCCGCATTGGTATCGAACCGAACATATCCCCCATCGGGCCGCCTTATCGGATGTTTAGTCCGGACGATAACGCATTTGTGCACCTTCTTGTTATCAAGCTGGCAAGTGGGAAGCCACTTCTTTATCGCCACGCATACGATATCTCCGACACTGGCAACTGCTCTTGTGTATTTTCCGCGAGCACCGGACTTGCCTAATACTCGGATGCATTGTGCTGTCTTGGCACCTGAGTTATCGGCTATATTCAACATTGTTTCTTGCTGTATCATCTTTTATTTTCCATCTATACTTTGCGTCTACGCCTGTGTCGTTTTCTTTAAAATTTTAACGAGCCGCCATCTTTTCGTCTTGCTGTATGGCTTGCATTCGGTTACTTCAACCACATCACCTACGCCGGCGGCATTTTGCTCATCATGAACAGCCAGCTTGGTCCGCCTCTTAAGTGTCTTTCCATATTTAGGATGCTTGTATACGTAATCTACAGCGACCTTTATGCTCTTGTCACTGCCTTTGCTTATGACTACTGCTTCTGTAGTATTTATTTTTTTACTTTCCTGCATCCTTCTTATTCCTTAGCTGATGCCTTTTTTGCTGTCTCAATCTCGCGCTGACGTAAAACCGTCTTTATCCTTGCTATCTCACGACGAGCGTTAATTGCGGCACGGCAATCCTGCAGCTTTTCTGTCGTTGCCTGAGAATGCAAATCGAACACGTGCCGCTGTAATTCCTGCACTTTGCTCTCGAGCTCATCGGTGCTCATTTCACGATAAACTTGTGCCTTCATCTGTTCACCTATCCAACCTTATGCCTGCGGCGGATTAATCTGCATTTCACCGGCATCTTATGCGCTACGCGGGACAATGCTCTTTTAGCAACGTCCTCATCAACGCCGCTGATTTCAAACAAAATCGCGCCGGGTCTTACTCTGGCTACCCAAAATGCCGGTTCGCCTTTTCCTTTTCCCATTCTTGTTTCAAGAGGCTTTGCACTGACAGGTTTATATGGAAATACTCTGATATAAACTTTGCCTTCTCTCTGGAGATAATGTGTAGCCGCGACTCGGCCGGCCTCTATATTTACTCCTTTTAGCCAGCACTGTTCGAGTGCCTGCAGGCCGTATTCTCCGAATGCAACATAATTTGCCCTGCTGGCGTTGCATTTCATCGTGCCTCGCTGGCTTTTACGGTATTTAACTCTTTTCGGCATCATTGCCATTTTATAAACCCTATTGTAAAATCTTAATTATCAAAAATTGTTCTTATGCCCCGGGACTTGTCCCCGCAGCAGGTGCTTTTCCGGCATCTGCCCCTGGAGTTTCTTCCCGCTTAGGCTCATTCGAAATTTCACCGCCTGAGACTTCGCTTCGCCTAAACTGGCGGCGCGGGCGAGGAGCCTGCTTAGCTACGACTTGCTCCCCAAATAAACCTTTATATACCCATACTTTTACACCAATTGTTCCGTATGTCGTCTCTGCTCTTGCCTGTGCGTAATCTACATCCGCATCGAGTGTATGCAGCGGAATACTTCCCTTTTTCTGCATCTCGCGGCGAGCTATTTCAGCTCCGCCTAATCGGCCTGAGCACATAATCTTCACGCCCTTTGCCCCGGCATTCATTGCTGATTCACAGAACTGCTTCATCGTTCTTCTAAATGATGCTCTTTTTACAAGCTGCTCTGCAATCGCCTCACCGATCAAAAACGCGTTGAGGTCCGGGTCTTTAACTTCAACAACATTGACTGTTACCTTACGGCCGGTCAATGCCTCTATTTCTTCCCGCAGCTTATCGACTTCGCCGCCTCTGGGGCCGATTACAACACCCGGCCTCGCGCTGTGCAGTGTTACTGTTACTTCATTGCGGGTTCTTACTATTTCAGTCTTGGCAACACCGCCCTTGGGCATTTGGCGGTTGAATTTATTATCAATAAACTTGCGAATCCTCTGGTCCTCAACAAGAAAAGTCCCATAGTCCGCCTTGGATGCAAACCAAGTGCTGTCCCAGCCTCTTGTTATTCCTGTTCTAAAACCAATTGGCGATGTCTTTTGACCCATAGTTAATTCGCTTCTTAATTATTGCTGTGAAACCGTAATATGTATATGACAACCTTTTTTAGTAAGTGAATGAGCTCTGCCTCTGTCTTTCGCTATCCAGCGTTTTGTCCCTATCCTGACACCGGCATCATCAACTCTTGCTTCACTTATATACAAACTATCTACATCCGCTTCCTGCTCATCTGCATCAGCAATTGCAGCACGAAGCGTTTTACTTATCATTTCCGCCGCGCGTTTACGCGTAAATCTTAGAATATCAAGTGCATCCTGCACCGGGCGGCCCGCTATTAACTGGGTAACTAATCGTGCCTTACGCGGAGCAAAAGGTGCATATCTGCAAGTCGAACACCATCCCCCGATATCATTTGCCTCAACTCCGAGAGCTGCCGCAAGCTTTTTAATATCTTCAGTAGCAGGTATCGGTTTGAATAATCCTTTTTGCCAGTTTTTAACAGCCGATATCGCTTCCTGTTTATCGAGTCCTGCCCGAACAATCTGCGCTGCAAGCTGCTCTATGCTTACTTTTCGCTCTTTACTTATTCTTTTTAATTTTTCCGGATTCAGCATATCTTATCTATAACCTTATTCTGCCGGCGCTGCCGTCTCTTCGACCTTCCTTGTTGAATGTCCCCTGAATACTCTGGTAGGCGAAAATTCTCCAAGTTTATGCCCAACCATATCCTCAGTGACATAAACCTTGTGGAACATCTTGCCATTGTGCACCATAAATGTATAACCAATGAATTCAGGAATTATCGTGCACCTTCGTGCCCAGGTCTTTATAGGCTCGCGCGCTCCTGTCTGTATCTGCTTGTTTACTTTTGCAAACAGCTTTGCGTCAACAAACGGTCCTTTTTTCTGCGATCTTCCCATTCAATTACCTCGACGGCCATTCGGCCGCGATTTACCTTTCGATTAAAATCCCTGTATTCCCTGTGCCCCGCTCTTACGTCTGCGGATAATCCTTTTACTGCTTACTTTTCTGGGGCATCTTGTCTTTCCGCCTTTTGCCAGCACGCCCGTTGGTGAGCAGGGATGACGTCCGCCGTTGCTTCTGCCTTCGCCGCCGCCCATTGGATGTGCCACTGGGTTTTGTGCCTTGCCGCGGACATGACCTCTGCGGCCTTTATGTCTTGTTCGACCTGCCTTGCCCCAGCGGATATTCTGATAATCAGCGTTGCTCAATTTTCCTATTGTCGCCCGGCATTCTTTCCGAACCATTCTCATTTCACCGCTTGGCAATTGAAGTGAAACCCAGTCGCCTTCTTTTGCTATTATTCTGGCACCGGAGCCGGCAACTCGAACTAATTTGCCGCCCTGTCCGGCTGTCATTTCTACATTATGAACTTCAAGACCGCTGGGAATTGCCGCTAACGGCATTGCGTTGCCCAGTTTCGGCTCGCATGTCATTCCGCTTTCGACCTTATCGCCCAGCTTAATTCCTTCTGGAGCCAGTATGTATCGTTTTTCACCATCAGCATAATGAAGCAGTGATATATAACAATTTCTGTTCGGGTCATATTCTACACTGGCGATTTTTGCTGCGACGCCGTCTTTATTCCGTTTAAAATCAATGAGGCGGTATAACTGTCTTGCACCGCCTCCTCTGAAACGAACCATGGTCATTCCGCTGTGATTTCGGCCGCCGGACTTCTTTATACGGAAACAAAGCGACTTTTCCGGCCTGTCGGTCGTCAGTTCTGCGAAATCATTGACTGAGCTGTTTCTTCTCCCAGCACTTGTCGGTTTATATATTTTAATACCCATATTTATTCTCTATTAGAACAGGTCAATATGATAATCAGGCTTCAGGTATACGACAGCTTTTTTCCAGTCCTGAGTAAAACCCGTCGTCCTGCCCTTGCGCCTGAATTTTCCTTTTCTGTTTGCGGTCCTTATTTTATCAACTTTCACTGAATACAGCCGCTCAACAGCGCCTTTTATCTGCATTTTATTTGCTTCTTTATTAACTTCGAAGGCATACGCTCTAATCTTGCCCGCAAGATGCGTTCCCTGCTCTGTAATCAACGGCCTGACTATAATATTATGATCTTTCATCATAATTGCTAATTCTCACCTGATTCATTCTTGTTCATAAGTGACAAAAACGCGTCTTTTGTAAATAACACCTTTGTATGCCTGCAAATGTCGCCGGCATTTGATTCAGCCGCCGCAAGCACCGAAATCTTCGGTATATTTCTCGCCGAACGCCAAACGGCATCGTTGTGCTCGCCGATTACTACCAAGCAGCTTCTGTCTATCTTCAGATTATTGAGCAGCCCGGCAAAATCTTTTGTCTTGGGCTTTTCAAATGCGAGCTGGTCAATAACAACTACGTTATTGCTCAAAAGCTTTGATAAAATCGCCGAGTCTCTGGCTAATTTTCTCTGCTTCTTCGGCATCGCCTGGCTGAAATCTCTGGCCTTTTTCTCGAATGTAACACCGCCGCCGACTCTTTTTGCTGTTCTCAGTGTGCCGGCTCTCGCGTTGCCCGTGTGTTTCTGTGCATAAAGCTTGCGTGTTGAACCTTCAACCAGCGCCCTGTTTTTTGTCGCTGCTGTCCCCACGCGTTTATTCGCATTATACATTACAATAGCCTGCTTGAGCAGCGCGTATCTTACGCGCCCGCCGAAAGCCGACTCAGCAACCTTCAGGTTCCCTATTTCTTTACCGCCTTTATCATATACAGGCAAGCTTATCATTTCCTAATCCTTGCTCTGAACCTAAACTTTTTTCTTCTGTGAAGTTCTAACTACTACGTATCCGCCTGAAGGCCCAGGAACTGAACCTTTTACTACAAGCAGATTATTTTCCGTATCTATTGAAACTAACTGATGTGTTTTAACTGTGATTCTCTTTGCCCCCAGATGGCCGCCCATCTTCTTACCCTTCTTTATGTCACCGCCGTGACCTCGGTCGGTTCCATAACCCGCCTGTGAGCCGGGTGAGCGGTGCTTGCGCTCTGTGCCGTGTGAGCCGGGCATTCCGCCGAAATGGTATCGCTTCATCGGTCCGGCAAATCCCTTTCCCTTGCTCGTCCCTATAACATCGACAAATTTTGTCTCTGAAAATGTTGTCACTGTTAAAGAATCACCGGCATTTACTTCACTCTTTGCATCAGCGGCAAGCCGCATCTCTTTGATGAATCTCTTGGGAGCGGTTTTTACCTTCTCTGCCCTTGCGGCAGCGGCTTTCGAAGCTCGCGAAACCTTAACATCTTCAAAACCGAGCTGCAAAGCGTTATAACCGTCTGTTTCAACGGTTTTTACCTGCATAACAACACAGGGACCGGCTTGTATTACCGTTACCGGCAATAGCCTTTCCTTTTCATCGTAAACCTGTGTCATCCCAACTTTTTTTCCAAGCAGCATTGCCACTTTATATTTCCTGTTAGTGAACTTCTATATTATGCTTTAATCTTTACGAAAACACCGGCAGGCACAACCAGCCGATTAAGAACTTCCACAGTCCTGGCATTCGCCTCGCGAATATCGATTAATCGTTTATGCGTTCGCAACTCGAATTGTTCGCGTGATTTTTTGTCGATATGCGGACTTCTCAGAACTGTATATCTTTCAATTCTTGTTGGCAGAGGAATCGGACCGCTGATACGAGCATTGGTTCTTCTGGCATGCTCCACTATTTCTTTAGCGGATGCATCCAGAATCCTGTGGTCGTACGCTTCCATTCTTATTTTTATTCTTTCTGTTTCACCGGCCATAAACTATGCCCAAAATCTAAAATTATTACTGCTGTTTATAACTATATTTTTTTCGCACTGATTCGATAAACAAATATCGCCTCAGCGGCATTTATCCTTCTTTAACAGGAAGGACACCGACTTTGATAATTAATACCTGCGTCTGAAGGTATCGTTATCAGTCGCCTTCCTTAACGAATCAGGGTTCAATCCTTTGGACGAAGTTGACTTTGGCAATAGCCTTGACAACACATCCCAGCACTTATGGAGCTTATCGCAGCTCCCGCTGTACCCTTACAAATAAACTTTCAAATCAAACCGTCCTTGACGACCACGATTCGCAGACGTGTTACAGCCCAACTCGTCAATCGCAAAGCCATCGCTGACAATGCTCGCTACGGCTGAAAGCTTAGTAATTTAACATAACTAAAATCAGCAGTCAACAAATTTGAATTAAAATTAAATATTTTTTTTTAAACTGATATAACCTGCTGAGCAATCTGTTCAGGCACCTTCTCGTAACTGCAAGGTTCCATTGTAAAAGTGCCCCGTCCGGCCGTAGCGCTTCTTATTTCGCTCGAATAGCCGAACATTTCAGATAATGGAACTTTTGCGTCAATAGTCCGTGTTTTACCATGAATTTTCGTATCTGTAATAAATCCTCTTTTGGCAAGCAAGCTTGCCTGAACTATCCCAAAATTAGTCTCCGGAACAATAACTTCTACCTTCATAACCGGCTCTAAAAGGATAACACCTGCCTTTTCAAGAACGGCTTTTATGGCAAGAGCTGCTGCCTGTTCAAAAGCAATATCAGATGAATCCACTGTATGATATGAACCGTCAATTAATGTAACTCTAACTCCCATAAGGGGATACCCGGCTAATGTGCCTGTCCCAAGTGCATCTTTTGAGCCTTTTTCGACTGCCCCTACGTATTCTCTGGGCACCCTGTCGCCACCTGCCTCATTTATAAATTCTATCTCCCGGCTTAAATGGCCGTTTTCGTTTATTAATGGCTCAACTTTTAAGACAACATGCCCATATTGCCCTCTCCCCCCAGATTGACGCACAAACTTACCTTCAGCTTCGGCCATCTTTGTAATTGCCTCTTTATATGCCACACGAGGCCTGCCGACCTTGATTTCAACACCTTTTTCCTTCATAAGTTTGTGCTGCAATATCTCAAGATGAAGCTCGCCCATGCCGCTGATAATCATTTGCCCTGTTTCATGGTCGACTCTTGATTCGAAGGTTGGGTCTTCACGCCGCAATCCCGCAAGGGCTTCGCCAAGTTTGTTTTTATCAGCAGCGGTTTTGGGCTCTATTGACATACTGATAACTGTTTCAGGGAAAGTTATACTGGCAAGCAAAACCGGCTTCTTGGGATCACTCAAAGTATCCCCTGTTATTGTATATTTAGGCCCTACTATCGCCACAATGTCGCCTGCCCTTGCCTCTTCAATTATCTTTCGGTCATTGGCATGCATCTGGAACATGCGGGTAATATTTTCCTTTTTATCGCGGGTAACATTTAAAAGCCGGCTGCCCGATTTTAATGTCCCCTGGTATATCCTGATAAAATTAAGGTCCCCATGCGGCTCACTTATTATTTTAAATGCGAGTGCCACTAAACTGGCCTTAGGGTCGCATTTGACAATTATTTTTTTCTCCTCATCTCCAGGTGTATGGGCTGTAATTGGCGGCTTTTCTACAGGAGACGGCAGATACGCCACAACTGCATCCAGCAATTTTTGTATTCCGATATACTGCAGGGCAGACCCGCAAAATACCGGATGTAATTTTCCCGTGATTGTCCCCTTCCTTATAGCCCTGTGAATTATTTCTTCTTCTATAGGCTTGTCGTGAACATATTTGTCCATCATTTCTTCATCGTGTTCTGCCGCATGCTCAAGCAGGTCATGTCTCGCCTGCTTGACTTTGTCCTGGTATTCCTGCGGAACGTCAATCTCCTGGTAATCAGCCCCAAGTTTTTTTGTGTCAAATATATATGCGTGCATCCTGATCAAATCTATAACACCGTTAAACGTGTCAGATGCGCCAATTGGAAGCTGCATAATAAGAGGATTGGCCGCAAGTTTTTCCCGGATACTGTCAACGCTCATTTCAAAGTCTGCGCCGACTTTATCCATCTTGTTTATAAAGCAAAGGCACGGCACTCCATATTTTTGTCCCTGCCTCCATACTGTTTCACTTTGCGCCTGCACTCCTTCGCTGCCGTCAAAAACAATTACTGCCCCGTCAAGAACTCGCAGCGACCTTTCAACTTCTGCGGTAAAATCAATATGCCCGGGCGTATCTATAAGGTTTATATCTGCCCCCGCCCAGGGGAATTTTGTCGCCGCGGAGGTAATTGTTATGCCTCTTTTCTGCTCTTCTTCGAGATAGTCCATCACCGCTGTCCCATCGTGGACCTCACCCATTTTGTAGGTCTTGCCGGCGTAATAAAGAACTCGTTCTGAAACCGTCGTTTTGCCCGCGTCAATATGAGCGATAATGCCAATATTTCTTACTTTTTCAAGTGGGTGTCGGGCCATAATTTTTTTCTTAATTTATTGTTTTTACCACCGCCTATGGTCTTCGACTCTGAGGGATAAGCCCTCAAGCTCAGACTCGAATGAGCGGGAAAATAAAATAAAAGACATTAAATGCCTTGATTTAAAATTTTTAGTTTAAGCA
>CAYSKP010000175.1:0-30741 GCA_964431645.1 uncultured Pirellulales bacterium
AAATAAATGTTGATTCAGGCACTCAAAAAATTTCTATGCAGATAGATACTGCTGTTGTTTGTCCGGTTGTTCGTAATGATACCTATTTTTATGTTGCGGGTGCAGACAGGCGTATACGTGCGATCCGCGCAAATGATAAAGTTAAAGTTTTTGAAGTTGCTGCTGAAAACGATTCTGCCTTAACATCAGTAATCGCTGAACAGGAATATGTCATATTTGCTACTGAATCAGGAAACGTGATTCGCATAGCTGCGGATAAAGCTGCAAAGGCCTGGGAGTTTAAAGCTCCGGCCGCTGTCGTTGGGCCGATTGTTCATGATGCGTCTTCATTGTATTTTGCATGTAAGGATACTTCTGTCTATTGTCTTGAATTGTCTTCAGGCAAGCTGGTTTGGAAATATCAGACTCAGGGCGTTCTTAATTCGGCACCTCAGCTTGGCAAAAAGCTGCTTTATCAATTTGTTCCCGATTCGCATCTTGCGGCCATAGATAAAAAATCAGGTAAACTGCTTTGGCAGGTTGAGGATGGCATTGGCATGTTATCGGAAGCGGATGATAAAACATTCCTTGTGACAGATAAAGGTATTATAACGGCAATGGACAATACAAAAGCGAAAAAATTATATAGCGTTAATACTGCTTTGCCTCTTAAATATGTGTCCAATACAGCAGATTCCAAAATTTACATTTCTGATAATAAAGGCCGGATTGCCTGTCTTGAACCAAAGCCTAAATGATTATTTAGATTTGAGGTGGAGATTGGAATGGATGTAAAAATCAAAACCGCTTTAATTAGTGTCTCCGATAAAAACGGCGTTGTAGATTTTGCACAGACACTTGCTGATATGGGGGTAAAGATCATCAGCACAGGCGGCACAGCTAAGGCGCTCGCCGAAGCAGGCATTGAAGTGACACCTATTGAAAAAGTTACAGGTTTTCCTGAAATGATGGATGGGCGTGTAAAGACACTGCATCCAAAGATTCATGGCGGGTTATTATCTATTCGTGACAAGACTGAACATAAAAATGCCATGAAAGAGCATGGTATTGAGCCAATCGATCTTGTTTGTGTAAACTTATATCCCTTCGAACAAACTGTCGCAAAGCCCGGATGCAAGCTCGAAGAAGCCATTGAGAATATTGATATCGGCGGCCCAAGCATGATTCGTTCTGCCGCCAAAAATTACAGATTCGTTGCAGTTATTACGAGTCATCACCAGTATGAAAAAGTTGTCGAACAGATGAGAAAAAATAACGGCTCAGTAACTGAAGAGCTTCGCACAGAACTGGCAAGAGCGGCATTTTCTCTTACCGCATCATATGATGCCGCAATTTCTCGTTATCTTAATATTAAGGCAGGAGATGAATTTCCGGAACGCCTTTCAATCCCTCTCAAAAAAGACATATCACTTCGATATGGCGAAAATCCTCACCAGCCCGCAGCTTTTTATAAGCTTGCAGCAAACGGGGAAGCGTGTATAGGCGCGGGCAAAATTATGCAGGCTGACACAGAAATAAGTTTTAATAATCTGCTGGATTCAAATGCAGCTTTCGAGCTGGTAAAGGAATTCGATGAGCCTGCCGCTGTTATTATAAAACATCTTAATCCATGCGGCTGTGCTATCGATGACGATATTTGCATTGCTTATCGCAAAGCATACGAAGGAGATGTGACAAGCGCGTTCGGCGGAATCGTCGCGTTAAACCGAAAAGTTCATATCGAACTTGCACAAACAATTATGGAATCATACAGCAGGTTCGGCAAGGCCCTTGGCGCCGAAGGTTTTTTTGCCGAGGTAATCATTGCTCCTCAATTTGAATCTGAAGCAATCGAAATAATACGAACCCTTAAAAGCTGGGGAAGCAGGGTTCGTCTTATTGAAACAGGTCCGATAGATAAAAGTAAAGTAAATGGAGAAGAACACGACCTTCGATGCATAGTAGGCGGAGTGCTCATCCAGAAGCGTGACATGGTCGGCTGGGAGCCGAAGTTATTAACTATTCCAACCAAAATTAAGCCTACAGAAGAGCAGCTTGCTGACCTGCGCATTGCGTGGCTGGCCGCCAAACACACAAAAAGCAATGCAATAGTTCTGGTGAAGGGACGCAGAATTATCGGTATTGGAGCAGGTCAAATGAATCGTGTGCAATCCGGCTTTATAGCTGTTAAACACGCCGGCGAACAGGCAAAAGGTTCAGTTATGGCTTCGGATGCCTTCTTCCCGTTCCCTGATAATGTTGATAATGCTGCTCAGGCCGGGATTGCCGCTATAGCCCAGCCAGGCGGCTCTAAAAAAGATGATGAAGTCATCGCCGCCGCCGATAAATATGGTATAGCGATGGTCTTTACAGGCAAACGTCACTTCAAACATTAAAATGCGCTCGAAATGGAATAAAAAAAAGCCCGACTTTTAAATCGGGCTTTTTCTTTTTAATTTCTAATTTAACTATATACCAGCGGCTTTCCTGAGTTTTGCCGCCATATCGGTTTTTTCCCAGGTAAATTCGGGCAGATTCCGGCCAAAATGTCCACCATGGCTTGTCTTTGAGTAAATCGGTCTTTCAAGTTTGAGGTGGTTAATCATTCCTTTCGGTGTTAACGGGAAAAGTTTTCGTACGAGTTCACCAAGTTTTTTCTCGCTGATTTTACCTGTCCCTTTTGTATCCACCAGCACTGAAAGCGGGTCCGCGAAACCTATTACATATGACAATTGAACCTCACAGGTATCCGCCAGTCCTGAGGCGACGATATTTTTAGCAATATATCGAGCCATATAGCTTGCAGTCCTGTCAACTTTAGTCGGGTCTTTGCCGCTAAAGCATCCGCCGCCATGTCTGCCCCTGCCGCCGTAAGTATCAACGATAATTTTTCTTCCTGTTAACCCGCAGTCGCCTGCCGGGCCGCCGATTACGAATTTGCCGGTTGCGTTGATATGGAATATCGTTCGCTTATCTACAAGTTTTTTCGGCAGCACTGGCAGCACTACCTTGTTAATTATTTCTTTTTGCAGCTTGGCGTGAGAAATATCAGGGTCATGCTGTGCCGCGACAACAACAACGGGGATATGTGTGGGTTTTCCATTTGTATATTCGACTGTTACCTGGCTCTTGCCGTCCGGCCGCAGCCACGGCAGTTTCTTTGTCAGTCTCATCTGCTCGAGCCGTGTTGTTATTGCGTGTGCCAATTGTATTGGCATCGGCATAAGCTCAGGTGTGTCTTTGCATGCATATCCAAACATCAAGCCCTGATCGCCTGCACCTTGTTCTTTATGCAGACCATCTCCTTCAGTGACACCTTGTGAGATATCCGGACTTTGCCTGCCGATTGATACAAGAACGGCACAGTTTTCATAATGGAAACCAACTTCGGGATCATCATAACCTATTTCTTTAATTGCCTTCCGTGCTATTGCTGCGATATCAACCGATGCCCTGGTTGTTATCTCACCTGCGACTATTGCCATATCATTTTTTACAAGCGTCTCGCAGGCAACCCTGCTCTTTTTATCCTGGGCAAGGCATGCATCAAGAACTGCATCCGAAATGCAGTCTGCTACCTTATCCGGGTGCCCCATTGTCACTGATTCGCTCGTGAAAAAATAATTTCGTTCGCCGTTACTGCTGTTTAATTTTGCCATTTTGTTTGCCTCATTGTAATAATATAATTTATCCGGCTTATCAGCCGCCGATTTCGTTAAGTGTCCAGTCGTATCTCATATACTCAACTGTATAATTTCCAGTCTCAAGATAATTTATTTCCTGCGGTGAAATATATTTTGTTAAAAAATTAAGGACAGCTCTTACTGATGTTTCCTGCTGTTTAAATTTAAAATTGGTCCCATATTTTGGGATAAATTGGTTTCCATACCATGTAGGATTAAAAATTGATGATAAATATACTATTCCATTCTCTCTATCAATTTTAAGAGCATTAGAGCCTGCGATATATGTTTTTACCTGACTATCAAGCTGCGATGAAAGGTTTTCTCCGCGATATGCCTCATTTCTTAAAGGCGGTCCTGAAATAGATGCATAATAAATCCCAAAAAATACACTTGGTTCTGATGGTTCGATTAAAAAGAAACGCCGTTCAATTTCTTTAAGCGTAAACTCTTCATCCATAATAATAAATTTACGCTCATCCCATATTCCTTTTATGTGTCTTATGCTGTTAGGCGGCCAGATAAGCCTCAGCATCCTATTTGATTCTATAGGGTAATTATCCTGAATTATCTTTACGAGCTCTATATTGTAGGCATTTATCCAGAATGCAAGCTTGTCATTATTTGACCAGGTAGTGTATTCGCTCCTGTCTAAAATTCTGAATTGTTCAAGAATTTTTGATAACTCCATTTTTTTCCGTGAAAGGGTTTTGTAATCGACCATTCCATCAGAGTTGACATACCTGGCAAGGAACTCTGTGCACTTCTCAAATAATTGATTTACATCATTTTTGGGAGAAGATATTGATATAGCCTTATTGATGTTATCTGATTTTGAAGCGTCTTCTTTAATCTTCTCTATTTCCTGTTTATTTGGTTCGGTAATTTTTATTTCGACGGCAGGCTCAGATATAGTCTTATTTGGTTCAGCTTCTGCCGTTTGCTCAATCTTTACAACCTCTGGTTTTTGGGTATTCGTATCTGAAATCAATATGACAGGAAGGGCCGGTTCTAAAACCGCCGCATCTGAAATATCAGCTGTTTTCGAAACGACTTCCCTTTTTTTCTCACAGCCATAATTGTTCAGCAGAATTGTAAATAGAACTGCTGACATAATAATGTGCTTTAGCATATAAGCTGCCTTTCACGACCTTTGAAATTAAAATACCAAAACAAACAATTCTAAAATATTTATGCTTAAAAAGCAATGGTCAAGCGGATGATTTTATGCTGTTTTAACCTTTTAAAACCGCCAGCGGCGTCATTCTTGCAGCAGGTTTTGCCCAGCCGCACTGAGATACAATTCGGACAACCTCATCGATATTTTTATAGGCTCCCGGGGCTTCCTCTTTAATCCTGCTTTTATCTCCCGCGATAAGTTTTATTCCTGACATACTCCGTTTGAATTCATTATCGCTGATTGCTGCCCCGCCTGTCGACTTTCCATGCCTGCCTTTGCCCGATGCCGCGGTCCTGCTCATGACCCGTCCGGCCCCATGATTAACTGAGGATAGAGACTCTTCAGAGTTGCCTGTTCCTACCATTAAATAGCTTGCTGTTCCCATCGAACCAGGTGTAATGATAGGCTGTCCGATTTTTTCGAATGGAGTGCCTTTCATTTGCTCAGGACCAAATGCCCTTGTCGCACCTTTACGGTGCACCCATAGTTTTTTGCCTTCATGGATTTCTAATTTTGCCATATTATGAGTAACATCGTAAACAAGAGGTAATGATATAGCCCCGAACATCCGTGTAAAACAGCGCCTTACCAGTAATCCCATAAGGTGCCTGTTTACAAACGCAAAATTAGCCGCAGCTCCCATTGCGGAAATGTATTTTTGTCCCTGTTTGCTGTTTGCATCAAGGTAGCTGAGCATCTTTCTTCTGCCTTCCATCTCTGGTAAGCCGGCAGCGATGCTCATATATTCATCTGCTATCTCGTATCCGAACCGCCTGGAGCCTGAATGAATCATAACGACAATTTGATTTTCTTTGATATCAAAAAAGTTTGCAAGCTGCTCATCGAAAACTTTTTGCACAACCTGTATCTCTATGAAATGATTGCCCCCGCCCAATGTTCCAATCTGGTCTTTGCCTTTTTCTATTGCAAGTTTAGGGACGGCAGCCATATCGCCGGGCATTTGTCCGTTTTCTTCAATTTTTTTCAAATCTTCAGAAAATTCCCGTTCATCAAATGCCTCCCATGCTCTATGCTTGATATTTAATGCCAGTTTGCCGATACCCTTCACGCCTTCCAATGCAATTATCTCAATCATCTTTTTATCCATTGTCAAATTTTGCATCCCTTCTCCCAAAGGTATATCTCTGGCAATGGAATTGGCAATTTCATCTATATCTATCTCTTCTTTTAGAAACGGGGTTCGCAGCAAACGCATCCCGCAGTTGATATCATATCCCACTGCCGCGGGCATTATTGCATCTTCAAGCCCTATGACTGCTCCAATTGGAATACCGAAACCAACGTGAATATCGGCGGTCGCCAAAACCTTTCTTGCAGGCGGCAAACAGGCAGCATCATATAGTTGTTGTATTGCCTGCTCTTCAATTTTTATTTCTTTTGATGCGAATATATTTGCGTCTACAACCATTTGCCCGCTGCGTTCCATGACAAGACGCAAGGGGTCAATTCTAACAAGTTGTATTTCAGTTCCAACCATAACACCTTATTATACGTATGCCTTTA
This sequence comes from uncultured Pirellulales bacterium, assembly GCA_964431645.1. GTDB lineage: Bacteria > Planctomycetota > Phycisphaerae > Sedimentisphaerales > Anaerobacaceae > Fen-1362. The sequence continues at coordinate 6,367 of CAYSKP010000175.1, forward strand.
TTAAGACGTTAACTAAAAATGAAAGGTCAAAGCTGTTTAACATCTTGACAAAGCGGCATTTGAATGTTACTCTATTGTATTGTAAATAAAGAGTTTATCTTCATTTAGGGCGAATGCATATGAAATCTTTTTTGATTCTTACAGCCTCGATATCCCTTTTTTTGATTTATTTAACCCCTTGCCTGGCAGCCGATAGTTTGAGCATCGAAGCAGTTCGTGCCAAACAGGTCCTCGATGATTCCGATTTTAAGGCAATCGATAACTTTGTAGCCGGTGCTGTCGGTGAAATGCTCGATACCGAAGATTTCTCATCCATATCAAATATACGAGCGATAATCATCGCAAATAGCAGCAGCACGCAGCCGAATCAAACACAATTTTCTGAGCAATTTTCCAAATCTGCCCAAAAATACATTTCAGCCGCATTAACAAAAGCAGAAACTATTACGCCTCCGGAAAGAAGTTTTAAAATAATTACCAATCTGCTGATGCTTGTGGATGGACTTGCGGATATTCGTCTTACGGATGTCGCTTTGAAATATGCAGACAGCAAAAATGAGGTAATTCGTTATTGGTCAATTCATTCTGTAACAAACCCACAAATTACTGAGCAGCTCAATAGCCCAAAAGCCATCGATACGGCCAGACAGGTAATTCGAAGGCTTGATGAAGTAGTTTCCAAAACAAGCCCTGATGGAGTTGTGCTTATCGCATCTTTTGCCGGTTCAATAAAGATATCAGAAGGAGAATCGCTTTTATTAAAAGCAGCCGATTCCCGAATTGCCTGTTATGCAGACTGGACTGTTGAGCAGGAACTTCTTGATGCGCGCATTTTACAAATACTTGCCGATAAAATGACGGCCTCGAATGCAGCTAAGGATGTGGCTGGAAAAAGATTCGGACAGTTGCTGTCCTATGTTTTTCAGCGTTATATCAAAAGTGATGATGTTCTAAGTGATTTGCAAAAAGAGCAGCTTGTTTCCGTTCTTGTCTGCACTGAACAAAATTGCCTTAGCAAAATAACAGGTAAACCCAGATTCGAGATTAAAAAAGCCATTGAATCGGCCGATGCAAATGCCCTCCAGCAGGCGCAGAACACGCTGCTTGGCGACCAGACAAAAGCAGGGGAGCTTAACATTAATTACGGCAAAGATCCAGGCGGTGTTTCGATTACTCATCCTGTAGCGCTTTCCGGGCCGCCGGAGTAATTAAATATACGTGTTTTATTATAGAATCGTAATTTTTGCCAGACATTGGAGGTTTGGCCAAAGATGAATCGCGGTAAAGTTTCCGTTTTTTTCGTTTTTGTTTTTCTTTTTCTTATTATTATCCTTCAGATTTCTTCAATGATTCAATCTGATAAGATTTACATGGCTCTCAATAAAATCGAAGAGTTTTTAGAAAGGACCCCCACAGTAATTAAATCTGAGAATGAGCCGGTAACCTCTTTGGAAAATGCTCAATATCCGGGCCAGGAGGGGGACTGGCTGGTTTGGGCGATGCGGGTCGAGCCGAAGACACTTAATCAAATCAATGTCGATAGTGACATATACTCAAGATGGATTACTTTACGCAATATTTACGAACCGTTAATGGTGTATGATTTCGATAATGTTAAACTCAAGCCCCTTTTGGCCCAAAGTTATGAGATTTCAAAAGATGGTCTTGAAATAACGTTTTATCTTCGAAATGATGTTTACTTCTCCGATGGTGTTCCTATAACGGCCGATGATGTTTTATTTACATATAATACTGTTATTGATCCCAATGTTGATGCCGCAAATCTTTCAAATCTTTATGTTGATGTGGACAGGGCCGAAAAGATTAATGATAAGACCATCAAATTTTATATGAAAAGACCTTATTTTAAGGCCTTGGAAGTTCTTTCGTTTTGGGATATTGGCATTTATCCCAAACACATATATAAGTATAAGGATGCAAAACAATTCAACCACCGCATTTCAAATCCGATTGGCAGCGGACCATATCTATTTGAGCGGTGGGATACAGGCAATGAAATTGTCCTGCGAAAAAATGAGAATTACTGGGGAGCTAAACCCCGGATAAAAAAAATCGTTTATAAATTTATAACAAATCCGATAGCTGCGATACAGTCACAAAGGGCCCATAAAATTGATTTGACTATCCCTGAGCCGGACCAGTTCGCAGACCTTGTTGCGGATAAAGACTTTAACAATGATTTTGATTGTCTTACTGTCTGGTCTCCGGGAGTTCCGTTTTATTATATCGGATGGAACCAGGACAGACCTTATTTTTCGGATCCACGTGTTCGTCTGGCAATGACATTGAGCATAAATCGTGATCAGATTGTTAATCATTTGATAAAAGGATATGGAAAAATAATCACTGGTTCTTTTTACATCAACAGTTCACAAAATGATTCGGCTATTAAGCCATTACCTTATGATATTGAAAAAGCGAAGAATCTTCTCGATGAGGCCGGCTGGAGTGACCATGATGGCGACGGAATACGCGATAAGAACGGCATTCCTTTCAGATTCAAATTTCTTTATTCAGTGGAAAGTGATGTATATACCCGCCTTGCGTCTTTTTTAAAAGATGAATTGATTAAAATAGGTGCAGATCTTATCCCTGACCCGTATGAATGGTCTGTCCTGGTCCCCAAGATTTCCGACAGACAATTCGACGCGATGGTGATGGGATGGGGAGGAGATATTGTTGAAGATTTTTATCAAATTTTTCATTCTTCCCAGATTGGAAACCGCGGTTCCAATTATGTCGGCTTTCGCAATGCCCAGGCAGATGACTTACTTGAAAAAATAAGAGTAACTATTGAACCCGAACAATCATATATCCTTTGCCATAGATTTCATCAGATTATACATAAAGAGCAGCCGTATACTTTCTTGTTTGCCAGACCTAATTTTTATACGGTTGATAAACGCTTCCAAAACGTTAAGATTCATAAACTTGGGCTCAACTTTCTTGAATGGTATGTGCCTAAAGAAAAGCAAAGATATAAATAAAGGATGTATTTATGAACGGACAATCCGGCGTATTCAAATTCTTTTTGTTTTTACTTTTAGCTGTAATCATTCTTTTACAATTTCTTTCTATGGTTCAATCCGACAGGCTTTATGAAAGGATTAATACGCTTATCAGCAGGCTGGAAACCTCAACGCCTCAAACAAGAGCGGCGATAGAGAGACGCCAAGCTCCTTCAAATAAAAATGAAGAATCTATTTTTGCGGAACATCCAGGAGATGAGGGGGACTGGCTTGTTTATTGTATGAGCGCCGAACCGGCCACCTTGAACGTTCTGATAGAAGCGGGAACATGGCCTACACGCTGGATTGGGATGGGAAATATTTTCGAAAGCTTGATTGAATACGAGCCGGACGAGTTCAAATATCGCGGCCGATTGGCTGAAAAATTCTCAATCTCCGATGACGGCTTGGAAATTTATTTTAAGCTGAGAGATAATATTCACTTTTCAGATGGTCATCCGGTTACTACCGACGACGTCATTTTCTCATATGAAACAATAATTGACCCAAATATCGATGCTGCAAGCTATGGGAATTATTTCCGGGATGTTGACCGCTACGAGCGAATCAATGAAAGGGAAATTAAATTTCATATGAAGAAAGTATATTTTCTTTCGCTCGGATTTTTAGGCGGGATTCCTATTCATCCAAAGCATATATATTACTACAAAGATGCCAGGCAGTTTAATGAACGAAGAACCAATCCTGTAGGCACAGGACCTTACGTTTTTGAAAAATGGGATGTAGGTCAGCAGGTGGTTCTCCGGCGCAATGAAAATTATTGGGGTCCAAAGCCGAAAACAAAGAAATTGATTTTTCCTTTTATCACCAATGAAACAGCTGCTCTGCAGTCTCTTATGGCAGGCAAAATCGATTATATAAGGCCATTACCAGACCAGTTCTCGGAAAAGGCAAATGACGAGGAGTTCAAAAAACAATTTCACTGCTTATCTTACTGGGACGCGTCAAATACAGGTTATTTCTGGATAGGGTGGAATCAGGCGAGGCCATTTTTTGCAGATACAAAAGTCCGGCTGGCAATGACTCACCTTATTGACAGAGAAGCAATAAAAAAACATATCCTGAGGAATCCTGAGGCGGCGATTCCAACAGGCACTTTTTATATATACGGCAAGCAAAACGACCCTAATATAAAACCGTGGCCGTATGACCCCGAAAAAGCAAAACAGCTTCTCGATGAAGCCGGCTGGATTGACCACGATGGTGACGGTATCCGCGACAAAGACGGAGTGCCATTCAGGTTTAAGTATATGATAAGCGAAACACAAATACATGAACAAGTCGCGAAACTGGTTAAGGATTCCTGTGCGAGTGCCGGAATAGATGTTTTGGTTGATCCTTACGAATGGTCTGTATTTTCGCAAAAGGTTTTGAATAGAGATTTTGATGCTTTAAGTATGGCATGGGGCGGAGGAGTTGAGCAGGATCCATATCAGATATGGCATTCATCTCAAACTGAAAAAGGCTCAAATTATGTAAATTTCAAGAATCCCGAGGCTGATAGATTGATTGAACAGGCCCGCGAGACCTTAGACGAAGGCAAAAGAAATGCACTATACCATCAATTCCATCGTATACTGCATGAAGAACAGCCGTATACGTTTATTTACACACGGCCGGAACAGAGATTTCTGGCTAAACGTTTTCAGAATGTGATAATTCACAAGCTCGGAATCAATGAGCATGAGTGGTATGTCCCCAAAAATCTCCAGAAATATAAATGACAACTTATATAATTAGACGATTATTTTTGATGATACCCACATTGCTGGGTATTACATTGATGGTTTTTGCTATAAGCAGGGCAGCGCCTGGAGACCCGGTTGGTTTGTCTCAGGGGATGGGCGGTATGATGGATGCACAGCGTGCGGCAGATGTTCGAGCTGCGCGTAATCGCCTTTACGGACTCGATAAGCCGGTATATATTCAATATGCAACATGGCTGGGTCGAGTCGCCCGGCTGGATTTCGGTGATTCGATTAAACATCACAGGCCTGTAATTGATTTGATAAAAGAGCGATTGCCGATAACTCTTATTTTGAATCTAATCTCGTTTGTTATCATTTATGCAGTGTCAATTCCAATGGGTATTCTTTCAGCGGTAGGGCGTAAAAAATTTCTCGATAAGGCAAGTTCCGTAATGCTGCTGATGCTTTGGTCGCTGCCCTCTATGTGGGTAGGCCAGATGCTTATCGGTTATCTATGCGGCCCTCCTTATAATCTTTTTCCGCCCGCGGGATTATCCAGCAACGATGCAGAGCAATATCCCTTTTTTCAGTGGCTCGCCGACAGGTTAATGCATCTTGTTCTTCCGGTTTTTTGTCTGACATACGCGGGCTTTGCATACCTTACAAAGCTGGTTCGTGCCGGCATGCTTGATAATCTCCGTGCCGATTACGTCCGCACAGCAAGGGCAAAGGGCCTTTCGAATTGGTCGGTTATTTTCCACCACGCTTTTAGAAATAGTGTGATTCCAGTCATCACTATTATGGCAACTCTGCTGCCGGCAATGTTTGGCGGCTCAGTCATAATTGAAAGAATATTCAGTGTCTCAGGTATGGGCTTGCTTGCCTTCGAATCGGTGACAACAAGGGACTACAATGTAGTTATGGGGGTCGCTACAATAGCGGGCTTTTTGAATTTAATAGGATTATTGCTTGCGGATATCTCATATGCGATTGCGGATCCGCGAATCAGCTTTGAATCGACAGAATAATTTATGAGTGATAATAAAAAACATAAAGATTGGGGGACATCATACGGTGAAATGGTATGGCATGAATTTGCCAAAAGCAAATTTACCCTTCTATGGCTTGGTTTTATAGTCGTGTTGTTTGTTGTCGCGGTTTTTGCGCCATTTTTTGCCAATGACAAGCCTTTTTTCATCAAAATCGATGGCCATCTGCGTTGGCCTTTGTTCGGTGCGCTTACAGCCAGTGATTACAGCATATTTCTTGCCGCATTTATAACTTTAATTCAGCTTTTACTCATTTTAAGAAATAAAAGAAAAGTGGACCCCTCGATTCGCTCGGGTGTATTGTGGCGGCAGATTTTCGTAAGTATTTCTATTATTATTATCGGCACTATTCTTTTCTTTATCTTTATTCCCAAGCGTCTTGACGCCACAGATTATAAATCAATGATTGAAAATGGAAAGGCGACCAATGCTCTCTTTGCGCCTGTGCCATACGGTTACGGCAGGACCGATTTAAAAGTTAGAGAGCAAGCCCCAAACAGACAGCACTGGCTTGGAACTGATGATGTTGGTTCCGATGTCCTATGCCGCGTTATTCATGGAAGCAGAATATCTCTTTCTGTTGGCTTTGTGGCTGTTGGAATATCGAGCATAATCGGGATTATAATCGGGGCAATACTTGGTTACTCAGGAGGAAAGACCGATTTTGTGGGTATGCGTCTTGTTGAAATTATGATGGCAGTGCCGGTTTTTTTCCTGATTATTACAATAGTCGCGTTCTTTCCGCGAAGTTTATTCAACATCATGCTGATAATCGGCCTGACTACATGGACAGAGGATGCTCGTTTTGTTCGAGCTGAATTTTTGAAGCTTCGCAGGCAGGATTTTGTTCAGGCGGCCATTTCGCTTGGATTGCCCCTTCGAAGCATTCTTTTCAGGCATATGCTTCCAAACGCGATAGCTCCTGTCCTTGTCAATGCGACCTTCGGTATCGCCGGTGCTATATTCATCGAAGCGGCCCTTAGTTTTCTTGGTTTTGGAGTTGCTCCGCCGGCGCCAAGCTGGGGACAAATCCTGAGTTTAGGTGTCAGCACAACCGGAAGATTTCTCTGGTGGCTTACATTATTCCCTGGTCTTGCCATATTCTTTACTGTTCTAGCTTATAATATCGTCGGTGAATCCCTCCGTGACGCAATTGACCCAAGATTAAGGGAGGCCAGATGATAGAAGAAGTAACGCTGCTGAATATTAAAGGCCTCTCTGTGGATTTCTTCACAGAAAATGGAATTGCCCATGCCGTTCAGGATGTCAGTTTTTCAGTGAAAAAAGGTCAGACATTTGCGCTTGTCGGTGAAAGCGGCTGCGGAAAAAGTGTTACTGCTTTATCAGTTATGCGGCTTATTCCAGACCCTCCCGGAAAAATCGCGGCAGGCGAGATAAACTTTGAAAATCGAAATCTACTTTCAATATCCGAGCAGCGTATGCGTTCCGTTCGCGGAAATCGAATTGCTATGATTTTCCAGGAGCCGATGACCAGTTTAAATCCAGTTTATACTGTCGGCGAGCAGATAGTCGAGACTATACGGCTGCACCAGAAAAAAAGTGAACCAGAGGGCTGGGAAATAGCAGCCGAAATGCTGAGAAAGGTCGGTATCTCCGAGCCTGGCCAGAGAGTTACCGAATACCCGCATCAAATGTCAGGAGGAATGCGGCAGCGTGTAATGATTGCGATGGCTATATCATGCAAGCCTCAGTTGTTAATTGCTGATGAACCAACTACAGCCCTCGATGTCACAATACAAGCCCAGATACTCGATCTGCTCGATAGTCTTCAACAGCAAAGCAAAATGAGTATTCTGCTTATAACCCATAATCTTGGAATCGTTGCCGAACGAGCCCAGGATGTAGCTGTAATGTATGCCTCCAGAATTGCTGAATTATCCAATTCTAAATCTTTATTTGAGAATCCACTGCATCCCTATACGCAGGGGCTTCTTAAATCTTTGCCTCAGCTCGGCTTTACAGGCGAACGTCTTTATACAATTCCCGGTATTGTCCCTGAGCCTCTGCATTTTCCTTCCGGCTGCAAATTTCATCCCCGCTGCTATCTGGGGTGCAATGATAAAAGATGTCAGACAATAGAACCACAGCTTCGCGAAGTAGCTTTAGGAAGGCAGGTTGCCTGCTGGTATGCCCCCGGTTATGAAAGGCCCGATGACCCTAAATTATGAATCCTGAAAATAAAACAAATAATTCTTTGCTCAAGGTTGATGACCTTAAGACTTATTTCCCGATTAAGAAGGGGTTATTGCGGCGAACTGTTGGCCATGTAAAAGCCGTCGATGGTGTTTCTTTTGCCATAAAACCTGCCTCATCTTTCGGTTTGGTTGGCGAAAGCGGCTGCGGCAAAACTACTGTTGCAAAAAGTATCCTTCGTCTCATACCGGTCACTTCCGGCAAGGTCATTTTTGATAACACAGATATCCTTGCTTGTGATGCTTCTTACCTCCGGAATATTCGTTCGGGAATAACCCTTATATTTCAGGACCCGTTCGGCTCGCTAAATCCCCGTATGACGGTTGCAAACATCGTTGGAGAGCCGCTTAAAGTTCATAAAAAAATAACAGGACCAGGGCTTTTTGATGAGGTCCGTCAGGTCCTCGCCAAAGTCGGGCTTTCTTCAGATACTATAAACCGTTACCCGCATGAATTTTCCGGCGGTCAAAGACAGCGTATAGGAATTGCCCGCGCGCTTATTCTTAAACCTAAGCTTGTTATTTGTGATGAGCCGGTAAGCGCACTTGATGTTTCCATACAGTCTCAAATTCTCAACCTACTAAAAGACTTACAGCAGGAGTTCTCACTAACTTATCTTTTTATAGCCCACGACCTGGCGGTTGTCGAATTTACATGTGATATTGTTGCTGTAATGTATATGGGTAAAATTGTCGAGCAGGCGACTGTAGATGAACTTTATCATAATCCGCTTCATCCTTACACTATAGCCCTTATGGCCGCCATACCCAAAATAACTACAACTCAGCGGGATTTAGCAAATCGCTTAAAAGGTGAAGTTCCTGATATCCTTAATCCTTCAGGCGGCTGCCCCTTTAATCCAAGGTGTCCATTTGCCGATGACCGCTGCCGGGCCGAAAATCCGGCACTTAGGCCGGTTCCCGGAAATTCTGAACATCTTCTTTCCTGTCTGCATATAATAAAAAAATAGTGTGTTTTGGTGTGTTGAACATTGAAATATCTGCCGAAATAAGTGAAAATTGGCTTCTTGATATGTCATTTTAACTTATTTATTTTGGGTAAGGGGAAAGTATGGTCGAGGAAACACTTGGCCAAATCACAACGCAAGGCGATACCGCTGTAATAACCTTCAAGAAAAGCTCGATCAGCAACGTTGAGGATATTTCAATTACTGCCGGCCACATTGCAAGGTTTATTGAGGCAAATCACCCCAAAACAGTAATCTTCGATTTCACCGGCGTCAAATTCTTCTCATCGAGGGTCCTTGGAATGCTGCTGGAGACCCGTGCATCGCTTTCTTCTTATCAGGGTCAGGTTTTTATCAGCGCCATCAATCCGCAGCTTCACAGGGTATTTAAAATTACTAATCTTGACCAGGTCTTTGATTTTTTCCCGGATACGGAAAGTGCGTTAAAAGCGCAAGGCTCTACATAGAACTTTTTTTTCAGGAGGTGACTTATGTTTGTTACCAGTCAGTTTTCAATATTTATGGTCAATAAGCCCGGCATCCTTGCTCACATTCTTGTCGAATTTGCAAAAGGAAAAATCAATATCACCGCAATGACTGTGATGGATTCAGTTGAGCATGGAGTTCTGCGTGTGGTATTCGATAATCCCGAATTGGCCGAAAAAGTTCTTACGGCTACGAACCTGCCGTTTAATAAAACCGATGTGCTGTGTGTAAATCTCGACAACAGGGCGGGCGCCCTTGCGGGAGTTGCCGAAAAGCTCGCCAGCAGCCATATCAACATATCTTATGCTTATTGTACCTCAGGTTTAAAAGGCGGCAGGACAATCGGCATTCTAAAGGTTGCCGATGTTAAGAAGGCGATGAAGGTCCTGCAGGAAGGCAAAAAGGCCACTAAATCGCAGCCTGTTATCCGCCGTCATCAGGCAACTTCGAGAATATAAAAAGCTCTGGTTAAAACGATTGACACTTTCAGTCGAAACCGCTATATTTGTTACCTCTTCGGGGCCGTAGCTCAATTGGCTAGAGCATCGGACTGTCGATCCGAAGGTTGAGGGTTCGAGCCCCTTCGGCCTCGCTGCAAATAAGAAAGGTCACCATTGTGGTGGCCTTTTTTATTTTGTTTTCTGCGGTATCTGCGGACGCCTGTCGCGATTTTGCCATGCAACCATCCATCCGGGATACTCTGGCGGCAATGCGCTTGCCTTATCGATATTTGTGATATGTTCTGATGGCATATTTACATCGGTTGCGGCGAGATTATCCAATAGCTGCTCTTTTGTTTTAGCCCCGATTATAACGCTAGTTACAAATGGCCTTGTCAATAGCCATGAAAGCGCTACTCTTGCGACTGAAATATTCATAGATTGCGAGACAATCCGCATTTCTTTAAGAATATTTTTTGTGCGTTCGATATCTACTGGCGGAAAATCGAATTTTGTCCGCCTTGCATCCTGGGGACCGGGGTTTTCAAGGTCAAATTTACCGCTAAGCAGTCCGCCTGCAAGGGGACTCCATGGCAGTATCGCCAAATTCATATCCATCGCTAAAGGAACGATTTCACGTTCGATATCCCGGCTTGCGACAGAATAATACATCTGGGCGCTAACGAACGAACTCATTAGCCGCTCATCGGCAAATGCGATTGCCTTCATGGCATACCATGCAGGAAGATTGCAAAAGCCGATATATCTTGCCTTGCCGGAAAAAACTATATCATCAAGGGCACACATCGTCTCTTCAATCGGAGTGTCTAAATCAACGCCGTGGATTTGATAGAGGTCAATATAATCCATTTTCAGCCGGCGTAAACTTCCATCTATAGAATTGAATATGTGCGAGCGGGATAATCCAATCTGATTTGGGCCGGGTCCTGTTCTCAATAGGACCTTTGTCGCGATAATTACCTGGTCTCTGGGTGTGCCAAGTGTTTTGAGGGCTTCGCCTAATAATATTTCAGATTCTCCTTCGGAGTACGCGTCTGCCGTATCGATGAAATTTATACCTTCATCGATAGATGTTCCTACCAAGGTCTGGGCATCAGAGGCGGATAGTTTACCTATTGCCTCCCAAAACCCTTTGCCGCCGAATGTCATAGTTCCCAGGCACAGTTCAGAAACGTACAGGCCCGTACTTCCAAGAAGCCGATATTTCATCTTTTTCCCTTATTTCAATTACTACTTATGTTCATCATAGTAGTAATGTTGTTCGAAATCGTGTCCCCGCCAGCCGCCGTCAGGGCTGCGATATTTATATTCTTTATACTCTCTATCCCCATGATGACGGTGGCCTTCTTCGTATGCGCATCCCAGCATGACAAATGACGTAAGCACGATTATTGTGTAAAGAATTGCCTTTTTCATACAAGACTCCTTAATTTAAATTATGCTTGTAATTCTGTTAATCTAAGTACCTAAATAAATATAGGCAAATCAGGATGTTTTTTTTATAAGGAAATAACTACTTCTTTTTGGCAAAATACTTACGTTTGACTCAGATAAAAAGCTGTCATATAATGCCATTATAAATTTTTTACTATTTTTCTTTAGTTGAAGGATTTCTAATGCAGATGACAAATACATTGAGTGATGTTTTCAGGCCTGCTGATAACAAAATTAATGCCATAATTTATGATATGATTATTGTTATCTGCGGCTCACTTGTTCTGGGTATAAGTGCGCAAATAAAGATATTTTTGCCATTTAGCCCTGTTCCTGTTACCGGTCAGACATTCGCTGTTTTAATGATTGCGGCGATGCTGGGCTCAAAAAGAGGGACAATGGCCGTAATTGCCTATCTGATTGAAGGCATCTTAGGTATACCGGTCTTTGCGTCTGGAATAGGTATGGCGGTCCTATTGGGCCCTACAGGAGGTTTCCTCATCGGCTTTGTTGTAGCAGCTTATGTTGTAGGCACATTGGCCCAAGCAGGCTGGGACAGGCGGATTTTTACTGCTCTTAGTGCAATGCTGGCAGGTGAAATTATAATATATTCTTTTGGCGTCTGCTGGCTTTCTTTGATGACAAATTTCAAGACCGCACTGATTACAGGCCTTTACCCTTTTATTGCCGGTGATATCGTAAAGATTACTCTTGGAGTGGCTGTTTTGCCGGCTGGATGGAAGCTGCTGAACTGGCTTAAAATTAAAAATATTTAAGCTTTGCAGCTATTTTGTCGCTCTAGTGTTTTGCTGTGAAAGAATATCGAGCTGATTTTTGCTTTCATTCAAATTGTGCTGGATGCTTTCTATTTCAACCTTGGATAGAGACGTTTGTCCCTGAATACTTGCAAGCTCAGATTGCACTGCGTCGAGATTATTTTTCGTTTTATTCAGGTCGCCTTGAATTTTTTCCATATCAGTTTTAGATGTCGCGATTCGGTTCTGTATTTTAGTAAATTCTACTTTTGCCGCGGCAAGCTGCTCCTGCATCTCTTTTAAACTCTGGTGGGCAATGTTCATCTCATTAATTCGATTTTGAAGGCTTTTGTTTTCTGCGGTGAGGTCTTCGATTTTCGTTTTCGCATATAGCCAGAAAAAACCAGCTATGATAATGATAAATCCAAACATCAAACAGGCAGTTAATAATTTAGATGATAACGTCGAACTACGATTTCGATTAATAATCGTAATTTGCGGCTTGTCTTCATTTTCATATTCGGTGATTTGTTCCTGCGGAACATCGACAACGAACTTTCGTCCCTTGAATTTGCGGATTTGAATAACGCCAAGCTGGCCCTGCTTCTCGACAATATCGCTGGAAAGTCCCTCACGTGAGGCATATTCATTGAGGGGGACAAGCGTCCGCTTGAAAGGGGGCAGCGATTCGGCTTTATACACGGCCGTATCGCCTGTCATGATTTCATTTTCTGGCATTGAGCGCGGATTTGTCTGGTTATTTTCCATAGTTTCGGCTTACACCCTGTGGGAAAGTAAGCGTTAATAATTTACCAGCCGATAAGGATAAATGCCAGAAAAAAATGATAACCAAATTAAAGCCCGGATATTTCGGTTTTTTTAGCTATTTGGCCCAAATTTGCCTATTTATTATCAGAACTTTGCAGGTCTTCAAGTGCTTCGAGAACTAAAGGCAAATGAGTATAGCCCGGTCCTCCCGCCATTACAACCGCGACAGAAGCTGCCTCAAGGATTTCCTGCCTTGTGGCTCCGGCATCCAGGCATTTTTGAACATGTGAGCGGATACAGGGGGGACAATGCATTGCGACGCCTATTCCTAAGGCGATTAATTCCTTCTCTTTTAATCCAAGAGCGCCATCTTTCATCACTCTTGAAAACAGTGCGCCGAAACCTTGAATTGTTTCAGGTATTTCAGTTTTTAATTTATCGACAGCTGTTTTAAACTTTTCAAAAAAATCCTTTGTTGCGTTCATCACTAAGAATCCTTATACATTATTTTTTGTAATTTTTTTAAATGCCTCAATCAATCCATCTATGACATCGGTGGCAATCATACTTACCTGACCGATTTTTTTTGACATAATGTCTCCGGCCAATCCCTGCACATAAACTCCAAGAACCGCCGCATCAAAGTTACTCAAGCCCTGTCCTGCCAGTGAAGTAATTACGCCTGTCAAAACGTCACCTGTGCCGCCTGTTGCCATTCCGGGATTGCCTGTTTTATTTATATAAACATTCCGGCCGTTTGTTACTACTGTGTTGTTTCCTTTTAATACTATTGTGGCGCCTGTTTTGTTTGCCATTTTGACGGCTATGTCTTGCCTCGCCTCAGGCATTTTTTGCCTGAAAAGCCCATCCCACAATCGTTTCATTTCTCCAGGGTGCGGCGTCAAAATCAAATCTGCCTTTCTCATATTTGGCCAGTCATTTATCATGCTCAGGTTATTTAAGCCATCCGCATCGATGATTAAACGAAGCCTCTCCTGCTGGAGCAGTTTTTGTACTATAGATTTTATTCCCGGCGTTGTTCCTACCCCTGGACCAAATCCAATGAAATCATTTTCCGTAATTAAATTTAAAATCTGATTAATAGCTTTCGCGTCAATATGTCCTGATTCATCTTCTTCTAAAGGAATTGTTGTAAAGCACGGCTCAATGGTGGCCACAATCGGCAGGATGCTTTTAGGCACGGCCACCCGCACTAAACCTGAGCCGCTTCGAAAAGCTGCCCGGCCGGATAATGCCGCCGCTCCGCTCATACCGAGGCTTCCAGCTATTATACATACTTTTCCTAATTCCCCTTTATGCGCATCTTTTGCGCGCGGCTTTAGCTTTGGAACCTTCTTTATTATCTTCATAATTATTTTATCGATCATTATATAGCTTTCGGTTTTTAAGGTTTTCGATAACTATTAAGTGTTATCGATATAGAATTTTGCTAAATTTATAAACGTTTTATGAAAATAGTATAAATCTTCAGCATGAGCGTCAATAAGAGATTTAATTAAGATATGGATGAATTATTTACCTGCTTCGATTTTTTTGTTTATCAATACGGCATTAACTGCGGCTGAGAAGCCATTATCGATATTGACCACCGTAACTCCTGCAGAGCAACTATTAAGCATTGTTAAAAGAGCCGAAAGCCCCTCGAAACTTGCTCCATAGCCTACACTTGTCGGAACGGCAATCACTGGGCAATTTACAAGACCCCCGACAACACTAGCCAGTGCCCCCTCCATTCCGGCAACTACTATGATGACATTGGCCTTTTGCAGCTTTGGAACATGAGAAAGCAAACGGTGCAATCCCGCGACACCCACATCACAGATAAGCTCTGTCCGTTGGCCCATAATCTCCGCTGTTACTTTTGCCTCACAGGCGACCGGCATATCCGCCGTTCCCGCTGTCACAATCGGCAAAACGGATTTAGATGGAGAAAGCTTTTTTTGTTCTAAAACAATTGCCCTTGCTGCTTTTTCATAGCGAGCCTGCAAAAATTTTTTAGTCTTCTTAAGAGCCTTGAAAACATGCTCTTCGGCCCTTGTTGCCAATACGTTATTTCCTTTTGCCGCAAGGGCAGTGAAGATTTTTATAATTTGTTCGTTTGTCTTGCCGGGACAATAAATTACCTCAGGAAAGCCCTGGCGTATATGTCGATGATGGTCGACTCGAGCAAAACCAAGGTCCTCATAAGGCAAATGCCGAAGCTTTTCGACGGCTTCATCGATGGTTGCTTTGCCTGTTTTGACTTCCTGCAGCAGCTTTTTTAACTGTTCGGGATGAATAGCAGTATTCCTTATAAAATAATCTCATTTACACAAGCAACTTTAATATCATTGGCTTCTATATGCTTATCTGATTCAATTTTAATCGTTCTTGTCTCGCCGGGCAATAAATCAAAATAATTATCCTCAGGCATTGCCCCTTCAGGCAGCTTGAAGAAAACGCAATGAGCCCATGAATCTGTGCTTATTTTAACCAGACAGCCGCCTTTGGAGGGTTTTACGCTGTAAGCAAGGTTGGATTTTTGTATTTTTAAATTTCGAAAATCAGTCGCTCTAAATACCGCCTGTTTTATATTGTAATTATTTTCGCATCGGGCAATCCATAGTCCCTCGCACGGATCATATTTGCCTTTTGAAAATGAGCAGCAAATGGTCCGCTCAAGAGCAGGGGCCTTTATTGTAAAAGTCTTAAGTTCAATTTTATCGCTGTATAAAGGAATGTAGCCGCACTTCAGCTTTAATTTAACATCCTCGGCTGTATCATTAGCTGCGATTACGCATAATTTGTCACCCCTTGACCGTATAATCAGACGAACAGGCTCGAAAGCTCTTTTGATAAAATAGAAGGCCGGTTTTCTTCTCAAATAATAATCAATAATAGTCCAGCCGATTTCGCCCCAGCAATCCTCGAACATCCAGAAAAGCGCGCCATGACAATTTTTTCTTAATCTCATCGATTCCAATGCGTATTGATACATCAAACCCTGGACTAAGCCGCTGTATAATAGATATTCATCGATATTCAATTTTTCAGGATTTTTATAGTGCTTGCAGATGCCTGCTGACACAGTTTTATTTTCAAAAGTATTTGTATGATGCTGCCAAGCTTCACTCGAAGTGTCTATATTGGAATTTCCGAGATATTCTCTTGTTGTTTCTTTTGAGCAGGCGCCGAGGAATCCGAATTCAGAAATAAAAAGGGCATTGCATTTGTCATACTCTTCAGGCGTGACTCGTTTTTCAATTTCCGGATGCATCATGCATTCATGCCAGCGATGATGGTCGCCGGCATTTTCTGCGTTTGGCACTTCGCCGCCGTAAGGTGAGCCGTTCCAGTAGGGAATTTGAGGGCAATTTCGCCGGACAACCGACGGCAGCAGATAATTATATAAATACGCGCCTGCCTTTGTTTTTTCATGCCACCAGGTTTCAAAACCCCAGTTATTTTCGTTGCATCCGCTCCAAATCATTATTGAAGCATATCTTGAAAGCCGTTTAGTCTGGTAGTCAGCTTCTTTTTCAACTTCAGCCCTGAAATTTTCCAGATGGTCCGGATAAGGTGCGCAGGCGAACATAAAATCATGCCAAAGCATGATCCCGTATTTATCACAGGAGCGGTAAAATGCGTCTGGTTCATACAAACCGCCGCCCCAGACGCGTAGCATATTAAAATTGGCCTTTGCTGCTTGTTGAACAAGATGTTCGTATCGCTTGTCGCTAACACGAGAATAAATCGCATCCGCAGGAATCCAGTTTGCACCTTTGCAGAAAACTTTTTTGCCATTAATTTTCAAAGCAAATTTATCTTTTGTATCGAGTTGGACAAACCTAATGCCGTAATCGAAGGCAGGATAAACATGTGATTCTTTGCCAATCCTGAGTTTTGCTTCGACTTTATATAAATGCTGTTGGCCAAGGCCGTTTGGCCACCAGAGTTTTGGATTATCAATTATTATCTTCAAATCGATAAAATTTAATCCTGAACAAAGCACCGATTCAGCAGATGCTTTAAATTTCCGGCCATCTTTGCCGGTTAAGATTATTTCAATTTTGCCCTGCCCGGTTTTGTAATAATGTATCCATTCAGTGATGACAGTCGCATTTAAGATGACCTGGTTTTTTCCGTGTCTGACCGGTTTAAGCTGCACGTCACGGATACAGGCGATATTTACAATTCTTATTTTCACATCACCCGCAATTGCAGTCGTCGCGACCCTCGGGCTCCAGTCCCAGCCGAATGAATATTGCGGTTTTCGAACAAAAGGCCTTCTCGGCTCGCCTCTTTCAGGATGACCATGAGAGGCCTCAGTCAATGCGGAAACTCCATTCATTGAATTTAAATCTTCTTCAGTGACGTTTTCTACTCCGGCAGACAAACGCACGAGAAGTATATTATTTCCTGATATAATATATTTTTTGATATCTGCTGTGAACGGTCTAAAGGCATTTCGATGTGAGCCGATATATTTATCATTAATGAATATTTCAGCGTTCGAATCGAGACCGTTTAAATCAAGTTCAATTAAATCGGCTTTCAAATGGTTTTCCGTTATTTTAAAATTTTTCTTAAACCACCATGAACGGTTTTCTGTCCACCGGCAATCTGAAAAATTCAATCCGACAAGCGGTTCCTTGATACGGCCTGCGGCAATTAACCCCTGATGTATGTCACCGGGGACGGGCTGATTAATCCAGCCCTTTGCTGAATCGTTTAGTTTGCATGCATCAGAAGGCTTAAAATCGACAGCTTCATCGCGAAGCAGCCAGTTGCCATTTAGAAATATTTCCTCAAACAGATGCATATAAACACATTGAAAGATTTTAAATCAGCCGTTTGCCTTCGGTTCGATCGTCAGGTCTGCAAACAAACCTGCCTTATATTTATAATACGCCAGCGAAGCTACCATAACTGCGTTATCCGTGCAATAAGCTTTAGGAGCGACTAAAAGCTTTTTCGCAGGCCTGTATGATTCGCACATCTTCGAAAGGGCATCCCTTAATGTATTATTAGCGGCCACTCCTCCGCCAAGCAAAACTGTCTTTGCTTTAGTTTTTTCGATGGCCCTTTGTGTTTTTTCAATCAGCACATCAATTACGGCCTTTTGAAACGATGCCGCTATATCTGCGATTTCCTGTTTACTCATGGAATCAATCCGGGATTGTCCCTTCATATCCTGTCCGCGGCAATAGTAAAGCACGGCCGTCTTTAATCCGCTAAATGAAAATTCAAGCGAATCATCTCCAAGCATAGAACGTGGAAATTCTATCGCCTCCGGATTTCCTGTTTTTGCCGCATTTTCAATGGATGGTCCGCCCGGATACGGCAATTTCAAAATTGTTGCTACTTTATCGAATGCCTCACCTGCGGCATCATCTATACATCTTCCAATAAGATTTAATTCCAAAGGTGATTCACATTCATAAAGACATGTATGTCCGCCCGAAACAATCAGCGCCACAGCAGGTAATTGTAGGGCGGGGTTTACCCCGCCGGATTGATTTTCTAACTCATTAATCATCGCCGACTGTAAATGTGCGTGAAGATGATTGATTGCTATTAAAGGTTTATCCCATGCCATGCTCAATGTCTTTGCCGCTGTAACGCCTACAACGAGCGCTACAGCGAGCCCCGGCTGGTTTGCGACGGCTATCGCATCAATATCTTCTTTTGCAATATCTGCTGACTTGAGTGCCTCTGTTATTACAGGATAAAGATTTTCAATGTGGGCTCTTGAGGCAATTTCTGGAACAACACCGCCGTATTTTTCATGCAGTTTGGCCTGAGAGGTCACTATCGATGATTTTACTGTTTTGCCGTCGGCGACAACTGCCGCAGCCGTCTCATCACAGCTGGTCTCAATTCCAAGAATATTGATTGATTCATTTTGCATGCCTGAGAATATAAATAATACTCGCACAGGAGTCGATTATTTTATTCCTGCCTCTTTTTTTATTTTTTCTATATCGAGTTGCCTTATATAAGCTATAAGGTTGCCCCAAATTTCATGAAAACCGAAATTTCCTTTGGTCATTTCCTCAATGGCCTCATCTTTGGACCAGTCCTGCACGGCAATACGGTAAATTGCGCACATCGTCCCCGTCCTGTCCGCCCCATGTTGACAATGCACAAATACTGGGGTCCTGGCTTTGTCTGTAACAATCTTCAAAAAACGCACAATATCTTCATCATCCGGGTGCCATAATTTTAAAATAACATGTTCTGGGTTTAAATTTACATCCTTAATCTCGTCTTTATCCGAATGGAATGCGCGAAGATTAACAACTGTTTTTATTCCGAATTTTTCCAATTCTTTCATTCCATCTTCAGTCGGCTGTGCCCCCCGATACAAATCATCTGAAACCTTGTGGCAATTCGGCACTCCTTCAATATTAACATCTGCTGCCAATTTTTCGTTTGTTATTGCTAAAAAAGGTGTTTCTGCAGATTTAGTCAGAAAGTGATATGCTATTGCACTTAAAGATACCATCAGCACTGTCACCAGGCTAATTAGCCATATTTTTTTCTTCATAATGTTCTCTCTTTATGTCTTATCTTTTTCAATAATTGCCCGGCTTTTTGCCTGCAGTAACTTTTACAGACGTGTATCAGTGAAAACCTGATTGGAATTGTATCCAATAATTCAAAATCTGTGCAGATATTTTCACTAATAGTGTCCCCTGTAATTTCAATATCGTCAAGATCCGAGCAGCCAAAATTAATGTGTTTTGCTGTTTTGACCATTGGAAGTTTGTCGCAATCCAGATTTATTAGTCTGCTGCAAATCATTTCACAGGCAATTGGGTCTGTTGAGCCTATCAGCCAGCCTAATGGTCTTGCCCTTCCATTAATTGGGCCAAGGCCATCCATCGCGATTACCCCGTCTATAATGGTCAGAGCAGGATGTAAAAATTTATAAATTTCTATGAGCATCTTGCAGAATTTATTCTCGTTTGTCCCTTTTCGAAAGTGCCAGTATGCCTTCCATTTTCCGCTTACACAACCAAAAATATTTTTTACTGCAAATGTTGTTACAAGCTGCTGATGGGCCTTGAATTTCGGCATATTTATAATTACATCTGCTTCCAAAGCCGCGGTGCTTATTCCGATATCGACACCCGCTATTCGCCGCTTCACTGATTTTTCGAGTGACTTAAACGGAACATCAATTTTTTTCAGCGGCTCCTCGAGACCAAGCACTTTTATGCATTTGAAAATGTCTCCCCAGGCCGGAGAATCACCTATAAATGGTCTTGCCCCGAAATCTTTAAGTATCCTGGCCGTCTCGAAAATCACAGCAGGGTCCGTTTGCGTTGCGCAGCGACTTGGTTTTGCCGCGATAAAATTCGGCTTGATAAGAACGCTGTCATTTCTTTTTACGAATCGTTCGATTCCGCCAAGCAGTTCAAATTGTCTGGCAATCGCTTGTCCAACAACTTTATATTCCGTGCATCGGGTCAGTGCTACTTTTGATTTATTTTGCATGGTTAAGATATGGAGGCGCAAACAAGCAGAAAAACTCGAATGGCAGGTTTAGGCTCTTGCTTAAAAAAGAATCTGTATGCGGCGCTTGCCTGATCCGGATTATTTTCAATGGGGCTTAAGAATACAAATTCTCCGGGCTTCACAATTGCTGAAAATCCGGCCGAATAAACCCTTAAATCATTTTCTCTGAACCGTTCAATAAGTGCAGGAGCTAATCCCTCGGTCTCGGCAAAAATAGCAGGTGTAACATGAATGCTTGCCAATTGCCTTAAATTTACTCCCGATGAAGTTGGAGATTTTGAGGAAGAAATTAATTGCCTTGCGAATACCTGCAGGCCTATAGTTGCAGGTCCTGCCTGGGCCTGTTTAACAAGACCCTTGCGCTCAAAATAAGGAATTGTTAATGATTGCGTCAATCTGGTTATGTTTACCATTTCTGGTTGATTATCAGATAACAATAGCGAGGTTGAAATTATTCTCTTTGCGTTTGCTGATTTTAAAGTTGCCATTAATTTATTATATTGTTCAAAATCCCCCATACCCGCGCGTAATCCGTTCATCGCGAATCCATTTGGTTCATTATAACGAATTGTCCCGCCTGTAAGTATTTTCCAGATATTATCAAAGGCTTTTATATTCTCCGCCTCAAGTTCATAACTTATAACTTGTATATTGGTTGAATGCACGACCTTAGGTTGTTTTCGCTTGCCTCCAGGTGAGAGCTCTCCGATTTTAATCCCTTTAGTTACAGGCTCTTTCTGAGTGTCTTCGCAGCCGATCGGTAAGATTATCAACAGGCAGATAGCAATAATTTGGCTCAGATGATTCATATGCATACATTAGCCGGTCATTAAAAAGGTGTCAAATGAAAGAACACGTATTATTTATGCTTGAAACGGCATATCTGTTCAAAAACGGGATTCTTTTTTGCTCAACGCAGCAAACAAAAGCCGGCTTTCATTTTTTAACTCCGGGTTTGACGGGTGCTGCATTGCCTAATTGCCAGAAACCCTCCTGTTTCGGACAACATTTAGCCTCAAAACTATCAGCCGCAAAACCATACATCTGGGTAATAATTGCGTATTTATCTTTCCATGTCGGCTCCGGCAGCCATATCTGAATATCAGCATCTCTGCTTATCTTCGGCAGATATTTGCCGCCTCCGTCTTCATACGAGAACATCCATATCAATTTGCCCGGCAGTTCCCCTGTAGTATGCATCGCAAGAACCGCTCTGCTTACCTCTTCATGCCTGATATGCCGCGTGTATTCGCCCCATCGGCTGTGCGTAAGAATAAGGTCGAATTTATCCATTGGCAGCAGTCCCGCAATTGTCTTTCTGATCTCCTTTTCAGCCAATGGCTTTTGCTCAGGACCATCATCTAAGTCGCCCATTATTCCCTTGGCGCCAAGATGTTTCATCACGTTATTGAATTTAGCTGCCCGGTCAGCATCGCTTTTTCGAGTAAGCGTAATTACTGTCCATCTCGTCTGTGGATGCAGCAGCATCAGTCCGCCCGCCCACAATATTTCATCATCAGGATGCGCCACAATCATAAGGCAATTGCTGAATTCCCAGCTTTGCCCACCTTTTGAAATCGCCATATTAAAACTCCATTCAGCTCTTTCTTTTTATATTTTGAAATTGATTAGGTAATCAGGACATCAGAATATCAGGTCACCAGGTTAAATTGAATAGGTAACCAGGACATCAGATTATCAGGTCACCAGGTTACGTTGCATTTTCTAAGTCTCTTTTTTTCCGTATATATCTTATATATCCATTTATTCCTCTTATCACTTCCTCATAGCGTTCCACCCAATTTTGGGATTGCTTTGGTTCTAAATATTCCTTTATTGTTAATTGGCGAATTTGATTCTGTGTTTCTCCAGCTTCTTTTCTGGCTATATTGAATCCTTTGATTTTTTCATTGTAATAAAATGCTTCATATCCTTCTGCGATATTGTCGCAGACAGAGGAGGAAGAACGTTCTATTTGATTTTTAATTTTAAAAGATTCTTCACACGGCAGAGTTTTGCAAAAATTGTGAATTTCTTTCATAAGTCCGATTGCTTTTTGCCATACCCAAAGATGTTCAAATCCTGCTACCGGTTTATTTAGATGTTGAATTTCTTTTGAAGTAACTTCTTTTTTTCTATATTGTTTTTCAGATACTTTGTTTTGCTCCATCTTTCACCTAATAATCAAGTTCCAAAAAATGCTGTTTCCCATCCTGATAACCTGATTTCCTGATTCCCTGATATCCTGAATTATGAATTAATAAACGACATGATTCCCTTTCTCATCAGCATCACGGCAATCGCCGCCAAAAGCAGGCTCATTATCTTTGAAAGCGCCTTTGTCCCTGATTCTCCAAGAATCCTTATTAGCTTATGTGAGATGCTGAAGATTAGACCCGCGAAAAGGATGTTCCCGATTACTGAAATAATTGTCGGCAGGGGGCCGTACACCGAAATTATTGCCAGTGAAGTCGTCAGTACCGCCGGCCCTACTATAAGAGGCGTTCCGATAGGCACAGCTCCAAGGTCTTTGCCTGGTGCCCTTCCTTCCTTTGTCTGAGTTATCAGGTCGATAATAGCAATACAGAAAAGCATCGCACCGCCTGCCACCATAAAATCGCCTATCGTAATACCCAGCGCATCGAATACCAGTTTGCCGATTAGAATAAAACCCATAGCTACTAAAAAAGCTGTTACCATGGATTGAACTATAATTTTATTTTTCTGCTGTTTATCGAGTCCCTCTGTAAGCGAAACGAATATAGGGAGAATCCCTATTGCATCTACCGCTACAAACAATGGTATAAAGGACATCAAGATGTCTTTTAAGACATCGGTTACACTTTTAGCATTGGCTGAAAATAGTTGCAAATCCATGCTTATAAGTGTAAATTAGATGCGCACCTGCGGTCAATAGTTTTATTGGGGTATAGTGTAATGGTAGCACAACTGACTCTGGATCAGTTAGTCTAGGTCCGAATCCTAGTACCCCAGGTTTGTTTTTGAGGTTAATGCATGTCATTGTTACTTCTATTCATTAGACTAAATAAAACATGAAAATAGAAGAAAAGATTCAAAAAAGAATTATTTTTACGTTGTTTTTCGCTTCCGGCATCAGTGGACTTATCTATGAAGTTGTTTGGCTTAGAATACTTACTCGAACCATAGGTGTAACTGCTTACGCTACAGCCGTTACATTGGCCGCTTTTATGGCAGGGCTGGCCTTGGGAAGTTATTTATTTGGCCGGATTGTTGATAAACGTAATGACCAGTTGAAAATTTTTTCAATGCTTCAGATGTGGCTTGCGGTTTCTGCACTTATAACGCCTTTTATTTTAATGGGCTCTGTTCATCTTTATAAATTTATTTCAATAATTAGCCATCAAAACACATTTTTGATTTCATTTTCTAAAATCGCTATTTCTTTTGTATCGATGCTTTTACCAACAATGTTAATGGGCGGCACACTTCCTGCTTTAACCAGCTATTTAGTAAAAAACGGCGGGATTTTTGGAAAAAACTTCAGCCTGCTTTATGGATTGAATACTTTGGGCTCGGTTTTGGGTGTGCTCTTGAGCGGATTTGTTACAATTGGCGCAATCGGTGAATGGAATACTATCTTTATAGCGGCAGCTTTAAATCTGATAATTGCTTTTATATCTTTTGCATTATATCGAAACAAAACTGGTTTGCTCCCCAAAAAAGACTTGAATACGGATGCAGAAGATAAAATCATTAGTTCTCAAATTTCAATATACCCTGATAATATTAGAAGAATTGTTCTTTTTGTATTTTTAATGAGTGGTTTCACCGCACTTGCATATGAGGTTATATGGACAAGGCAGCTTATTCTATACCTTTTCACCTCAATTTACGCTTTTTCAGGAATGTTGGCTGTATTCCTTACAGGAGTGGCGCTTGGCAGTGTGCTTATGAACAGATTAGTAGATAGGATTAAAACTCCTCTGGTAATATTCGC
>CAYSKP010000176.1:0-1740 GCA_964431645.1 uncultured Pirellulales bacterium
TCAGGCGCCCATGGCCTGCTTTATTCGATTCGGGTTTTGCGATCTTCGATTCTGGCACGGGTGACGCATATGGGAATTTATTATCATCCCAAATTCGATTATGACCCGTCGTCGAATTATCGTTACACTGAAAAATTCGGATTTCCAAGCTCTCACCAGTTTGCCCTTGATCAGATTCGTGACGGCTCAACGGTCCTGGATATCGGATGCGGGCCGGGATTTATGTCTTCAAGGCTGGCGAGGAAAAATGCAAAAGTAATTTCCATAGACCTGCAGATTCAGCCGCAAACAAGGCAAAATTCCTTCAAATGCATCGAGGCCGATGTCGAGAAATATGATTTTGCCGAGGATTTCGGGAAAATCGATTACATTCTGGTTATGGACATAATCGAGCATTTGAAATCGCCGGAAAAGTTTTTCGAGAAATTAAGGCAGCAATACTGCAAAGATGAGCCGACGGTGATTATCACAACTGGGAATATCGCGTTTCTGCCATTGCGAATCAGTTTGCTCTTCGCGGGATTTCATTATGGCAGAAGGGGCATTCTGGATATGGACCATACCCGCTTATTTACGTTGTCATCGCTGAAAAAAACGCTCGAACTCAGCGGCTATGCAATTATAAATAAAACAGGACTGCCCGCGCCATTTCCTCTGGCGATAGGCAAAGGCTCTATGGCTAATTTCCTTTTACTTATCAATCGAGCTTTGATAGCAATATCCAAAAGCCTTTTCGCCTACCAGATAGCGATTATCGCAAAACCGCTGCCGACGCTGGAATTGCTTCTCGATGAAGCGTTCGCCGCAAGAGAACAGAAATTAGTCAAATCCAAACCGGCAGACAATATTAATGAAGGACGCAAAGATTAAAACAGGAAAACAAAACATTCAAGATAAAGTCTCGAAAGGCAAAGGGCGATTTAAATGGTTTTTAATTGTTCTTTTAATTTTCTGCTGGCCTTTCGTGTATCTTTTTAACCATGTTTTTCCAGTCAATGGAAAATATACTTTTATAGGCAATGATTTCATCAATCTTTATTATGTCTATAAGATTTATTTACTGGCGGCGCTTGCTGAATTTCATCTTCCTTTATGGTCGCCCTCAGAATCAGCGGGTTTTATATTTTACACCAGTCCTTTCGCGGCGGTTTTTTATCCAATCAATCTACTGCTTTTGATTTGCTATAAAATTTTTGGCGGTTACAGCGCCCTCGACCACCAGGCGTTTACGGTTTTCGGGATTTCGATATTTGCGCTCGGCCTTTTTATGTGGCTAAAGACAATCAACAAAAACATAAGGGCTGTTCTGTTCGCGACCCTTGTAATGTCTGTCAGCTTCAAGGTGACTGAGTTAATAAGATTTCCAAACGCCGTTCATACGGCCGCATGGCTGCCGTGGATTCTTTTCGCGATGACAAAAATAATAATGAGCGATTCATGGAAGAAAGCCTTTGGATACGGCATTGGTTTGGTATTTTTTCTTATATGTTTTTTAACCGCCGGCTACCCGTATTACAATTACTACAGCCAGTTTTTATTTGTCCCGTATTTTCTTATTTTCATTATAAAACCTTTGCGGGCAAGGCTAATCGGGACACAAACAATTAATTGGAAACGAGCATTAACTATTTTAATCCTGGCGGGAATCATTACCGGCATCGTATGCGGACCTTATATTATCGGCATCAAACAATTATTGGAGCAAACAACTGACCGCAGTGGAAAAAGTTTTGCTTATTC
>CAYSKP010000177.1:0-15073 GCA_964431645.1 uncultured Pirellulales bacterium
CGGCCGTCAGTTCAAAATCCAAATCGGAGCTGTTTTTTATTCGAATAAAGGCCTTGCCTCTTCCTTTTATGACGGTTTCATCATTTTCTATCTGCACGGATTTTTCAAATATTGCTTTAAGATACTTCTCATCGCCTATGATATTGTTTTTATAATATACGGCTGTTCTATGGTCCAACAACGCCTCTTTAATTGATTCCGCATTTTTTTCTTTCGCAAATAAAAGAGTCATCGGCCTGTGCTCACCTTTTACGCATTCCTCTGACATGCATGTTGGCTCGTGTACATCCGAGTTGCCCATCATTGTTAAATTCTTTTCTTTGGCCCACTTCAAAACAAGCGGATAGTATTCGTCGCCATTGACGACCTCTACTCCCTGTGCCAGCCCATTTCCAAAAATTTCATTATGGTCAGGATACCACCTTGGGATGCCGTCGGGCTGCTGTCCATCCCAGCCGGGATGATTCCAGAAAACAAATGCCCCCTGCTGTTTGGCATTTTCAAGGGCTTTTCTCCAGTCATTTGAGTCAAGTGCCTTTGCATCTTTTATGAAAATCGCGTTAATATGTCCCGGCGGCATGCTCTTTGTAATTTCCGCTCCCTTTATCAAAATCAAACCTTTATCTTGGGCTGAAGGTCGGGCAATTTCATAAGGCCTTTCGATATCTGGACGAACATCGTTTTTGTGCGGCTTATATTCGAAATGGTCGGTGATCGCAATCGCATCGAGTCCTTCCCGCCATGCCTCCTCAACTCTTACCGTGGGCCAGACCTGGCCATCCGAAAATACCGTGTGCATATGAAAATCACACTTCAGCGTCTTGTACCCGGTTATATCTGGAATTTTCACTTCGCGTCGTGCGGCCGCAAAGCAATTGTTACAAAAGGCAACGCTCAGCAAAAAAATGAACGTTAGACACAACGATTTACTTCGAGAAACAACTTTCATCAGGAACTCCTTTCTTATTTTTTAAATCCAAGTTTCGCGATTCTTATCCCGTCGAGGTTAATATTGAGAGCCGCGATATAATATTGGCCGTCGTAATTGATTATCTCAGGTGCGGCGACATTCATTTTACATACAAAGTAACTGTCGTTGTCGATGCCGAAATTCAGCGGATTATTTGACTGATATACGCTTGTCTGAGCACCTGGAGAGTAAGATTGAGTTCTGAATAAAAAGTAGCAACCCGGCTTAAATTCAACTACATGGGGACATTCCGCGGAATATGGGTTATTTCCTGCCTTACCGCCATATGCAACAACCGCTGAATCTGACCAGTTAATCAGGTCATCTGAAGTGCGGCAGAAATCATAACCGTGCTTCGCCGGAAACGCGGTATAGTAGCAATACCATTTACCCTTTGTGAAAATCAGCATCGCATCCCGTGTATTATTGCCTGCACCCTCTGTAAAAATCGCAGAACGGCCGTTTGAATCGGTCACCCGCTCGAAATCTTTACCGTCTTTACTTTTGGCCAGACAAATATGGTCCCAATCGCCATAGGCCATCCAATATTCATCCTTCCACTTGGCAACGTGCGGCGCCTGCAGACCATTTAGCGGCTCGCCGAACTTTTTATCCGACATCATAGCAATGCCCGTCGGAGTCCAATTCGTATCAGTGAGTGACTTCCCTTCCCAGCGATAAAAAAGCCGAGTATGCCCGGGAGCTTTTGAACTTCGGATGCACGACCAAAGCTGCCATGTCCCGTCCCTCGCCTGCCAGACGGCAAAATCCACCGGTTGCTGATTAGGATCGTTATATTTGCCGAGGTCGGGATTGCCGGCCACCTGCCACCAGTCGCCTTCGATTACAGGCGTATAAATCTCGGCACTCCATGTCACTGCGGCAGGAAATAGTAAAAATATAATTAAGATAGTCGTAAAATAAAAAGCAAATATTCGTTCTGACGATTCCGGTGCTGCGCTGAAAACATTTCTATTTTCACTCATATGTTCTCCCATGTTTTATAAACTATATATTCTCCACGTTTTGCCCGGCAAAAGCAATCATACATCGGGAGATTTTTCGAGGTATTTGTGCCGGCTTTTAGGTTGATTTCAGGCGGTACAAGGGTTACATTTCGTGTAAGATTCAGAACAGCAATTTTGAATGATGTAACCGTTCAGAAAGGTGGTTTCAATGAAAAACAGTAAAAGTTTAATCGTGTGGATGATAGGTACGCTGTCGTTAATAAGCAGCGGCTGTCGTACTGAAAACCGTTTGACATATACCGACCTGGTGGGACATCTTACGGATATGGAGCGGGTCGCTGTGCTTCCAGCACAGGGTGAGCAGTGCATGCAGTGGTCCAGTTACGACAGGGCAAGCCGATATGACGAAAAAACCGGCAAATATGTAAAATGGGAAGCCAATGGCGATGGAAATGGCTATATTCGAAAAGAAGGCGGCAAACTTGTTGTTGCAGAAATGAACGGCCCCGGCTGTATTTGGCGGATATGGTCGGCCACAACTAAAGAAGGACATGTCAGAATTTATCTTGATGGTCAGCCGAAGCCCGCTGTAGATTTACCATTCTCCGGGTACTTCGACGGCAAAAATGAGCCGTTTACCAGGTCAGCCCTTGTTCATACGGCGGCTGGAAATGGAAAAAATTGTTATATTCCGATTCCTTTTCAGAAATCCTGCAAAATTATAGCAGACCCGAATTATGGGCAATATTTTCAGTTTACATATTCTGTTTTTCCAAGAGGAACAATTGTTCCTACATTCAATATGAATTTATCTGATGAAGAAAAAGCTGCATTGGACAAAGCTAATGAAAGATTGACTAATTGCGGGGCAGATTGGGACGTATATAAAGGACAAAAAAAAGAATTCATCTCCGTAAGCATTCCGGCTGGGGAAAAAAAGACTGTATTTAAAACCTCTGGTCCTGCGGCTATTACATCTTTAATTGTTCGCGGCCCCCTGCCGGCTGATATTGGACTGCAGAGGGAAATACTGCGAGAATTGACAATTTCGATTTTCTGGGACCGCCAATCTAAACCCGCTGTATGGTGTCCCCTTGGCGATTTCTTCGGCACAGCGCCGGGGGCTAACCAGTACAAGTCTTTGCCGTTGGGCATTATTGGTAATAGTGCCTATAGCAACTGGTATATGCCATTCGATAAAGAAGTCAATATCGAGTTTGCTAATGAAAGCCAAACCGATGTAACCGCTCAATTTGAAATCACAGTTACGCCGCTTAATAACCCTGTGGAAAAATACGGACGATTTCATGCCAAATGGCACAGGGACACTTTTTTGCCGGCTGAGCCGGAAAGAAAAATTGACTGGACAATTTTAAAAACAACCGGCCGAGGCAGATTTTGCGGCGTAGAGCTTGAGGTCTGGAATCCGAGAGGCGGCTGGTGGGGAGAAGGTGATGAGAAATTTTTTGTCGATGGAGAAAAATTCCCTTCAACTTATGGAACCGGCTCTGAAGATTACTTCGGATATGCATGGAGCAGCGCGGATTTATTTTATAATCCTTTACATAATCAAACCATCTGTGAAGGCAACAAGGGACATATCTCTGTAAATCGCTGGCAAATCGCGGATAACATTCCTTTCCAGAATTCCTTCGAGGGCTCTATCGAGAAGTATTGGCCCAATGAAAAGCCCACTCAATATTCATGTGTGGCTTACTGGTATCAGGCTGCCGGCGAGCAGGACCCATACGAATCAATCCCTGTTGACCAGAGGGTCAACTTTTACTCGCCGATTACTTACCCGCTGGAGCTTTCGGGAATTACAGTGCTTGAGAAGCCGGAAGGTAAATTAGATGAGCAGAACATGTCGGCATATCGGCCGGCGAAGTGGAAGGACGATAATCAGCTTTGGTGGACCGGCAAACCAGGGGCAAAATTGAAGTTGGCAGTAAATGTCAAAAATGAGGGCGATTTCGAGTTCTATACGAAGCTTACAAAAGCACCGGACTACGGAATTGTTCAATTTTATATTGATGATAACAAATTAGGTGAACCGATAGATTTGTTTAACAAAGACAAAGTGATAATCACAGATGAGCTTAACTTAGGCAAGGTCCGCCTTACCCCAGGGGCACATGTGCTAACAGTGGAAATTATAGGTGCAAATCCTGATGCAATTAATATGTATATGTTTGGGATGGATTATTTAAGACTTAGACCTTTATAAACAGCTTTATATAGCTATTTGGTGTTACCTTTGTTGACTAACCAGCAGGTAAATACAACCCAGCTTTTAAAGATGACCGGAATACACAAAAGCTTTTCCGGTGTAAAAGTCCTTTCAGATGTCCAGTTCGAGCTCAGGGCCGGTGAGGTGCACGTTCTGGCTGGAGAAAATGGAGCTGGCAAAAGCACACTTATCAAGATACTTGCAGGCGTGCACACAGATTACCTGGGACAGATTTTATTGAACTCAAAGCCTGTTCGATTTGCTTCTATTCACGAAGCTGCTGGTGCCGGAATATCGGTAATCCACCAGGAATTATCTCTTGTCCCCTCGATGACTATAGCCGAAAACATCTTCCTTGGTCGTGAAAAAAGCTGCGGCCCCTGGCTTAATAAAAAGAAAATGACAGCCGAAGCCCGCAAGCTTCTTTCTGAAATAGGTTTGAATGTCGATGTCACTAAAAATCTCAGCAATTATCCTTTGACTATTCAACAAATGGTTGAGATTTGCAAGGCGCTCGCATTTGATTGCCGCATCATTGTTATGGATGAGCCGACAAGTGCCCTGACAGATGTCGAAGTAGAAAAATTATTCTCAATTATTGATAAACTGAAAAAATCCGGCTGCGGCATTATTTACATATCACATAAGATGGAGGAAATATATAGTATTGGCGACCGAATTACAGTGCTGCGGGATGGTGCATATGTCGGCACTGCATCTGCTACCCAACTCGACCGGGACAAACTGGTAAAATGGATGGTAGGCAGAGAATTAAATCAGCAATTCCCGCGCCACAAGTCCGCAGCCGGCCAGGTTAGATTAAAAGTCGACTCATTCACACTTGCCGACCCTGCGGGCAAACCTATACCAGCAGTCAATAATGTCTCTTTTAATGTCCATAGCGGAGAAATACTCGGCATAGCAGGACTTCAAGGTTCGGGAAACAGCGAGCTGTTGAATGGTATTTTCGGAACCTATGGAACACAAAATTTCGGTGATTTTGAACTCGATGGCCGGCCATATAAACCGAAAACACCAGCTAATGCGATTAGCAAAGGAATCTCTCTGCTGACAAACGATCGAAAAGCCAATGGACTTGTATTAACAATGAACATCATTGAAAATACGACATTGGCCTCATTGAAAAATTTTTCCCCTTTCGGCTGGTTAATGCCGAAGAAAGAATTTAAATCCGCCGCCGAGCAGAAGGAACTTTTGAATCTCAAGGCCGCAAGCCTGAAGATGTCTGTTGATACGCTTTCAGGCGGCAACCAGCAGAAAGTTGTAATGGCCAAATGGATAGAAACAAGGCCGAAAGTTTTACTGCTCGATGAACCTACCAGAGGAGTTGATGTCGGCGCAAAGCACGAGATTTATGAACTCATGAATAAATGGACGAGCCAGGGCATTGCCATTATACTTATTACATCAGAAATGCCGGAGCTATTGGCCATGAGCGACAGAATCATTGTTATGCATCGAGGTTCAGTTACAGCCCAATTTAATTTCGGCGAGGCAACACAGGAAAAAATTCTTCGCGCAGCCATGGGCTTACAAATGAAATAAAGGAAACCATCATAGTGACAAAACAGGATTCTACTGAAAAGTCTTTAAATCTTTCATCGGAAAACTGGTTTTTAAGCCCTACTGCCCGAGCATTGGGAGCATTGATAATCGTCTTTGTGCTTGGTTTAGCTTTCAATGCCGATGGCGCATTTTTAAAATGGGGAACCCACCGTGATATGCTGCGCGCGGTATCTGTTTATGGAATCCTGTCATGCGGGATGACCCTTGTCATTATCAGCGGAGGTATTGACTTGTCAGTAGGAAGCATTCTTGCCCTTACTGCTGTTTGCTTTTCACTTTTTTCTATTCACAAAAATATCGCAGTGTCCCTTTCAATTATCGGCTGTCTTATTATAGGCTCACTTTGCGGAATTTTTTCCGGTGCAGTAATCTCACGGTTTCGCATACAGCCTTTTATTGCGACCTTGGCGATGATGGTCTTTGCACGAGGCATGGCAAAATGGATTTCCGGCGGACAAAAAATATCGACTGCCGTTCGACAAGTGGACGGCTCATATAAATATGTCGATGTTCCCCATGTATTCAATTTAATTAACTCCAAAGTCATGAGCGATAATCTGTCAGTGGTAACTCTAATCTTTTTTGTTTGCCTTGTAATTTCGTGGATATTCTTAATAAAACTTCGATATGGCCGATATATATACGCTATCGGCGGCAATGAAGAGGCTGCGTGCCTATCTGGTGTCCCCGTCGGCTGGATAAAAATTCTCGCTTACGGAATGAGCGGCCTATTCTGCGCGATAGCCGGAATATGCCAGGCTGCACAGGAAATGCAAGGCGATCCCGAAGCTGGTATGGCCTACGAGCTTTCCGCCATCGCTATGGTCGTTATCGGCGGCACAAGTTTGCAGGGCGGGCGCGGTGGTATCTGGCTTACTTTAATTGGGGTCCTTACAATTGGTTATCTTGAAAAAATTCTCAGCATCAACGCCGTAGGCGAGGATAAACGTCTTATGCTCACCGCAGTAATCATCATTGCGGCAGTTCTGCTGCAAAAAACTAAAAAATAATGATTTATTTGAGACATTCTTTTATGGGGGACAGCTTTTTATGCCGCTTGTAGATACAAAAAAAATGTTTAAAACAGCTTATGATGGCGGTTTTGCCGTTGCCGCTTTTAACGTTTACAATATGGAAATCACCGAGGCAATTGTCAGTGCCGCAGCAGAAGAAAAAGCACCTCTGATACTCCAGATATTACCTATTACCAGAAAATATTCGAATATGGGTTATATCAGGTCTTTTATAGATGCCATCATAGCACTTAATCCTGCCATCCCCATCGCACTCAACCTCGATCACGGCGACAGCTTCGATACCTGCAAAAAATGCATCGATGAGGGCTTTACATCTGTAATGATAGACGCCTCACATTTACCTTTCGAGGAGAATATCGCCGCGACAAAAAAAGTTGTCGATTATGCACACCCCAGAGGTGTTGTTGTCGAAGCTGAGCTTGGCTGCATCGGCGGCATCGAGGAAAACTCCGGCATATCGCGCGATGACATTAAAAAAAATCTCACCGATCCCGACCAGGTTGTTGAGTTTGTCGCAAAGACAAATTGCGATTCACTGGCCATCGCCTGCGGAACAAGTCATGGCGCTTATAAATTCAAAAGCGAACCAAGGATTGCCTTCGAGGTCATGGCTTCTGTCGCGGAAAAATTGCCAGGTTTTCCGCTGGTAATGCACGGAGCAAGCAGCGTCCCCCAGCATCTTAAAGACCTTATCAATAAATTCGGCGGCGATATGTCCAATGCCAGAGGAGTTCCGGAGCAAGCTATAAAAAAGGCATCGCAAATGGCGGTTTGTAAAGTCAATGTGGACACAGATTTGAAAATGGCAATTACCGCGAAAATCAGGCAGGTCTTCGCCGAACAACCGAAGGAAATCGACCCCATGAACTATCTCGGACCAGCCAGGGACGCTATTAAAGAATTGGTTAATCACAAGCTGCACTTACTCGGCTGTGCAGGAAAAGCGCCTCAATGTCTGTAGGGATTTATTATGAGCATTGATATCCTTATCCTGAATACCGCGGTAGCTGATTTAAGAAGCAGTGAATTTAAATTCGTGGAAAATCTTGTTTCCGCCGGCGGCCTTGCCAAATGCAAATCGCAATATATGCCCGATTACTCCCAGCTTCAGTACCAAAAATGGATTGCACAGGGGCTCGTATCCGCAGGCGGCCCCGGCAACGCCGCCCCTCTTATGGCAAAGGCAGGCTTAAAGGTCGCCCTGGGAGTTAATCTCGGCGTGGGCGATTTCGACGGTCTCGACATCCAGGGCCGGTTCTTTTTCGATACCATGGTCAAATACAATGTTGATATGTCACAGATTGTCATTCATCCGGCACTGGCTACCGGGACAACATTTATTTACGAAAAAGGCGACCATGAAAGAGGAGGCATAGCGTATTTCCCAAATGCCAATGACGATTTTGACCTCGAGCGTTTCAAATCATCAGTCACTAAGCTGGCACCTAAGATTGTTTATTATATGTATTCAGGCCTTTCAGACAGAGCAGATGCCAACGGCGGAAAGGATTTGGCGGAATTTATAAGTTTCTGCGGAAAAAATGGTGCAGTAACTATCGCTGACAGTCACACCCTTACAGAAAATCCGCAGCTTCTTTTAAAATCCGATTCTCAGGTAGTTGGTTACAAAATTCTTGAGCCCCTTCTTTATGAGCTTGATATCTTTTTCACATCTTTTGACGAAGCTAGATTAATTGATACTTCCATAAGGCCGCAATCAAATCTCAGCGGCCTTGCTCAAAATGATTTTATCTTTTCTTTCCTCGAATTTCTTTCTCAAAAGTTCTGGCACGGTAAAGGCACCAGAATTTTCGGGGTAACTGTCAAAGATGGTGCCGCAGTTATATATAGAGATGCAATGGGTAATGTGATTGGCCCTGTGATGGTAACTTCAAAATTTATGTCCGGTGATACTATTGATTTGGTCGGGGCCGGTGATGCGTTTCGTGCCGGACTTGTTACATATATCGTAAAGAATATCAGTGACTTCAAAAAAAGAAAAATAAATGTCACTGAAGCCGTCCAGATGGCCAATCTCTTCGCATCCCTCTATATCAAAGCCCCCCTTTCTGACCGTTATGGCAATATAGACAAATATGAAAATTTACTTCAAAGGGTTAAATCTTATTAAAGGAAAGAACTATGAAAAAGCCATTAGGAATTTTAATTACCGTTTTAGTAGTTGCATTTATCGTCTTTGCCGGTTGCAAGAAAAAAAATCCTGATGTAAACGAACCATCTGCTAAAACCAAATGGACTATCGGCATGAGCCAGTGCAACTTAGGCGAACCATGGCGGGTACAGATGAACGCAGACATAAAATCTGCCGCAGACAAACATCCCGAAATTAAAGTAATCTTTAAAGACGCCCAGAATGATACACTAAGGCAGCGCTCGCAAATGGAAGAATTTATTAGCGCAGGTGTTAACCTCATAATAATCAGTCCCAAAGAGGCCGCTCCATTAACACCTGTCGTGGCGCAGGCGTACCAGAAAGGTATACCTGTCATAGTACTTGATAGACGAGTTCTGGGCGACCAATACACTTGCTTTATAGGGGCTGATAATAAAAAAATTGGAAAGGCCGCGGGCAAATGGATAGTTACTAAACTCGGAGGTAAAGGCAAAATCGTTGAACTTATGGGTTTGATGACATCGACCCCCGGGCAGGACAGACATACGGGATTTAGAGAAGGCATAAAAGACAGCGGCGTTGAAATTATTTTCGAGGCGGATATGAAATGGCTTGAGCCGGATGCGAGAAAAGAAATGGAATCTGCGCTTGCGCGTTTTGCTAAAATCGACCTTGTTTACGCGCATAATGACCCCGGCGCCCATGGTGCGTATCTGGCGGCACAGGCAGCGGCACGCGAAAAGGATATAATTTTTGTCGGAATTGATGCCCTTCCGCAGGAAGGACAGGCATATGTCAAACAGGGTATTATGCAGGCAAGTTTTGAATATCCAACAGGCGGAAAGGAAGCAATAGAGCTTGGCCTCGATATTCTCAGCGGCAAAAAAGTTGAAAAAGAGGTTACACTTGCTTCGCGAGTCTTTACCAAAGAAAATATAGACACCGGAGGCGAGTGGCTTAAAGATTAATTTTAAAACCGCCTGTTTGATTGACTATTTCAAATGTCTGTATAAATCCTCACCGCCATTTATAAGATGAATTAATGGCTGCGGCCGGTCTATTCCTTCTATGTATTTCGGTCTGGCCGCCCATGGAGTAACACTTAATACGCTCGTCAAATCCATCCAATATTGAAGTCGTGCAACAGACAAATCCCAGACCATATGCAAATGATTTGCCGGTGCATACTGCTTGTATTCAATCATTGAAGCATATTTAGGTACAAGGAAAGTATGCGGCCAGTTCCAGTTAGTCAGGTTAACCATTTTTTGCGAAAGCTTCTCGGGGACTTCTGTCGTTTTCGCCTGGTCCCAGATTAAGCTGAATTTATTGCTGTTGTATCCGTATGCCATCCTGCCTGCAATACCTTCAATTCCGGCCGGAGTCATGAATGTGACAGAATTACCGCCGCCGGGAAAATATCCCGCATCGGCTAATGGCATACTAATCCTATTCATAATTTCTTTCAAGCCCGCCCCAGGCATAGCGGCCCAGTCAAAAGAAGCGCTGCCCGAATTGTTGCCATCAACTAAACCTTTTTTCAGCCAGTCCGCATCTTCAGGTAAACCTTTTTCCCCAATATCCTGGGCCAATTGTTTAATCTCCCAGCCTTCCCAGACTTTTCTGAAATCCATAAACAACGGCGGATTTCCTCCAGATAGATAAGTCATAAAAAGCATTGTAAGCAGCCCCTGCATATCGGCTTCAGTTGCGAACGGCAGAGGCGGCTTTTTGCCGTTATGATCGAAAGTGCTGTTGAACAGCGATTCCATGCAGTCAGCAACAGGAAGCGGCCTGCCTCTCATGTCACTTCCCCATTCGAGCTGGCTCATAAATCCGCCTCCAACCGCATTTAGATCTTTTATCAGCTCTTTATTAATTAAATACATAGCGAGCGACTGGTCGAAACGGCGACTGTCCTCCTCACTTTTTAATTCGAGCCTGTCTCCTATATATTTATCAATCCAGCCTCGTAATTTCTTCAATTCTTTTTTATCATACGACTGCTTTTCGAGCATATCGGCTAACAGTTTCATATCGAGACGAGTAATTTCCAATCCAAAGATATTTCGTGTCGGAAGTATATGTGCCAGGGCTGTTTCCATCCCCATGGAATCATGCCCGAAGATCATTACCCTTCTTCCTCTAAGTGCTGTAACTGTAACAGCGGCATAACACCAGTCAATCAGGGCTTTGGCCGTGCTCTCGCTCATTTTCGGCTTTAACCCTGTGTCAGGCCATTTCCCGACATTTAAATGCACCATTCTTCCAGACTGGCTTATAGCACCATTCAGCGCCTGTGCATATACGACTCCCGGCTTTGGCCCGCTATTTCCGCATGTAATATTCAACGGAGTATTTTTTGGGAACTGCTGAAGAAGCGAAATTGTTGTAAGCTGGGGAAATGCCCACGTATCGGGAACACAAACAAGAATATCTGCTCCTGCCTGCCTGAACTGCTGAGCAACTATGTCAGCCTGCGATTCATTATCTACGAGAACTTCTGAATATACTACGGGCACCGGGACATTGCCGGGCAGCACAACTTTACCGCTTATGGCATTAGCTACTAACGAAATAATATTTTTAGCGCGACCGCGGCTTTGCTCATCTACCCGGGGATCACATGGAGCGAAAACACCTATAACAGGGGATTTCGGCGCAGCTTTTGTAATGTTAGCCAAACGTATAGGTTCATTTTTCATCGCCATCTTTTACTCTCCAGTGAAATTAATGTTTAGAATCTCAAATCCAAGCTTTGATGATATTCTAACCTGAATTTTGATGTGCAACAACAGTTGAAACAAATAAATCTTGGTCTTATAATATTCCCATTAATACTCAGCCAATTCCTAACAGCCGAAAATAATTTCATTCTACAAGTCTTATTACATTTCTCGAATATTCGTAATGATTAGTACCCCAAAACCTTAAGTGTAATTCTCCTGATAGGCGTTGGGGTGCGCTATCGCGTTAGGTTCTAATTACCTGATTAAATAAATTAATTGATAATAATCAGTTTAGAGTCCAGATTTTCAATTTTAATTGTAAAACTCCCCTCTTTAGATATTATTCCTTCTCTTCGTTCCTTTAAAGCATCTTTGATTTCATGACCCGAAAATTGTTTCCAGTTCAAACCTTTGATTTGAGGCAGATTAATTTTTTCCTCAACATTGGTTCGGCTGAAATTTATCGCTGTTACGGCAATCGTCTTATTATCAGGAAGTATCATTATAAGAATAAAAGTCCCGGGATTATTGACTTCGTAAACAGACAGGACTTCAGAAAGTGCTATTCCATAATCCTTACGCACCTTTAATATATTTTTCAATTGCCGGACAAATGAATTAGAATCTTCTAATTGCTTTGTAATTGTGCCATAAAGCACAGCCGCTCTCGGTAATCCGAATGAAGATTTCTGGGCTGACTTGTTATAATCCATCAGGTCAATAGCGCCTCGATTTAGCCACCTAAAATCATTATCATTTAATAAATGTTCTACTTGTTTGGATGATAAGGGTAATGCACCTACAATGTCCCAGCCGGATAAACTAAATACACCCGGCTGTAAGGCATTAAATGCCGTCAAGACCAGATGCCCCCTTTTAATCTGCTCTATCTGCTCCTTTGAAGCATGATACGGGTCCGAGATTTCAAAAGCAGCGGAAATAAAACCTGCAAAGGTTGTCGCCACTCCATCTTGTGCCGCACGATAGAGTTTATTATAAGAGGTGTTTGGACCTGATGCTTTTTGACGCATTTCATTTAAAACCTGCTCGCGTATATCTTTTGCACTGGTCATCTTCCCTTTATAGTGAATTTTTTTATTGCCTAAGGCCTCAAGCTGGACCAGTTGATATGTGATTTCATCATGATTTTGCAAATCATGGACCAACGATATCGGTTTTATACCTGCATTAAGCATCTCATTGTAAGAGAAACGAAGCAGGGCTGCATCTCCTGTTAAAAGCGCATGAAGACTTTCAGTCCTCGTAAAGAAATCGTAAGATAAATCTGCCCCTTGGTCGCTAAACACCTTTATATCCTCATATGACATATTTAATTCCTGAAAGCTCCATCCGCCCAGTTTGCGGATAAGAAAAGCAGTATAATTTGTCCCCATAGCGGCCAGAGGATGCCTGTAATCCAATGCCTTTGGCGAACCTTCAACGGGTTCAATCCCCAAAAAAGGCACGGCATCAAGCCGAACGACTTTTGCTCCTAAATCGTGAATTGTCCTGACTGCATCCCCGGCAATAATCTTCTGGGCGTTGAATGTAGGATCCAGCCAATCCATTGCGGGTTGTCCCGGTTTGAAATAATGCAGATACACCCATTTCCGTATTTTGCCATCGGCACATTTGATTTGGCCTGTCGCATCCCAGCCG
This sequence comes from uncultured Pirellulales bacterium, assembly GCA_964431645.1. Lineage (GTDB taxonomy): Bacteria > Planctomycetota > Phycisphaerae > Sedimentisphaerales > Anaerobacaceae > Fen-1362. The sequence continues at coordinate 13,315 of CAYSKP010000177.1, forward strand.
CTAAGTTTAGCTGCATCAGGCACAGCATCACAGGAATTAATGTACCCCGGGACATAACTTTTTTGCTTTAGAATCGCAATAACTTCCTTCGATACCGCAGCGGAACTCCACATATCATTTACTTCCGGCAGAAGCGGCCAATCTTCTTTATTGATTTCCACCATCGTGTAAATGCCGGGATAATTTTTATAATTTCTTAATGCCAAAAGAAAGTCCGAACCTTTTCCTGTATGCAAGGGGACTAAATCTCCGGCGATGAGAGAGTTATATTTAGCCGCTCTTTTTACCATTAGCCTGTATTCTTCTTCGGTTCCCAATTGTGGGTCAATATCATAAGATATCCTGTCAAACCAGCCATCTATAGTGGGCGTAAAATTATAATTATTTATACCTCCGGCCCTTTTAACCGGCCCTGTATGCAATAATTCTATGCCTATTTGAGAAAATGCCCTCCAAAGCTCATCATCTGCCCAAAGATGCAGAACCGACTCACCCGGCCGGGTTATCATCGAACCTGGATAGCCCAGGACCCATACTGAAGCTTTATTTACAATCTCTTGTGTTTTCGGCCTTGCATAAGGCTCTTTCCATTGAATCCCTTGCCCGGAAATACCATATGAAATTTTATCTGCATTAAACAGCATCGATTGCTTTTCCAGCCATTCAATATAAGTTTGCGAATCTGACGAAGATGATCTTACCGGCGCTTTGGTCTGAATTATTGAAGAGCAGCTAAAAAGTGTAAAAGCTGTAATTATCAATACCAAATGCAGGTATTTTTGTCTGCTCCCCATATCCACGAATTTCATTACATTATTTGTTATTTAGTTATTTACCTGCCTTAATAATTAAGAGCATTCTTAGTCATTATGCAATAAGGTAAAAGATTATTTCATATGGAGACCAAACATTATCATTTATTTCAGGCTTGGTTTTCTTGCTGCTCTTGATTGATGACCAAAAATTCATATAATAAATAATGATTAAACACTAAGTTCCGCGGGAGCCTTTATAAATGTGCAGAAAAGTAATAATTTTAACTCTGCTTATAATAGCCGGCTGCAAAGAAGAGGACCCGGCTCCCATTGTCTCCCGTTTCGAAATCAGCATTGAGAATCTAAGCCGGACTACTCAGCAGCTCGAAGACCTCCGTAAAGAAAAAGATTTATTTGTTAAATTACTGGATGATTTCGAAAGGCAAAAAAGAGATGGCAGTACTTTTTTAAGTTTCATTGAAATTATCCAACAGGATCAGACTTTTACTGAATGGCACATGGACATCACTCAAAGGGAAAAGGATTTATCTATTGAGCATGCCATGAATGTCCTTGCCGCCCACAGGGAAATTCAAAAAAGAAACTCCGGCGAAACTGTCAATCCATAAATGGTCTGGTACGAGTTAGGTCTTCAAAATCTGGATTTTGAAGACCGCCTCGAATGGAGACGAAGGGAATCGAACCCTCATTCCCGCGATGCGACCGCGGTGTGCTCCCGTTACACCACGTCCCCAATACTAAAATTTCCACTTATCATAACAAACTACATTTTTCAACGGCACCCTTGTAGTCTGTCTTGAACCATCATCGGGATAACCGATAACCATCAGCTCGATTATAGCAACATCCTTGGGAATTTCCAGTACATCCCTGACTTTCGGGGCATCAAATGAGCCGACCCAGCAGGTTGCCAATCCAAGCTCCGTTGCCATAAGCGCGATGTGCTCCAGCGCGATAGCAACATCAATCGGTGCAATTTGCTG
>CAYSKP010000178.1:0-15384 GCA_964431645.1 uncultured Pirellulales bacterium
GGCTCCGTAATAAAGATAAAGGTCTTTTGTCTTCTTATCCACTACAGCTCCAGTGGGAAATACGACATCGCCTACTTCACCAACCCGTTCATACATTTCCTGAGGCCCGAGGACCCACTCATCGCTTCTGCGAAGCACCTTCCACGGCTCATGCAGGTCCAATAAAACAATCCCGACCCGGTAAACACCCCCCGCCGCAGTCATTCGCACACCATGATAAAAAATCAGCCATCCTTTTTCTGTCTCAATCGGCTGACATGCAAGCCCTACTCTATGACAATCCCATGAAGCCGACCGGGTCATTACAAGCACACGGTGGTCGCCCCAATGTTTTAAATCCGGTGAAAAGCTTATCCACATATGCGCCTCACCGCGGACTATCGGCCGGTGAATCAGCGCAAAACGTCCCTTGAATCTTCGCGGAAAAAGGCATGCATCCTTGTCTTCCGGCGGAAGCAGAACACCCAGCCGCGCAAATGTCTTGAAATTTTTCGTAATTGCCAGTGACACCACAGGCCCGCCCTCTCCAAATGAAGTATATGTAATCGCAAAATGCTTTTGCTCTTCGAGCCAGATGATTCGCGGGTCCTCAACTCCCCATCTTTCCTCCCGTAAATCATGCTGTGCCTCAAATGTCGGCGTGGGGTCTATCTTCCAGTTTGTCAATCCGTTATCACTCCTGGCGACGGTAAGATGTGAAAAACCGCGCATGTCCTCGCATCGAATCAGAAGCAGTGTCTGGTCATCTATTCTGACCGATGCCGGATTAAACACTGCGTTTACAGCATATGGCCAGTCTTGTGGTTTTAAAATGGGATTGCCTTCAAAGCGTTTAAAAAGCCCGTGTGCCTTTTTTTGTCGTTCGAGGTCTATCATTTTATCACCTCTTTAAACCGCGAAAAATTCACGCTTTTACAAGCTGTGTTTCATACAGGCTTTGATAAAGTCTGCATGTCCGCATAAGCTCATCATGTTTTCCTTGCGCGATTATCCGGCCGTTATTCATAACAACTATTACATCGGCTGCGATTATCGTGCTGAAACGGTGCGCGATTACGATGCTTGTCCTGTTGTGCATAATTTCTTCGATGGCATTGTGAATCTTCGCCTCGCTGTCCGCATCGACCTGGCTTGTCGCCTCATCAAAAATCAAAATCGCGGGATTTTTCAAAATCGCACGCGCAATAACAATCCTCTGCAATTGTCCCCCTGAAAGCCCTGTCCCCTGCTCGCCTATTATCGTATCGTATCCATTCGGCAGCGGTTCTATAAATTCATGCGCAAATGCGCGCTTTGCCGCATTTATAATTTCTTCCCTGCTTGCCCCGGGTTTGCCATAGCCGATATTTGCCGCTATTGTGTCATTGAATGTCACCACATTTTGCGTTACCATACCGATCTGTCCGCGCAGGCTCTGCAGCGTTGCCTCACGGATGTCCCTGCCGTCAATCAGAATTTGCCCCGTGTCCGGATCATGAAATCTGGGAATTAAATTCGCAAGTGTTGTCTTTCCCGAGCCGTTAGGCCCCACTATCGCCACCCTGTTGCCGGCAGGCACCGTCAGATTAACACCGTTCAATGAAGGCACCTCAGCGCCGGGATACGTAAACACAATATTTTTCACTTCAATTTTCTGCCTAAGTGCCGCCAATTCAATTGCGTCCTTATGCTGCATCTCAAGCGGCTCATCCATCATCCCAAAAACCCTCTCGGCCGCCGCGTTTGCCTCTTGAATCTTGTTCCAGACATCGCTTGTCCTTCTTGCGGCTGAAGCCGCACCGCCTAAAACCCCCAGCAGCAGCATAAATTCAGTGCCGTCCATTTTATTATTGGCAATCCTGTTTACACCGAATATTATCGCCGCCGCAATCGCCGCCATCCCGATAACCTCAAGAACAGGGGCAGTCGCCGCATCTGTCCGCGAAATCCTTAATAATTGCTTAAGTAATCTTTTATTTATGTCCCTGAATAATCCGACCTCGTATTGCTGGCGATTATAAACTTTAACAACCTTCAGGCCGTTCATCGTTTCCTGCAATTTGGCTAACATCTCGGACCAGGCCATCAAAGATTTTTTTGAGGCCTTCTTCATTTTTTTGCCTAAAAAAACCATCATCGACAGTGTTGGCGGCGCCCCCGCTAAAAATATCAGCGTCAACGGCCAGTCTATCCAGGCGGCTAAACCCACCAGGAAAAGTGTATTCAGGGGCTCCTGCAGGGCTTTTCCAAGCATAATCTTAATGCCGTTTCCCATTGCCCCTGTATCGCGAATAAGCCGGCTGACGGAATCACTGGGCCTTTCTTTCGAAAAATGAGCAACCGGCATATCGATAACATGAGCAAAGGCATCTTCTCGCAAGCGATTTAATCCAACCTGCACCACTTTTTCCGCTATATAGTGCTGATAGTAACGTGCAATACAGCGAATAATTGTAACAACAAGCACCGCAAATATTATAAAGGCAACGGCCTTTGTTTTAGTCTCGTCGGTCTGTCCCTTTGGAACAAAATTCAGAGTTTTTTTAGCTAAATCTGATGCCCACGCCTTTAATCCGCTTTTATGAGTATCTTCGAGGTGGATAGTTTCGGATTCATCGGCCCTTTTAAATTCAATTGCGATGCCGTCCTTTCCCGCCGTCGCTATATCTTCAAGTAAACCAGTATAACTTACTTCTCGCGGCGCCGGCTTATTCCCTGCGGCAACAATCCAGTCACCGCCCCTCAATCCTGCCTTTTGTGCGGAACTTTTTTCCTTTACCGAAGCAATCAACAGCGACCTTGCGTATTCATCGCTTTTATCGCCGGAAAAATCTATGCCTTCAGGAATATAAAAATCCACTCCATAACGCAGCAGGGAAACCTTCCGGTCGGCCCAGCCCCTCAATCCCTCCTGTCCAATAACAACCTTGATCAGAGGGATAGCGGCCAAGAAAGTTCCAGATAACAAAGCGGCAACGATTATTGCGCTGATAATGACGATAATTATTCTCGGCCACTGCGGCCAGATATACTTGAATACTCGCGAAAATTCTTTCACTAGAACCTCACAACCATAGATTGATTATTGATTTACATAATAATTGATGATTATTTTAACTTCGCTCGTCAAATAATCAATAATCAATTATCAATCATCAATAATCACGTTGACGGTTTTAATCTCTGCTGTTATCCTTTTCGGTCTTGATTAGGGATAATAAATGAAAATAGACCGGCTTATACTTGGTGAATTCGAGACAAATTGTTTCGTCCTTCGAAATAGCGAAACAGTCTCTGACTGTGTCATTATCGACACAGGTCTCGATTCCCGCCCGCTGCTTAAATTTCTCCAGGAAAATAATTTAAATCCCGCCGTGCTTGTTCTTACGCATGGGCATATCGACCATATCGCAGGTGTCGAAGCCCTGCGCAAAAATTTCCCCTCAGTTCCTATTTATATTCACAAGCTCGATGCCCAAATGCTTACCGATGCCGAGGGTAATCTATCTGTCTTGACCGGCTCTCTGGTTACGGTTGGAAATGCGGACCACATCTTAGAAGAAGATGACCTCATTGATAAGGCCTCAATCAAATTGAAAGTCTTGCACACTCCCGGCCATACACCCGGCGGAATCTCGCTGTATTGCCAAAAAGATGGAATTATCTTTGTCGGTGATACACTTTTTGCCGGCTCTATAGGCAGGACCGATTTCCCTAACGGCAATACCAGTCAGCTCATATCAAGCATAAGGAAAAAACTGCTTACCTTGCCTGAAAACACCATTGTTTATCCCGGCCATGGCCCGGAAACTACAATCGGCCATGAAAAGGCCGAAAATCCTTTTTTAAGCTGATTGTGATGAATAAATCAACTCCTCCTGTCGTTATTTCCTTGGGTGTAATGGCCTGCCTGGGGACACTTCTGTGCTGGACCAGCGCCCCCCTTTTCATTGAATATCTTACAGATTATCTCGATTTGTGGACTCAAAATCTCCTGCGATATGGTGCAGCATGCCTTTTTTGGCTGCCTGTCTTGATTATAGCTGCAAAAGAAAAAAAATTGCCGAAAACGGTATGGAAAAGGGCAATTCTTCCCGCATTACCCAATATTTTTATGCAGACTATGTGGGCGGCCGCTTTTTATTATATTGACCCGGGATTTGTTTCATTGCTCTCAACTACCGCTTTTCTATGGGTCATAATATTATCATTTATATTTTTTATCGACGAAAGACATCATCTCAGCAATCGGATGTTTTGGCTCAGTATCTGCACTACAATTACGGGGTTAATGGGGGTCATGCTCTTTCATCCTGCTTCGGCACATTCATACACTTTAATAGGAACCACAATCATTCTTGTTTATGGGCTGATTTGGGGATTTTACGCACTTTCTGTAAAAGTGATGTTTCGCGGCATTGATTCAAGAATAGGTTTTTCAGTTGTAAGCATTTATACTATTGTCCCGCTTGTGATTCTAAGCTTCATTTTTGGTCAGCCTCAGAAATCTTTCGACATGCCTGCGTGGGGATGGGCTGCAGCTATTTTTTCCGGCATCACAGGTATAGCCCTTGGTCATGTGCTCTATTATATTTCGATTCACCGCCTCGGCGCAACAACACCCTCGCTTATCCTGCTTACTCAGCCGTTTGTTGTTGTGGTGATTTCGTTTTTTATCTTTGATGAGAAAATGACTTTTTTACAAATTATTTCGGGCATCATTCTAATCAGCGGCGCTGCTATGGCTATTCTGGCCAAAAAAGAATCGCGGATTTCCCCTCAAAATATAAGCCCGATTACGTAAAACCAAATCAGTTATTACTCTAAATTGCCGTAGTATTCCGGCTTGCCGTCATCGCTGTCGTATTTATCAGTTTCAATGATATCCGCGTTTATCCTGATTCGCTCGATATGCTCTGCTTTCTTTGATAAGCTATCCACCCTCACCAGGATTCCATTGATTTTCACATCATTTGTAGCAATCTCGAAAGGTACCGGCATCCGCGTCCGAAATGACTTAAGCACGCTTTCAGTAACCCTTCCAATCACAGAATCATGTGCCCCGGTCATCCCGATATCAGTAATATATGCCGTCCCTTTTGCCATTATCTTTTCATCTGCGGTAGGAACATGGGTATGAGTCCCGAATACACAGCTCACTCGTCCATCGAGATGATAACCCATTGCAATTTTTTCGCTAGTCGCCTCGGCATGAAAATCAACGAAAACAATCTCTGCCTGCTGCTGCACTTTAGGCAGCATTTTATCAATAGCGTTATAGGGACAGTCCGCCGGTTTCATAAACAGCCGCCCAATCAGCGGCACGACCGCTACAACAGGCCCTTTGCCGGTTTTATATATCGCCACACTTCTGCCTGCCGCCAGTTCAGACCAGTTCGCCGGCTTTGCGATGTTTTCCTGAGTCTCCAGTGTTGTCACTATGTCCTTTTTGCGGTAGGTATGATCGCCAAGCGTGATCAAGTTCACTCCGTATCGCAAAAGCTTCTCATAAATCTGTGGTGTAAGACCCGATCCTCCGGCGGCATTCTCGGCGTTTGCTATAACGCAGTCTATCTCCTTGCTGATGACAAGCTCCTTGAGCTTGTCTGCAAGCACCCGCCTTCCCGGCCTCCCAACAATATCACCAATACATAAAATATTCAGCTTCACTTCCGCTCCCTTTTAATTACTTTTTTTACTTTATACGAATTAGACTTCCTTTTGCCGTATTAACTTTCGTTTGATTCTACCATTATTTGACTAAAAACAAGTTTTTGCTATAATTCTAATAAGTATATATAAAGGATTTTTACGTGAGTCCAACAGTTTCATATATAAATCTTATAGATTTTTTTTCTTCTCTCGTGAAGAGTCCAGGTGTCACATTCACGTAATATGTCCCGATGGCGAAGCCAAATTATGGCTGGAACCCAAAATATCTTTAGCCGAAAATTTCGGTTTATCTGCAAAACAGATAGCTGAACTCATAAAAATAGTCGAGGAAAAAAGCAATGAAATCAAAGCTGCATGGAAAAAGCATTTCGCAGGTTGAAGTCTCCAATATCGACGTGCATGGCTTCTGGTTGTATATTGAAGACTCGGAATATTTCCTGCCTTTCAAAGAATATCCCTGGTTTAAAAATGCAAAAATCAAGGAAATCCTAAAAGTTAAATTCCTTCATTCGCACCATCTATATTGGCCAGATCTTGATATTGATTTAGAACTGGCCTCTCTTAAAAATCCGGATAAATACCCGTTAAAATATTTGCCTTAATCTCGTTATCTTGCGTATTCGATGCAGCGAAGCTCACGCAGCAGCGTCACCTGAATTTCACCCGGATAGGTCATCTCGGCTTCAACCTTCTTGGCTATATCACGGGCAATCTTCGTTGCCGCCTCATCCGCAATCTTCTCCGCGTTTACTATTACACGAATCTCACGGCCAGCCTGAATCGCGTATGCGTTCTCGACACCCGGGAAGCTGTTCGCGATTTCCTCGAGTTTTTCAAGCCGCTTGATATATCTTTCCAGCGTCTCTCTTCTTGCGCCAGGCCTCGATGCGCTTATCGCGTCTGCCGCCGCAATCAATGGTGTATATGGGTTATCAGGAAGTATATCGCCATGGTGGCCTTCCACCGCGTTTAGAACTATCGACGGCTCATTAAATCTCCTCAGGAAATTCGCCCCTATCACGGGATGGCTTCCTTCAATCTCATGGTCCAGCGCCTTGCCTATATCGTGAAGCAAACCCGCTCGCCTTGCTATCGAGCCGTCGAGCCCAAGCTCATCGGCCATAACCTGTCCTAAAAATGCCACTTCAACGCTGTGCCGAAGCACACTTTGCCCGTAGCTTGTCCGGTAATTCAAAGCGCCAATCGTGCTTAGAACCCTGTTATTCAATCCGCGGACATTCGTCTCAACCGCCGCATCCTTGCCTATCTGCAGGACCTTGGCGTTTATCTCTTTTTTCGTTTGTGCGACAAGCTCTTCAATTCTCGATGGGTGAATGCGTCCATCCTGAATCAGCCGCTCCATAGAAAGCCTGGCAACCTCACGCCTTACCGGGTCAAATCCGCTTACCACAATCGTTCCAGGCGTATCATCCACAATCACATCAACACCCGTTGCCTTTTCAAACGCCCTGATATTGCGGCCTTCGCGTCCTATGATTCGGCCCTTCATATCATCATTTGGAATCTCCACGGTCGACACAGTCGCCTCGCAAGTCTGCTCAGCCACATAACGTTGAATGGCCGTGCTGATTATCTCCCTGCTTTTTTCTGCCGCAATCTCTTTGGTTTCTTCCACCTTGCGCTGAATCAATCCAGACATCTCAAGCTCGCACTCATCTTCCAGCCGCTTGAGAAGCATCTCCTTGGCATCATCCATACTCATGCTGGTTATTTTCAAAAGCTGATTTTTCTGCTGGGCTATTACAGTTGCCAATTGCTTGTCTTTAATGTCAATATTGCTGATTCTTCTTTCGATTTCCTTACCCTGCTCTTCAAGGGTTTTTTCTTTCAATCGAATCTGCTCAACCTGCTTGTCAATTGTGTCTTCGCGCTTGCTTAATCTAAGCTCAGTTTCACGAAGCTCCGACCTGATGTGGTTGGCTTCTGTTGTAAATTGCTCTTTTTTCTTGATTGTCTCGGCTGCTGCTTCTAATTGTGCCGACTTGATTATGTTTTCCGCTTCTTTTTTGGCGCCGTCTAACTGCCTGTCAATATCCTCGTGGATGGTCTTTATTTTCGCTTTGTTGATGAAATAAAAAATAAAGAACGTCAGGGCCATTCCTACCCCAAGACCGGCAATTACGGCGATGATAGCGGTAACATCTATTTGCATTAACATAGTATCCATATCTTTCGCCTTCCTCTAACCAATAAAATATTCAAAATCCAAAACCTATAATTTGAGGGAACAAAAGGCAGGATAACTTATAGTCAAAAAAGAAATGCGATGCGGAGAAAATTGAGCGTAAAAAGCAAAAAATCAAATATCAAAACTAAAATTGCCTTTGCACCGCAATTCATTCGCGGTGCGGCAATTTCGATTTTTGATATATTGTCCTGATTTTTGCATTACTTCTTCAAAAAACGCCTTGCTAAAGTTTATTTTCTGGTTACTTCTCCGCGCTATTTCTGTTTTACCCCGGTACTTACCGGGCTAATGTAGCTAAACTGCCTTATGCCACCCTGGTTAAAAATCCATAGTTGTCTATAAAAACTACAGGGCAAACCTCTTATAGGTTCTTACTTATGCCTTCGACTATTCCTATTTGACTGTCCCGACCGCCGCGACAACCAGGAAATAGTCACTGCTTTACAGCAGTAGCATCGGCAAACAGGCGAAGATGATAAATAATTTTCTGCTTTTGGTCAATAAAAAATCTCCTAAAAAAGCCTCCGATTTCGTATATTTTCTGTGCAAGTCACTTAAGGACCGAAAATATATTAGATTTGAAAGCAAATCTACATTTATATAACCATATGAAAATCAGAAAAAATGATTTAAATCGTTATGACGGCGATTGGCCGATTGGCTTGTATGTACATATCCCTTTTTGCCAATCCAAATGCCGTTATTGCGGATTCTACTCCGAGCCATTAGTAAATTATAATCCCGAACGCCTCGTTTCCGCCCTTATTTCAGAATTTAATCAAAAAAGGTTCCTGACACCTCTTTTTACTATTTATATAGGCGGCGGCAGCCCGAGTTGCCTGCCTGAAGAACAATTGCTGTTGTTAATTAATCAAATTGCCTCTATTTGCCCAAAAACTAAAGAATTCACCATCGAAGTCAATCCCGGCCAAGTTAATGATAAGATTTTAAATAAACTCCATAATGTCGGTGTAAATCGCCTATCCATCGGCGCCCAATCCTTTAATCAGGATGAATTAGCTTTTCTTGGCAGAAGGCATACCATTGCAGACATCAGCCGGGCAGTCTCACTCGCAAAAAAAGCTGGATTTAAAAACATAAGCCTGGATTTAATTTTCGCCATTCCTGGTTCATCTTTACAGTCTTGGAAACACAGTATAACTGTCGCAATCAATTCCGGCATCCAGCACATATCAGCATACGCATTAACATATGAAGAAGATACTCCTATGAAAAAAGCATTAGAATCCGGCGAAATTGAGGCAATTGATGAAGAAACCGACCGTCAGATGTATGAAAAGGCTATCGATGAGCTTGAAAATGCCGGTTTTAAACAATACGAGATTTCAAATTTTGCAAAGCCCGGCTTTGAATGCCTGCACAACCTGAATTACTGGGCCAATAATCCTTACATCGGAATCGGCCCTGCCGCCGGCTCATATTGGAATGGAAGCCGCACCCTTAATATCGCAGATATAAAAAAATATATTGAGGCAATCGAAAATAATAATAATCCAATCGCGGAATCGCAATCTCCTGATAAGATTGAGATTGCCTGTGAAAACGCGGTTTTGAATCTCCGCAGACGCAGCGGCATAAACCTCAAAGAATACAAACAACGAACCGGCTTTAATGCGATGGAACTTTTTGCCGGTTCCATCAGTAAAAATAAAAAGTCCGGCCTGATTCGGGTGAATAAAAATCAAATTTATCTGTCGGCAAAGGCATTGCCTATCGCCGATTCGATTCTCTGCGATTTTTCAGATATTTAATGGTTCTGTTTTTTTCGCCGCGGCTATGTTATATTTATTATTTGCTTTAAAAATCAGTAAAGATTGTCATTTCGAGCGAGCCGAAGGCTGAGCCTTCAGTCAAAATGGCATTAGCTTTTCGGAATACTAAATTATGAGCACAGAACTAATAAGAAATTTTTCGATTATAGCCCACATCGACCACGGCAAAAGCACCCTGGCCGATAGAATTCTGGAACTCACAGGCGCCATAAGCGACCGCGAGAAAAAAGACCAGCTCCTCGACGACATGGATATCGAGCGTGAACGCGGTATAACCATCAAGGCCTCGGCCGTAACAATGAATTACCGCCACGATGGCAGGGATTATATGCTAAATCTCATCGATACCCCCGGCCATGTCGATTTTCATTACGAAGTCTCGCGTGCCCTTTCCGCATGTGAAGGCGCACTTCTTGTCGTCGATGCCACTCAGGGTGTTCAGGCCCAAACAGTTGCAAATGCTTACTTAGCCACCTCTGTCGGCGCCGAATTAATTGGAGTAATAAACAAAGTCGACCTTCCTTCCGCGCAGCCCGATATTACCGGCGAAGAATTAGAGCATGTCCTTGGCATCAAAAAACAGGATTGTTTCCGCATCAGCGCTAAAACAGGTATTGGTGTTCAGGAGCTTCTCGATGCCATTGTAACTTTGCTTCCTCCTCCTGCCGATAACAGCGATAAGCCCCCTGCTGCGCTTGTCTTTGACAGCGAAGCGGACGATTACCGCGGCGTCATCTGTTATGTCAGGGTCTTTTCAGGCCAGTTGAACGTAAAGCAGAAAATCAGGTTTATGGGCACCGGCAGAACTCATCTGATCACTGAGCTTGGAAAATTAACTCCCAAGATGGCCCCGGTGGATAAGCTAAGCTCAGGTGAGGTCGGCTATGTCATTGCCAATATCCGCCAGCTTTCCGATGTCACCATAGGGGACACTATTACAGATGATTCGGCTCCCGCTGAAAAGCCGCTGCCCGGATATGTCCCCCCGATGCAGATGGTTTTTTCCGATTTTTATCCCGGCAATAATACCGACTATCCGAAACTCCGCATGGCGTTTGACAAGCTCGCCCTTAATGATGCAAGTTTTTCTTTTATCCCCCAAAATTCACCCGCGCTTGGTTTTGGTTTTAGATGCGGGTTTCTTGGCCTGCTGCATATGGAAATCGTCCAGGAGCGGCTCGAGCGCGAAAACGATATTGATGTCGTCCAGACCGCCCCAACCGTCAGTTACGAAGTCCTCACCACAGATGGCCAGGCCATTAAAATAGATTCTCCCGCCGACTTGCCTGACGTAACCAAAATAGAAGAACTTCGTGAGCCTTTCGTCCGGCTGGAGATTATTACCACAACAGACACAATCGGCGGCATTATGCAGCTTGCCGAAAGCAGGCGATGCAAACTCATTAAAACAGATTACCTCAGTCAAAACCGTGTTATGCTTGAATACAAGGCCCCTCTTGCCGAGATTGTTTATGACTTCTATGACCTTCTCAAAGGTATCAGTCACGGCTATGCGACAATGGATTATGAATTTATAGGTTTCGAGGCCAGTGACCTTGTCAAAATTCACATCCTTATCAATAAAATCGCAGTTGATGCCTTGTCTATTATCGTCCATCGCAGCGTAGCCGAAAACAGGGGACGTAAAATGCTCGTCCGCCTGCGCAAGGCGATACCGCGTCACCAGTTTGAAATCCCTCTGCAGGTAGCTATCGGAGGAAAAATAATCGCCAGAGAATCAATCAAGCCTTTCAGAAAAGATGTCACTGCCAAGCTCTACGGCGGTGATGTCACTAGAAAAATGAAGGTCCTCAAAAGACAGCGCGAAGGTAAGAAAAGAATGAAAAATATCGGCTCAGTCGAAATCCCTCAGGAAGCATTTATGAGTATCCTCGATTCTTCCGATTAAAACCTCCCGAATTCATCCTGCCGGCCTCAAAATCAATTGCAATTTAATCTTAGCATCACTAAGCTTTTTCGAAAAATTTTTACGCTTTCTCCTTATTGATGTTTAAGTAATTCTCGCCAATATTATAGCAAAAAGTTGCCTTAAAGTAATGGCGGCAGATTATTAATGTTAAATCGAAAGGAGTGAGTATGAAAAAAAATATAACAGCGACGCTTCTTATTTTTATTCTTTTTGGGGCCTGTCCAGTGGTTTTCGCCCAACCCACCTATAGTTTTGATGCAATTACTTCAAACAGCAGTGCTGATACTGCAATAGGTGAAGCTCAAATGACTGTTGAGGTAACTAATCCCTCGGCGGGACAAGTATTGTTTACCTTCAAAAATGCTGGCTCGCAGGCATCGTCAATCACTCAGGTTTATTTCGACGATGGCCCGATTACAAGTATCGCCTCAATTCAAAATGGCACCGGCGTTAATTTCGCTATTCCTGCAACGCCTTCGAATCTGCCCGGGGCTGCCGGTGTAATTCCGCCTTTTACCGCTAATCTTTCTGCTGGAGCTACTGCTCCCGTCCAGCCAAACGGTGTAAATCCCGGCGAACAGGTCGGAATCCTTACAAACCTTCAGTCCGGAAAAACGTTCAACAATGTCATTACAAGCCTCAATAATGCCTCCATGCGCATCGGAATCCATGTTCAGGGTTTTGCTGATTGCTTCAGTGAGTCTTTTATAAACGTTCCAACCGCACCCCCTCAAACGGTAGTTCCCGCTCCCGCCGCTGTTATGCTCGGCGGTATCGGTATTAGCCTTATAGGATGGCTGCGCCGCAAACAAATGCTCTAAAAACTTCTTTCGTGCTCTTGCTTTCATGCCGGTATCCGGAAAAGCAAGAGCATTTTTTCTAATTATTTTGATTTCTTATATTTACTTAAAATTTTCACTAAAAATTCTCCTAATTTATTTTAAATAACTGCAATTGGATATTTGTTCCCTAAATAGCTTACGAATAACGTTTTAAATACATCCATAAGGATTTTCAGAGAAGGTTTTAGTCATACTCCTGATAAACTTGCCTTTCCCATCTTAGCTATACACGCAAATACTTTTGCCTTCGTTAAAGGCATGTTTAATGAATTTGAATTAAAAAAAGTAGAAAGGAGTTTTTTTTATGAACACCAACATTAAAACGCTGCTTTTGATTATCATCTTGCTTGGAACCGGGCCCGCAGTCTTCGGCGGGCCGACCTACAGCTTTAATGCTATTACCTCAAATAGCAGTACTGATGTAGCCATTGGCGAAGCACAAATGTCAGTTACTGTAACAAATCCGGCGATTGGGAAAGTATTGTTCACTTTCAAAAACGCCGGTCCGCAGCAATCGACCATCTCTGGAATTTACTTCGATGATGGCCTTGTTACCTTTGCATCAATTAAAAATTATACGGGTGTGAATTTCGTTGCGGGTGCAACCCCGGCTTACCTACCAGCCGGCAATAGCATAAGCCCGCAATTTGTGGCTGACTTTGCTGCATCAGCTAAAAACCCGGCACCTCAAAATGGCGTCAATATCGGCGAAAAGGTTGGAATCGTCACTAACCTGCAGTCCGGGGCAACTCTCAACGATATTGTCACAGCCCTCGACAACGGAACTATGCGTCTTGGAATTCAAGTCATAAATTTTGCAGATGGCGGCAGTGAGTCGTTTGTAAACAATGGCAGTACTAACAACAACATAGTCCCTGCTCCCGGCGCTATCTTACTCGGCGGAATCGGTATCAGTTTGGTTGGCTGGATACGCCGTAAACAAATGTTGTAACACCTTTTCAGCTCTTGCTTTGCCCAAATGAGGCAAGGCAAGAGCCTTTTTATTTTCCATTTCCAAAAAACTTAATTCTTCCTCTCAGTTCGCTTTTAGGCCATCATTAATAATATTTCAAGCCCGCCATCTTTTTCCGAAATATCAGCCATTTTACAGCGAAAACACATATTTTTGCCTTTATAAAAAATTGAAAATTCTTGAACTTAAAAAAACAAAGGACTTTTCGTGATATTTTTCGTCAATTCTAATCTCTTAAATCCTTTGAGCAAAGCATCTTAAATACCTGCATAAGCAATTTTCGAAAAGCATTTAATAATTTCCCAATGGATTTCCTTTATCGGTCTTGACATTATTGAATTCAAATTAATTGCCTGGATTGTTAAGGCAAAGCATGAGTTTAAATAGCAGAAAAAGTAGAAAGGAGTTATGTTATATGGGAAAGAACATTAAAACTTTACTCTTGATTAGCATCTTGCTTGGGGCAAGTCCAGTGGTTTTCGCCCAGCCCACGTATAGTTTCGATGCAATTACTTCGAATAGCGCCGTTGATGTCGCAATAGGTGAAGCTCAAATGTCTGTTCAAGTAACTAATCCATCGGCTGGACAAGTATTGTTTACATTCATTAACGCCGGCCCGCAGCAATCGACCATCTCAGAAATCTATTTCGATGATGGCCTGGTTACAGGTATTGCATCGATTCAAAATGGGTCCGGCGTGAATTTCGTTCCCGGTGCTATTCCGATCAATTTACCTGCCGGCAGCAGCATAAGCCCGCCATTTGTGAGCGACTTTGCTGCATCGGCTGTAAATCCGAAACCCCAAAATGGCGTCAATATCGGCGAACAGGTTGGAATCCTCACAAACCTGCAGTCAGGCTCGAGCTACAATGATGTTCTGACAAATCTCGACAATGGAAGCTTGCGTCTTGGAATCCATGTCATAAATTTTGCCGATGAAGGCAGTGAATCGTTTGTAAATAATGGCCAAACCAACAACATAATTCCTGCACCAGGTGCGGTTTTACTTGGTGGTATTGGTATCACCTTAATTGGATGGATGCGCCGTAGACAAATGTTTTAACACCTTTTCAGCTCTTGCTTTGCCCAAATACCCGGGCAAAGCAGGAGCATTTATTGCTCTTTGGTAAGCATTATAGAGATATCAATTAAGCACACTGCCAATAGACGGATTTTTTAAATTTGTCATGATATCGCATAAGTATGTGAACTAAACTTTGAAAAATAAAGTGAGTATGGAAACAAAAACTTTATAAAAACGGTTGGGAGAAGAATATGAAGAAGTTGACTTTCGTGACAGTGCTTCTAATTTTTACCGCGACACCGGCTTTTGCGGCTTTCAATGATACTTTCGAAACCAATCCTTTTATTAAAGGAAATTGGAAAAAGATTGGAGATGCCGCATGGACCCGTTATGGCGCTTCTAATGATTATGTAAAAATGGGTCAGTCGATGGGTAAAAGAAACAGCCGTATGGTAATTTCATTTACAGCCGCTAAAACAGGGCTGTACAGTGTCAGCTTTGATTATAAATATATCGGCACAGACATCAATCCCGCAAAGGATAATGTCTTCGATGTCGATATAGGCACTGGTAAAAGGACGACTCTCTTGAATGCTTTTTCTGCAAAATCAGGGACTGGCCTTACCGGCTCCAAAACTAATCCGGGCGAATGGCAGAATGCTCAATCTTCTGTTATATCTCTTCAGGCTGGAAAAAAATATTGGCTTGATTTTGAGCTTATTAAAGCATCCGGCAAATCCAGACCAATAACTTATCTAAATCTTGATAATATTCAAATCCGGATGAATGACTCGGATGATTCAATTATACCTGTAATGCCAAAGGCACCGGCTCCTGCCGCTGTGCTGCTCTGCGGCTTAGGCGTAGGGTTAATAGGCTGGCTTCGAAACAGAAGAGCATTGTAGCAGCAACATCTATTTTGGTTTCAAAGCTTGTTAGGGGAGTAGGGAGAGCAATTGAA
>CAYSKP010000179.1:0-25081 GCA_964431645.1 uncultured Pirellulales bacterium
AAACAATTTGTTTTCTCTTCATTTCCTAACCTCCTAAAAAAGAAATTAAAAAAAGTTTTTGCCCTGAATAGATGTTTAAGTTTCTCCTCTTAATAAATTTTTAATCCTTGCGGCTAGTCCCTGCGAAACACATAAATTATAGTTTAACCATTCTCTTTGTAAAGAATTTTTTAAAAGATGGGGATTGTTTAAAAAGGCTAAATAAGGTAGATTTATAAGGCGAGAAACGGATAAAGGCTAACAAGAGGGATCTTAAGAAAAGGAGAAAAATATGGCTATCGCGCAAGAGCAGGTTTTCCAGAGGGTTCAGGATGTCCTTGTTGATGCTTTGGGTGTCGATGAGCAGGAGGTTACAGGAAAGACGACACTAATGGGAGATTTAGGAGCTGAAAGCATTGATTTTTTAGATATTGTCTTTCGACTGGAAAAATCTTTCAATATAAAAGTCCCGCGTGAAGAGCTTTTCCCTGTCGAAACATTGATGAACAATCCGGAATTCGTAAGTAATGGCAGATTTACATCTAAAGGGCTTGCTGAATTGAAGGCCAAAATGCCGCATACAGATTTAACGGATTTTCAATATAATCCGGATATCAATAAGCTGGGCGACCTCTTTACAGTAGATTCTATAGTCAATTATATTACCAATAAACTGGGCAGCAATTAAATATAGTCATTTGCTGATTGAGTTTTCGTCCTCTGGCTCGGGTTTTTGATTTTGAATAAGTTTCTGCTGCTCAATTTTTGTCTGCAGTTCATTAACAGCTGTTTTTAACATTTCAATCTGCTTTTCAGTTTCTTTGGATTTTTTTAACTGTTCGGCAAGCAATTTCCTGAGTTTTATATTTTCATCTTCAATGTCCTGGGTGCCGGTAGCCGACATGTTTATATCTTCAATCAATTTATTAAATTTATCCTGAATATTATCCCTGGCCTGATTGGCTACGGCTAACTTTTCATTGAGGTAGCTGATTTGGCTTTTTAACTGAACATTTTCCGCCTTAACTTTAACAACTTCCGCTCTTGCCGCAGCGGCCTCTTCTGCTGCTTTTTGCTTCTTATCGCTTTTACAGCCGGTCAATGTTAGAGCTAATAACGCGGTTAGAAATAATTTAGCGACGATTTTATTTTTTTCCATTTTTTCACCTCTTATGAATAATCAAACATAGATTGAGACAATTGTCAATATGAGTAATTTAAAGATATAAAGACTGAATGATTACTGCGGCCAATCGATGCCCTCTATGCCATGGATCGTTACATTCGGATTGGGATTGCCGTCTCTGGCAGGTTTGATATCATTTGCATCGATAAGACGAATATGTCCATCGGCAAACAGATAGTTTCGTTTTCCTTCCCAGATCCACCATCCCCTGCGCCACCATTTTGCGTCTTCAACAGTGCGTAAATGGTTACTGGACCAGTCTCCTATAATTATTTTTCCTGCTGGTGAAGCGACCCTATCAGCCTCCTGTGGAACAGAAGGTTTGCTTTTGTTACTATCCCATTGCTCATCATGTTTTTCAAAATAAGCCATTTTGTCAATCTGCTGTGGGCTGTGATAGAAAGCCATCGAGTAAGAATAACTTGTGGCTTCGTATGTTTGAGCTGCTGTTTGGTCACCGGGACACTTAAGCACAGATGGATTATTGATGTCTATGTTTTCGCCAAAATAAGGCATAATGAAGCTGCGCCAGCCGCGTCCCATCCAAAGCCATACATTGGGATCTGTCGGCAGCTTTTTGGCAATAGGGTCCGAAGCGCATGGATACGTCTGTTTGTTTTCATTGATGTACATATGCATTGCAATATCAATTTGATGCAGATTGGAGCCGCAGCTTAATTTCCTGGCCATTGACCGAGCTTTGCCTAAACCAGGTAAAAGTATCGCAGTTAAGGCAGCTATAATCGAGATGACCACGAGAAGCTCAACAATTGTGAACCCTTTTTTATCGATACTGATTTTCGGGTATCGAGCATCTATTCTCAAGTATCTCATCGAATTACTCGACAGTGACGCTCTTTGCGAGGTTTCGCGGCTTATCGACATCGTGGCCGCGAAGAACGGCCGCATGATATGCCATCAATTGAAGCGGCACTACGGTTAAAAGCGGCTGCAGTAATTCGGGAGCTTCGGGGACTGTTATCAGGTAATCGGCATATTGCTTGATATGCTCGTTATTTTCGGTGGCTACGATGATAGTTTTGCCTTTTCTGGCGCGGACCTCACAAATATTTCCGATTATTTTTTCGTATTGCGGCCCGTTAGTGGCAATAAATACAGCGGGCATACCATCAGCAATTAATGCAATCGGGCCATGCTTCATTTCCGCGGCAGGCAATCCCTCTGCGTGAATATAGCTTATTTCCTTTAGTTTCAAAGCGCCTTCGAGTGCCACAGGATAATTGACTCCGCGCCCAAGGAACAGCCAGTTATTCTGATTAATATTCGCCTCTGCGATTTTTTTAATTTGTTCCGATTGTTCGAGGATCTTTGCAATTTTACCCGGAATTTTAATCAATTCTTTGATGTATCTTGTAGCTTCATCGCTGCTTATATGCCTTCTTCTGCTAAGTTCAATCGCCAGCATTGTTAATACCGCAACTTGAGCCGTAAACGCCTTAGTGCTGGCTACCCCGATTTCAGGACCGACGTGCAGGTACACTCCCGCATCTGTAGCGCGTGCGATCGATGAGCCGACTACGTTAACGATACCAAGGACAGTTGCGCCTCGTTCTTTTGCCTGTTCAACCGCGGCAAATGTATCTGCCGTCTCGCCGGACTGGCTTATCGCGATAACAGTTGTATCATCTTCAATTATAGGATTGCGATATCTGAACTCGCTGGCGTATTCGGTTTCGGTCGCAATTCTCGCCAATTGCTCGAATAAAAATTCACCTACCAGGCCTGCGTGAAATGCTGTCCCGCAGGCGGTGATAATCAGCCGTTTAATATGTGTCATCGCCCGCAATTGGTCATGGACTCCGCCGAGATGTATTTTATCGTTTTGCGGGTCAATCCTGCCTCCCATGCAGGTAGCCAATGCTTTGGGCTGCTCGAAAATTTCCTTGAGCATGTGATGTTTGAAGCCGTCGAGTTCTATTTGTTCCAGCGAAAATTCTATATTCTCAAGTGATTTGGTTACCGCAATATTGTCGATTGTTTTGGTATGAAATCCATCCGCTGTAACAATTACCATTTCATTATCTGAAAGGTAAATTGCCCTGGCTGTATGCTCAACAATAGCCGCCGCATCTGAGGCCAGGATATATTCTCCGTCACTGACTCCTAAAATAAGCGGGCTTCCTTTTTTTGCGCCAATGAATGTACCAGGGCAGCCTGCGCATAATATCCCAAGTCCGTAAGTTCCGTGCAGTTCCCGCAGTGCCCTTTGGACTGCCCATTCGAACCTGTTTTGTCCTTCAGGTTTTTTCGTTAGCGATCCTGCATCGCATTTTTCGTAGAAATATCCAATCAGGTTTGCAATTACCTCGGTATCGGTTTCACTGACAAAAGTTGCACCCTCGCTTTGCAGCCAGATTTTAAGTGTCGTATAATTTTCGATGATTCCGTTGTGGACGACGGCTATTTTGCCTGTATAGTCGAGATGCGGATGGGCGTTTATCTGGTTTGGAGCGCCGTGAGTGGCCCAGCGTGTATGTCCAAGTCCGAGGGTCTCTTTAGGCTGGGATTTATCAAGAATCGCCTCAAGGGCAGCTATCCGGCCGCTGGTCTTTTTTACTTTGACGATGCCGTCACTCATAATAGCTAATCCCGCCGAGTCGTAACCGCGGTATTCAAGACGTTTTAATCCTTCTATCAGGATTGGTTGAGCTTCTTTTTGACCAAGGTATGCCACTATGCCGCACATTTTTATTCCCTCAATAGTAAATAAGCTGTTTTAGGGACGCTTGCGTTTGTTATCGAACTGAAATTCCCGGCCAAGCAGTTTAAAAGGCCTTTTTTCATAAGATACTGATTGTAAAGTGATTATGTTCGACAGGCAATTCAAATCTGCTAAAGTAGATTATAAGATTTGATTAATTGAATTTGTAGTCATTTAATGATAGATTTTCAAAATGCTGGCAGTAATCGATTATAATGTTGGAAATGTAAAAAGTGTCTGCAATGCCTTTGAGCATCTGGGCTGCCCGGTTGAGTTGACTCGCGATGTCGCCAAAATCAAATCCGCCTCAGGATTGGTTCTACCCGGTGTCGCTGCCTTCGGTTTTGCGGTAAATGCCCTTGGTTCTTTGGGTTCGGTCATCAAAAACCTTGCTCAAGGCGGCAAACCTCTGCTTGGTATTTGTGTCGGATTTCAGATGCTTTTTGATAAAAGCTGCGAATTCGGCACACACAACGGCCTTGGCCTTGTTTGCGGCGATGTTATCGCGATTCCACCCGGAAGGGTCATACCTCACATGGGCTGGAACAAGGTAATCTTTTCCGAGGATATGTCTCTATTTGCCAGTTTAGGAAGCGAAAAGCACTTCTATTTCGCGAACTCATTTTGTGCCAGTGTAACTGACAAAACGGCTAAAGTTGCCTACGCAGATTACGGTTTTCAAATGCCTGCATACATTCAAAAAGGTAATATTTACGGCACACAATTCCACCCTGAAAAAAGCGGCGCACAGGGCCTTGGGGTGCTTCAAAATTTCGCTGATATTGCCGAAGGAAAGAAAAGCTGATGCTTACTCGAAGAATAATCCCATGCCTGGATGTCAAAGACGGCCGTGTCGTAAAAGGTGTTCATTTTTTGAATCTGCGAGATGCAGGCGACCCGGTCGAACTTGGAACCCGATACAGTGATGATGGCGCTGATGAACTTGTCTTTCTCGATATCACCGCGACAATTCGCTCGCGTAAAACCATTGTCGAACTAGTTCGCAAAGTAGCCGAAAACGTATTTATCCCGTTTACGGTAGGGGGAGGCATTAATTCAGTTGACCAGATGGATGAGCTTTTGCGAAGCGGGGCTGAAAAATGCTCGGTAAATACGGCCGCTGTAAAAAATCCCGAGATTCTTACAAAGGCCGCGCAGCGTTTCGGCAATCAATGTGTAGTTTTAGCGATTGATGCCCGCCGTTCAAAAACAAGGACAGGTCACTGGCAAGTCACCGTAAAAGCGGGAACTGAGGCAACAGATATAGATGCAGTCGAATGGGCCATCGAAGGACAAAAGCGCGGTGCTGGCGAGATTCTTCTTACAAGTATGGATGCCGATGGGACTCAGAAGGGCTATGATATTGAATTAACCCGTGCTGTGGCAGATGCCGTAACCATTCCAGTAATCGCTTCAGGCGGGGCGGGGACACTCGAGCATCTTTATGATGCCATTGTGGATGGCCACGCCGAAGCCGTCCTTATGGCCTCAATCACTCATTTCGAAAGCTACACAATTACTCAAATTAAAGAATACCTTCGCAGCCGGGGTATTGCAGTTAATCTCTGAAGCTGCTTTAAGGCAGAAGAACCTCTGCTTGCTCGCTAAAATCGCAAAATTCAATTTTGAAGTCTTCGCTGCCATAAAGCCGGATATTTGTATTGCTAATTGTAATATAAAAAGTGCATCTGTTGAAATCAAATATGGCCCAGGCAACTTCGCTATTTGATAATAACACATTCGAACAAACATATTTACCTTTAATATATTTGAAACTGCCTGCAGGGATTATGAAAGCATTTGATCCAATATTAATATCGAGCGGGACAGCACACAGATTTGCGTCCTCGACATTTTTCAGAGAAATACCGCCTTTAACGCTGAATCTTATTATATTGTAATTGGCATCACGTGAAAATCTCGAATTATCAATTCTAATTGAATCTTTAAGACCAGTGAGGAGTTTTATTGGAATTGGTTTGCGGCCGTTTACGATTGATTCATCAATGGTTGTCACCGCATTGTAATCACCAATATCAATTTGGAGTTTCATTGGAGATGAAAATCCCCAAACATCAGCGTCGTTTTCCTTAAAGAAGAAATTTTTTGTTTTTGTATCATACTTGAATGATATTTTACCAATGCAGCCTGGACAAAGATAATACTTGATGATCTCAGACCGAAATTTATTATTGATAAAAGTACCCCCGCTATAAATGCCAAAACTTTGCATGTAAGCAACGAATTGGTATTGAGAATCGATTGTAATCTTGACTTCTTGTGCAGATAGAAAATCATTATTGTCTGCGTTCAATTTGCCCGTAATTAAAATCGAATTGTAGTTCTCGTCACGTGCAATTACGCTGCATTTTTTTATAAAAATCGGGCAGTTGCCGTCGAAACTCCAGGCGAGCTTAGGATAATCGACATCCTCAAACATCATCCAAATATCATTTGCGCCATTTAAAGTTTCACCTGTAAAATCCCAGGTTTTGAAATGATGCTGCTGCCTCATTTGATTTTTTGTAAGCGGCTTTCCAAAGCCATTATGATGTCCGCTGCTCGTGAGAAAATATGAATCTTCAATATTCTCATCATTCTGTCCCACCAACCCCCCTGTATAATCTATAGCTGTATCGACAATACCGATTGAATAACAATTAATGATATTGCCGTAGTTTTTTCCTATTAAACCACCAACTGGGAAGTCTGAAGAAGCATTTCCTGTTGAAAAACAGTTACTGATATTTCCAGAATTGAATCCCGCGAATCCTCCCGACACCCATGAATCGAATCCGCCTCTAACGTCACCCGTGCAAAAACAACTGCTTAGATTTCCATCATTCTCACCGCTAAAACCGCCTAAATAATTACTACCTTCAAACCCGTATACAGATCCTTTTGCATAAGAATTGATAATATTATTATCATTATATCCAACAAAGCCCCCAATATTATAAATGTCATCAGCACGAAGATTTCCCAATGAATAACAATGAAAGATTATACCTGAGTTTCTTCCAGCGAATCCACCGATATACATTCCATAATCAGCATCAACATTTCCCAATGAATAGCAATCATTGATTACACCTGAGTTTGTCCCGACAAAACCTCCTAGATTGCTTCCACCATTAACATAACCAGTTGTGAAACAGTTAGTAATTGTGCCGGAGTTGCTTCCAATCAGGCCACCGGTATCTTCACCTCCAGTAACTGTGCAACTTGATGAGCAATTGGTAATTATCCCGTTTTCACAAGTTCCTAACAGGCCGCCAAAATAATTAATATAACCATATACAACTCCGGCTGTTTGGCAATTGCTGATTACATCATTGATACTGCTTCCAATCATGCCCCCCGTATACGTTGATGTCTTTTTGATTTCTATAATAATATTAGAATCTTTGATGTTATTATTTAAACTGTTTCCCGCAAGCCCGCCAACATACAATGAACTTTCAGACGAAATATTGACGCTTATATTACAATCACTGATGTTTGAATCGGAAATAGACCCTGCCAACCCTCCAATATAATCAGTGCTATACGGTGTTCCAGTAATAATCACATTGCTTAATTCAAGATTTTTTACTTCAGCTTTATGAATACTCCCGAACAGACCAATGTAGTCATGGATCGGAGCTATATTATTATCAATAGTCAGATTGCTGATTTTATGGCCTGCGCCATCGAAAATGCCCGAGAATTTGTCTCCTACAAAGGGGGAGCCATTCTTTATTGGCTTGGCTAGAACTGAGGTTGTGAAGACCTGACCGTCGGGGAGATTGGGGTCTAAATCTATATCCGAGGTGAGAATAAAGCATTTGTTATAATCATTTACATCATCTGCAAGAGCCAGAAGGTCTGTCCTGTTTGCGATCTGATAAGGATCATTTGCTTGGCCCAAGCCGCCGGAATATTTGGCCTGTACCGTTATCGAAATTGACACTGCAATCAGAATTGCACAAAATACATGATTCATGTACATTACCTTCAACTGTTTTTCACAAAAAACCGATTATGGCAGAAGGACTTTTTCAACTTCATTGAAATCAGCAAAATCGATGCTGAAGTCCGCTGTGCCGGCGGGAGCGGAGAAACTTGTATTTTTAATTGTAAGCTTAAAGGTGCATCTGTTGAAATCGAAAACGGCCCAGGCAATTTCGCCATTCGGCAATAGTACCTTCGAACAAATATATTTACCTTTATAAAATCGCAAACTGCCTGCCGGAATTGTTAAGACCTGCGAGCCAACAGTAATATTGACATCATTAACAGCCAGATTCGCATCATCAATTTCTTTAACCGAGAATCCGCCGCTAACGACAGCTTTTGAAATATTGCCTGTTTGGCCATTGCGTGTGAATTTCGTCTTATCGACCCGCAACGAATTTTTTACCCCCATTAAAAGCTTTATCGGTATCGGCCTTCTGCCGTTGACTGTTGTTTCATCAAGAACTGTTTCTACATCAAAACCGCCAATCTCAACTTTAATTTCAAATGGGCACGATAGGCCCGACAAATCAACATCTCGGGCTCTAAATGTAAACTTCAGTGTCTCTGTATTGAGGGCAAACGATAGTGGAATGCCGCTCAGGGTGCATTTAAATCGTCCATTCCTAAGAGTAGTTGAATTGCTCGGGAAAGCACAAACAAAATGGCTGTCCATATCCGCGGAATTTATGTCAACTACAATCTCATCGGCGGATGAAACGGTATATTCCGATGCGCTGATTTTTCCAGAAACTGAAATATAGTCATCATAATCAGTGAGTGCCCTTACAGTGCATTTGCTGATTGTAAAATCCCGCAGCGAAGTAAAGTTTCTCGCCCAGCAATTTCCAGAAATTGATTCGCCATCAGATGAGAGACCCGTATTGGTTACCTGCGGGTAAAACATGTGTCCTTCACTGACTGCTGTAAGCGTATAAATGGAATCCGAAGGAACTTTGACAAAGGCATAAATGCCTTTTGTATTAGTTGCGGCATGATATGTTTCGCCGCCGCCATCTATTACAGCAGTTACAATTGCACCTGGAATCGGCTTTGAATCAACAGTGGTAACACGGCCGCTGATAATTTCACCAGTGCCGCTTTTGAAAATGTTGTAAACAACAGCGTCAACAGTGTTAAATGAATAATAATCTGTATCAATATTCGGAAGATTATACCAGACATCATATAAGCCGTCCCAGCCCATATTCAAATGGTAATACATCGTCGAACCCTGATAGCCGTACCCGTCAGCCACAACAGCATGGCCGCCCTCGTAACCGCCAACAGCTAATATAACCGGATTGCCGGAATCGAGATTTGTATTTACCATATTCTGCAGCGCGGTGCCGCCGATACTACTAGGGCTGTAACCCAATATAGCATTATCATAGCCAAATGTGTCAACCATCGCGGCAGTCATATCAAACATAGATGCGCCGGAGCCCCCGTTATCGAGCGAACTGTAATCCATTCCAACGGCTAAACCTGCATCGTAAACCAGAGCGCCGATTGCCTTTCTTTGCGTTTCAGTTGCTACGCAATCAGGAACATAAGGCATGCGGCTCCAGTTATATGCTCCGCCTGAACCGTCACCGCCGAGAAGATGAGCTGAGTGCTGGTACCCATCGATATAAATCGTAAAATACTGTGTCCCGACGCCGGATACCGGGTATTGCCAAAACCGCATATACTGTGCCATTGCAACAGCCACGCATCCTGCAGGATAGTTCAATGTATTTCCCTGGTCATAGGGCGGTGTGTAATAATTGAAGCATGCTTGCTGACAGACGCTATATTGTCCCCATTTAGTCTTAAGAAGAGGAGGAACACGAACATCTGAAACACTGCTTTTGCCAGGTGCAGGAAGAATACCGCTGCCAACACTTAGCATTTCTTTCCATTTATCGAAAGCTTTAGGTCCAGACTTGCGAACCTCTATTTCCAGTTTGGTAAGTTTTTCCATCGAGATACCTGATAACACCTTAGCCTCAACAGTCCGGGTTAATGTGACCCTCGCGGGTATATCCCGGCTGACTAAATCGCCAAGCGGGTTTTGTTCGGATAAATCGTAAGTGCCTGCCGATGAAAAACAGATTATCGGTTCAACACAATCATCGCCCGAGACGATAACAAAACCGCAGGGTTTCAGCGAAATAATATGGTAAAGAGGCATCATATTGGAATCTGTAAATGTTGTCGCATTATCAATTTCACTGCCAAACAGGGTTTCCATTGGCCTTGACTGGCCGGAAAGCAATCCTTTGACTATATGTTTTGCGGTATTAGAGGAAACTGTTTTTGCTAAGGCTGCAGAACAAAAGAAGGATTGGATCACGAATAAACTGAATAATATTAAAAGAAAAAATCTTTTCACAAAATTTATTCCTCTCAAATCTTTCTGTCCCTCGAAATATTGAAATTATATCAAAATTCCTGTATTTAGGTATGATTTTTTTAAAAATTTTATATTTGCTGATTGTCGGTAAAATGGGAAACTTTCATTGCCCTGCAAAGCTAAATTGTTATAATCACGCGGTGATTTTTAAGGATTAGAACATTGAGATTTCGGATTTTTAACAATGGTAAGCCGGTAACCGATTTTGCCCCACATGGTGCTTATATGTTCGGCTCAGATGGAATGGCGATTCGCAAGGCCCAGGTAAGTGTTGTGGACGGCAACCTGGAGTGTTACAAGCCAAGCGAAGAAACAGCAGGAGTGGCGCTGTTGTGGCCTGTTGAGGGATTTGGCAAGGTTCTCTTGCCGACTACGTGTCTTCCCGAAAGGCCTGAGCCTTACAATCTGAATCTCGAATTGGCACGCGGCCGGCTTATGCAGATTATCAACAAACGTGAGGACTGGTCAATTTTCGAGGACCAGGAAGACTCCGCTGACGTTTACAACCAGGCCCAGGATTTATTTATAAAGGCAATTCAGTCTGTTTCAGATGGCCCTGCCTGCTCAATCTTAGCTGACCAGTCTCTTCAAAAAGCAATGGTTTTCTCTGAAAATCTCGCCGCCAAACAGGCTAAGCTGCATTTCGCCGCTCGCGGCAAAAATCATGGTTTCGGCAGGGGCTGTCTTGGCTGCTGGGTAGACCCCAAACAGGTTGCTAATCATGCGTACCTTGAGCAATTAGCGGGCACAT
The DNA here is from genome assembly GCA_964431645.1 of uncultured Pirellulales bacterium. Taxonomy (GTDB): domain Bacteria; phylum Planctomycetota; class Phycisphaerae; order Sedimentisphaerales; family Anaerobacaceae; genus Fen-1362. The sequence goes on from CAYSKP010000179.1 coordinate 11,033, forward strand.
TTGGCCTTGCGATGGTCCCTTTTAATTGGGGACAAATTGAGCTGGAAAAAGGTAAATACGATTTTTCAAAGCTCGATGCCTGTATAAGCCTGTTAGGCAAGAGAAAGCTTGCGGTTGGCGCAGGTCCGCTTCTTTGTTTCACAAAAGAATATCTTCCTAAGTGGCTGCTCGAAGGCGAGCCAGATTTCGAAAAAATTCGCGAGTCAGCATATGAATTTGTATCTGCGGCCGCTTCAAGATACGGCGGTATGGTTCGAACGTGGTGTGTTATCAGAGGCCTCAATGCATGGAATCATTTCGGATTCGGGTTTGAGCAAGTCCTTGAGATAACGCGTGCGGCCAACAGGGCAGTAAAGGCTATTTCCGAACGGGCACTCAGGATAATTGAAGTAACAAATCCATGGGGCGAATATTACGGACAAACCTCAGATACTATCCCGCCGCTGGTGTATATGGATATGATAATTCAAAGCGGAATAAATTTTGACGCATTTGGCCTTACAATGCGATTCGGCGCGGATACCTCAGGAATGCATGTTCGTGATATGATGCAGATATCAGCGATAATCGATTATTTTGCGCCTATATCACGGCCGTTATATATCTCACAGGTTGAGGTCCCCAGCCGCAGTGACAAGCAAACTGATGCGGCAGGTATATGGCATGGATCATGGGACAATGTTAAACAGGCCGAGTGGCTCGACCAGTTTTACAGGATAGCGCTTAGCAAGGCCTGTATTGACGGGATTATGTATTCAAATTTCACTGACTCCGCAGATGAGCTTATACCGGATAGCGGACTGATGACCACAAACCTCGAACCCAAAGAATCGTGTCTTGTATTAAAAAGATTTCACGATCGCATTTTCGGCAGATAATATTAATAAATGAACAGGAATCAGGTAATTGGTTTTATTATTGCTTCAGGTCTGGCTTTTTTTTGCGGCCTGGGATTTGCAATTAATACATTATCTGAAAAAAGTATTACCGCTGATATCAAGCTGGAAAGCAAAATAAACCCTAATGTTGCTGCTGTTTCAGCTTTAATGCTGCTGCCGTCAGTTGGGCCTGCAAGGGCACACGCAATAATAAATTATCGCGAGCAGTTTCAGCAAAATAACCCCGGCCGGCTTGCATTTAACAATTGCAATGACCTCGATAATGTCAAAGGGATTGGACCTGTTACCATAGGCAATTTATGTGAACATCTTAAATTTGAAAAAGAGTAAAGCCATGCCTTCAAATAAACAAAATTTAATAAATACATCAAATGCACTGGATTTCTCAAAGCTTGAGCCGTATCGGCCTCGCAGCTTTGTCCCTCAGGTAATAGACCTTACTGATGCTGCACAGGTCACTTCAATTTATGAAAAACTCAATCAAAGAGAGATTCAAAGCACAGAAGACCTTGAGCAATTTTTAATAGACCGCTCAGAATTAGCTGCCGCCCTTTTTCAGCAGCAGTCGATTCTTTATATTCTGATGACATGTTTCACAGACAACCAGTCGCATGCGGATAATTACACGAAATTTGTTGAAACTGTAATTCCAGCGATTAAACCATATGACGATAAGCTCGACAGAAAGTTCCTGGAAGCTGATCAGAAGTTCACACCTCAACCTGGCGAGTATAATGTTCTTGTTCGAAATACAAAGGCAGATGTGGAGTTGTTCCGGCAGGAAAATGTTGACCTTCAAAAACAGGAAGAGCTTCTCAGTCAGAAGTATCAAACGATATGCGGGGCTATGACGGTTGAATTTCAGGGTCAGACCCGGACATTGCCCGAAATGGGAAAATTTATTCTTGAGCCCGATAAGGACATCCGCCGTGATGCCTGGTTGGCATCGAGCAGGCGCCGGCTGAAGGATGCCGGCTCGATAGATGATATTCTCGATAAAATGCTTTCTCTTAGACAGCAAATTGCAAAAAATGCCGGATTTGACAATTACCTCCAATACAAATTTAAAGAATATCATCGTTTTGATTACACAATACAGGATTGCGTTAATTATCATAATGCTGTTGAACAGATTGTTGTCCCCGCCTTGAAAGAAATAGGGAATGTAAGGCGTCAGCTTCTCAAATGCGATACGCTGCGGCCGTGGGATTTCGATATGCGTAATCCTGTCGACCCCAAGGCCCGCCCGCCGTTGAAGCCTTTTGAAACAGTCAGCCAGCTCAAATCCGGCTGCGCAAAAATATTCAAAGAAATCTGCCCTGATTTCGCAGATCAGTTTAAGACGATTGATTCATTAGGCCTCCTTGACCTCGAAAGCCGCAAGGGCAAGGCGCCGGGTGCGTATCAGCAGTCTCTCACAGAAGCAGGAAAGCCCTTTGTTTTTTCGAATGCGGTTGGCACCCACGGCGATGTAGAAACTTTGCTGCATGAATCGGGACATGCATTTCATTCATTGGCCTCCGTTGACCAGGCGATTTTCTCATACAGGCATGCCCCCATAGAATTCTGCGAGGTTGCCTCGATGGGTATGGAATTATTAGGCAGCCGTTTCCTTTCGGTTTTCTACGACGAAGATGATTGTCGCCGTGCAAGGGCCGAGCAGCTTGAAGGAATTATTTATGTGTTGTCATGGATTGCGACAATCGATGCCTTCCAATATTGGCTCTATACTCATCCGGGACACAGCCGTGATGAACGAAACAAGGCGTGGCTGCAGGTTCATAATCGTTTTGATGGAGGGCTTTTTGACTGGTCAAGTCTCGATGCTGAACACGCCTCTTTGTGGCAAAGGCAGCTTCATATTTATATCTGCCCGATTTACTATATCGAGTATGCGATTGCGCAAATAGGCGCCTTGCAATTATGGACTAATTCCCGCCAGGACCAAAGCTCCGCATTACAGGCCTTTAGAAAAGGTCTATCTTTAGGCGGTTCGCGTCTGCTGCCCGAATTATTTAGTGCTGCCGGACTTAAATTCGATTTCTCAGCCAATATAATAAAGCAGCTTGTTGATGTGCTTGTAAAAGAATTGGCACAATTACGTGATTAATTGTATAGTGAAATGCACGATTGAAACGCAAATAACAGATGAGGCGAAATGGATGATTGGGCAATAGATAAACCACTTGGCCAGTGCTGTGCCACCGGCAGAGAGATACAGCCGGGTGAGGAATATTACGCTGCTTTGGTGCAGACTGAGCAGGGTTTTGCAAGAAGAGATTTTTCTGTCCAAGCTTGGGTCGAGCAAAAGCCCGAAGTTTTTTGCTATTGGAAGACAAAATTGCCTACACCGGAGCAAAAAAAACAATTATTCATAGATGATGACATGCTGATGGTGTTTTTTGAAAGATTAGCGGCCGAGACCGAGCAGGAGAAGATTAATTTTCGTTTTGTCCTGACACTTGTTTTAATGCGAAGACGCCGCCTGAAATACGACTCATCGAGAACGCAGGATGGAAAGGAAATCTGGAGATTGAGAATCAGCGGCACCCAGGATTTCGCCGAGGTAATAAACCCAAATCTGGGCGAAGAACAGGTCGCTCAGCTTACTTCGCAAATGGGCCAGATTCTGCAGGGAGAATTATAAAGATTTATGAATGTTATTCGTATAACAGCAATATCTCTGTTGAGCTTGCTCTTATTTGCCGGCTGTGCCGCTCAACCTGGATCTCAACCTGTTCGGCGTTGTCCCGGCAAAGCAAATTTAAGTGAATCGCTTAAAACCTTAAATGAGCGCCGCGAGAAAATAATCTCTCTTCGTGCGTCAGGGCAATGCCTTTTGCAGTATCACGCAGATAAAAAAATTCGAAAAGAAAATTTTCCGATTAAGCTGTGGATAAATCCCCCTTATGAAATATATCTCCAGGGAGATGTAGCTTTCGATGCGACAGGCCTTGTGTTTGGCTCGAATGCCGATGAATTCTGGTTTTGGCTCAAGCCCAAGGAGGTCAGCTCATACTGGTACGGAAAATGGTCACAGGCGGGAAATTTCAGCGGGCTTAGCACAAGTCCGAATCTGATTCTTGAGGCATTTGGACGCATTGATGTCAATCAGCAGGGGTGGCAATTTAAACATGAAAATAATTTAGACCTCCTGATTTTACGAAATAAAGACGGCATTATAAACCGCAAAATATATATAGAGCCGTGTGATTATATAGTTAGAAAAATAGAGCTATTTGATGATTCGGGAGATATGAGTCTCAAGGCCGAATTTACAGAATACGAAAAACTTGAGCAGGGATATCTTGTCCCTTCAAAAATAAAATTGAATGCTTACTTGGAATCGGGACAGGGCGATAGTGCTCAGATTACTCTTTCATCCATCAAACCTTTGAATTTGAATATCGAGCAGCGAAAAAGGCTGTTTGTCAGGCCGCCTGCGCGAGGTTTTAATCACATTTATAAGGTAATCGACGGCAAACCTGTTGAACAGGGACAACATTAATTTTATTAAACGCATAATTTTAAAGGGAACATTTTGTGACCAGGCTGAATTTAAAAGACAGATTGCACAAGGGATTTTTTTTGCTCGATGGTGCAATGGGGACGCAGTTAATGAATCTCGATATTGACCAGGATAAACCCGGCGAATTGCTTAATTTCGAGTCACCGGGGCTGGTTATGCGTATTCACCAAAATTACCTCAATGCCGGTGCTGACGCAATCCTGACAAATACTTTCGGCGGTAACTCCATTGCTCTTGCCCGTCACGGTCTGGAAAGCCGTGTTGCGGATTTGAATACTACCGGAGCCCAGCTTGCCCGAAAGGCGGCCGGAAAAGATAAGTATGTCCTCGGTGATATAGGCCCAAGCGGTGATTTCCTCGAACCGGTCGGCAGCTTGAAACCCGACCAGCTTAGGGGAATCTTTACAGACCAGGTAAACGCGCTTATTGCAGGCAGTGTCGATGGCTTTATTATTGAAACAATGGGTGCTATTGATGAAGCAATTGTCGCTGTTGAGGCGGTTAAATATTCAGGCACAAACCTGCCGGTCCTTGCCTCAATGTCCTTCGATAAAAAGGGCAATGAATTCAGGACTATGATGGGAGTCGATGTTAAAACCGCTGTTTTGTCTCTCGTTAGCGCCGGTGCTGATGCCGTTGGCTTTAATTGCGGAACTACGAGTCTCGATGAGTATGTCGAGCTTGCAAAGATTTATATCGAGACCGCAAAAAAAGTAAATTCGAAAGTTCTGGTCTTTGCCGAACCCAATGCCGGAAAACCAGAATTGGATAATGGCAAGGCTGTTTATAAAGTGACTCCCGATGAGTTTGCACAAGCTGCCCAGAAAGTTTATTCCGAAGGCATAACTATAATCGGCGGCTGCTGCGGCACGACTCCGGCTCATATCGAAGCTGTAAACAAAAAACTGCGGAGCTGATAATAAAGACGGGCAGCTATTTTAGGAATTTGGAGATTTGTGTTACAGTTCTTAAAGTCGCCCCCTGATTTTTTCTGATTATCTCGCGTCCATTTTGAGCAATTCTTTTCGCATATCCAGAATCAGTCAGACACTTTTTCATCGCATTGAATAATTCATCGCCATTTCTAACCAGGATAGCGCCGTCGGCTTTCAGTAAATCATCAACCGTTTGTTTGAAATTAAATGCGTATGGGCCGAAGACTGTGCATTTGCCAAGTGCGGCCGCTTCCATCATATCCGAGCCGCCCATCGGAACCAGTGACCTGCCAACAAAAATTATCTTTGCAAGTGAATAAAACTTCCTCAAATCTCCCATCGTGTCCCCAAGAACAATTTTCCATTTTGTGTTTTCTATTTTTAATTTGGGGTCACTTTTAAGTTCACTGTATCGTAAGAAATCAAATCCACTTTTTTTTATCAGGTCTGCAACTTCGTTAAAACGTTCAGGTTTTCGGGGGACAATCACCAACCCTAAATCTGCGAACTGCGTTTGCTCAATTAATCTGCGGTAAACATCTAAAATAATTTTTTCTTCATCATTACCGGTTGCACCCGCGACCCATAATGATTTCAGATTATTTCCGAATAACTGATTTTGCAGGATATCCGAACCTTCAACTCTATCGGTAATTAAAGACGTGTCATATTTTAAAGAGCCTGTGACAATTACATTTGTGACACCGACTTTGCAGAACCTTTCGGCATACTGGTCATTTTGCACAAGTGCAAGCGTGACATTTCCAAACACTTTTTTCGTTATACCTTTTATCAGATTATACCTTTTGAAGCTTCTCTCGCTTAATCTGCCGTTTACGACAATAATAGGGACATTATTTCTTTTTGCGATTCGCACAAGATTTGGCCAGACCTCAAGCTCAATCAAAAGGCACATTGCAGGCCTGATATTTTTAAATGCTCTTTTCATTGTTGCTGAAAAATCCATTGGAAAATAAAAGATGTTCTGGCGATTGCCGTAAAGAGCATTTGCGCGCGCAAAACCTGTATCAGTTGTCGTGCTGATTACGATTTCATAATCAGCAAATTTATTTTCCAGTTCTTTGATAAGTGTCGTTGTGGCGTTTACCTCGCCAACGCTTACCGCGTGAATCCATATGCATTTTTTATCCGGGTGCTTTCGGATTATCCTTCCGAAGCGGTTTGCCCATCCCGCACGGTATCGCCCATATCGCAACCGCCGGTAAATCGCTACAGGACTTACCGCCAAAAGCGCAATCAAATATACTATGTCAATCAGCACGGCCATATTGTTCCTATACTGTAACCATAGAAGGGTTTTCTGTCAAATCAGGGGAAAGATTGAGTAAGGCACGATGGAGCTTCTGTAAATTAATGCCAATTTTGCATGAATACGGCGAAATCAAAAAAATTGATTATTCCATCCGCTGCGAGATTAGCACGCCAGTTGAAGTTCGGGTCACCTGTTGCCGCAAGCCAGCTATCAGCGAAGGCATCAATATCGAGCCAGTCAATAATGCCATCTCCATTTATATCTCCGGGTAGTCCTAATATCGGCTCATATTCAATGGCGGGGTCATCCAGTAAAAATATACCGCCGCCTCGAAGCGTAAAATTGATGTCCGTAAACAGATTCATCCCGATAATCCCGTCAACTGTCCCTCCCTCAGGCGATGAAACATCCAGCAGGATTACAGGAATATTTGTAAACGAGAGCCATTCTCCAAGTGATGGTATATCAATTGCATCAATATAAAAACCTGGAGCCGTTATCGATTCTCCGTTTACTCCTTCAATCTCAACTTGAAACTCAGGGGTTGCCGGATTAAGTGCCAGCCTGGCAGCTATTCTTGAGCCGATGACGCTTACCTGTGCTCCGGTATCGAGCATAAATCTCGTCTTATCTATAGCTGAGTACGTTCTATCGTAAAGGTCGACACTGGAAACAAAAAATACGCTTTGAGATGAAGTCCCTATTATCACAGACGGACTTACGGGCTCAAAAGTAAAATCGCCGGTTATTGTAGGAATATACTGAACCGAAGCTGCTCCTAATGGCCGCAATTCCAAGGGTATCATGTTTGAGTAAGTCGGTATGGCCGAGTCATCCTGATGATATATGTGCATCGCAGGGCAATTGTAATCGTTGCCGTCTTTTGTTCGGGTAACAATACTTGTGTTATCGAATGTGGCAGTGTAATAAACCGACATAGGCGAGCCGATCGCAGTCGGTAAATCAACTGGCTCACCGCCTTGTCCCACCATAATCGCTACATTCGATTGTCCCATCATTTTTGACCTGTCCCAAAGCAATCCATTCGGTTCTATCTGGTCCAGGCTGCCGATAAAAACGCCTATCGGCTGGCTTACCCATGCTTCAACTGAACCGGTTACTCCGCTTACAGTTGTCGGATTTGAGGTGATTAAATCATATGTGAATAATCCAACTCGATTACCCGCCTGATTACCCATAACATGTGCGCTTGCCCCAGTATCATATATACCGATGATATAATCTGATTCGGGATGTCCGGTCAGGAAACTTCCGACAACCGATTCCTCAGTTTCTGCCTCGAATTCATCTTCGGTTCCCCTTGCATTTGTAATAGAAACTGCAATCCAAGGCGTGAAACCATCTACGGCCGGAGAATCTATTGAATTCGCTAGTACAATTTCGGATGCAGCTATATCTTTTAGGCGGATTGATTTTCGCTGAATTTTTTTAGTCAAAATGTACTTTTTTTCCGGCTTTTGCGCACTCCTGTTTTTGGCCATAGGGGGCAGCTTTTTCTGCGGATATTCTATTGCCTTTATCACAGAACCATCGCCTGCCCGCAAATTTACTTCCTCACGCTGCCAGCCTTCATGTTTGGCAAAAACAGGCATTTGAGCTATTACACATATCAGTAATGCCGCTAAAATTTGACATGAACAGCTTTTTTCTTTTCTTTTCATCGCCTCAACCATAAAAAACTATTATAGCATATTCAAAGTGCTTTTTTTCAGAAAATCCGACGATTTGGTGCTTTAAAAAACATACTTCACGCATTATTTTGCTTGTTTAAAACAATAAATAATAAATAATTAATTAAAAATAGTTCCGGTCCCCGTAGCGCAATTGGATAGCGTGTTGGCCTCCGAAGCCAAAGGTTGTGAGTTCGAATCTCACCGGGGATATTCTTATTTTTGATTTATAATTAATAATTTTAAATTTAAGTCATCATAATTGGGGTACTTATATGCCGCAAAAATTAAGTTTAAAAGATGCAAAGGCACAGCAGGTCTGGCATTATTTCAGGCAAATTAGTCAAATTCCCAGGTGCTCAAAGAACGAAGGTCCCGTTATAGAATGCCTAAAACAACTTGCCAAAAATAAAAAACTTATCTTTCGAACTGATTTAGTGAATAACTTAGTTATCGAATTGCCCGCGGCAAAAGGTTATGAAAAATCATCTGCGGTTATCCTGCAAAGCCATGTTGATATGGTCTGCGAAAAAATGCCTGAATCCAGACACGATTTCAGCAAAGACCCTATCGAACTAATTGAGCGGGATGGATGGGTTAGCGCTAATGGGACAACATTGGGTGCTGATAATGGTATCGGTGCTGCATTGGCCCTGGCGCTGATTGAGGAGAAAATACCTCATCCCAGGCTTGAATTGCTTTTTACAGTTGATGAGGAAACAGGCCTTACAGGAGCAAATGGTCTGCAGCCCGGCTTCATAACAGGTAAATACCTAATCAATCTCGATGGTGAGGACAAATCGTTAATTGCAGGCTGTGCAGGAGGCGAGCAGACCGAAATTACATTGCCGCTGGATTTTATTGATGCGCCTTCTGATTTAAAAAGTTTTAATTTTAAAGTCTCTGGCCTTCTCGGCGGTCATTCAGGTGTGGATATCAAGAAAAACCGGGCTAATGCCATAAAGATTTTGGCAGCAGCACTCGAGCGGCTCAATCAGCAGTTTGATTTAAATATTTGTTCAATCGATGCGGGCAAGGCAGCCAACGCAATACCGCGAGACGCTTGCGCCTGTATTTTGCTCAAAAAATCCCAAATTGATGCAGCTTATCGATTGATTTGCGATGTTGAATCATCATTCAAGAAGGACATTAAAACAGACCCTAATCTTAAAGTTGAATTGATAGAAGCAGCATCACCGGCGCAAAAAATCATAAATAATAAATCAGAAATAATAAATCTTTTAAATGCTTTGCCGACAGGCGTCTATCGAATGTCCGAGGAGTTTAAGGGAGTTGTTGAGACATCCAATAATCTTGCCCGTATCGAGACTATAGCTGATAAGAATATACTTCGAATCACAACAATGCAGAGAAGCTTTGATAATTCTCAAATGAATGAACTGACCGGCAAAATCACCTCTTTTGCAAATTCAGCAGGAGCTAAGGCCGTTACATCAGGCAGATATCCATCATGGAAACCGGACATCAATTCATCACTTATGAAAAAAGCAATATTTATACACAAGAAGATAAATAAAAAAGAGCCGAAAATAATTGTCGTTCATGCCGGCCTGGAACCGGCCGTAATAGGTGAAAAAGTTCCCGGGCTGGAAATGATTTCTGTGGGTTCTACTATCGAAAACCTCCATTCACCCGGTGAACGCGTTGAAATTGCCTCAGTAGATGCCGTTTGGCAGTTTTTGAATGAATTATTAGCTTATCTTAAATAAATTCCTGATTGTTCAGTTGATTCTTTTGGGCTGTTTGAGTCTATTCGATCCTTTAGACTGGCCTGAAGTTCTCTAAGGGGGAGGGCTGCATCAAAATAAATTTCCTTCTTTTTGTTATTTATTTCCACTTCAAAAATATCATAAATATTTTGTGAGCGCTGCTTTAAAACTTTAGCATTAAGATAATTCAATAAAGTATATTCCTCATCTATTGAAATTATCTTAAAAGCTGATGTCTTTGAAGTGCCTTCTCGTTCTGTAATGATGGACTGCATCAATCCGTAATAATAGTATCTGTATTTTGCAGATTCTGCCAGGCGGCCCGAATCACTTAACGCATTTCCCATCAGCATATGGATTCTTGCATCCACGGGGCATTTTTCAAGCCATTTGGCTGCCTCCTGGGCGAATTTCTTTTTATTGGATTGATATAACTCCAGTAATTTCTTACGCTCATGATTATTAGCCCAATGGAGCTCTACTTGCGGTAATGCGGCATATTCGAACCGCAGTTTAGCAAAATCGTTTGCATCGGGCATAGCTGCATTTGCAATGCCTATCATCAATAAACAAGAAATCAGAATCAGCTTTTTCATTTTTTATTCCAAATTATTATTCGTGAATAATATCCTCGAAGCACGCAGGTGCTTCTTTTTTCAGCATCTCGATTATTATTTTTGCCGCTTTTCGTATCTCCCATTGTGCGCCTTTTTCCGTCCGGACAGTTAAAATGTGCCGCCATTCGCGAAAATTGGCTGAAACTACAATTTCACTTGTGCAGGCATTCGGCAAAACGAATCTGGCATCCTCTTTTTTTAATCCTTTATTACGCCATTTCTTATACATCTCCTGAATTGTCTGCATATCATTATGGAACTCATCAATAAGATCCGGCGGGATACTTTCGGGCACAACATATGTAAAGTCTTCCTCATCACAATATCTTTGTGACTGCTGCGATACTGCCATAAGACGATGCCGGACCAATTGATGCGTCATTGCCCGTGAGCAGTTTTTAATCCTGAAAGTCGCGTAAGCATGTTCAAGGGGTGATTCATGGCCTATCTTTATCAGCCGTTTGATAAAGCCTGCCTGTGAATTATCATCCATCTTATCGAAGCTTAGATAACAGGTCCTGCCGGCCTGCTCGATAAGCTTTTGACTATCAGGAGTTATGGCAATCAGCTCAATTTCAAGTTGTTTTGCATTATTTTTCATTTAATTTAGTGATTTTAACTATTGTCTCGGCACTATCAAGACCGCCGCAACAGCATTTTTAATCTATGGGCATTAATCTTATTATATTTAGGCAATCATCCCATTAAATCAGTTTGAACTATACCGTAAATCTTAGCAGAGACGAAAGGATTTTCTTCTCACGGAATCAGAAAGGCAAAAATTAAAGGAGTCATAATCATGAAAGTTAAAGACATAATGACTGAAGAGTTCGAAACGATTGAACCGTCAGAAAGTATTGTCGAAGCAGCAAAAAAGATGAAATCGCTTAATGTTGGTGTTCTGCCCGTTAGCCAGGAAGACCGGATTATCGGTATGATAACAGACAGGGACATTGTTGTGCGGGTTCTTGCAGAGGAAGAAGATGCCGAAAGCGTAACGGTTGAAGACGCCATGAGCCCCGAGATTGTCTCGTGCTCGGCCGAAGATGAGATCGAGCATGCCGCCGACCTGATGAAGGAAAAACAGATAAGGCGTCTGGTAGTTTTTGATATTTTCAACAAGCCTGTTGGAGTTCTCACGCTTGGCGATATTGCGGCTAAAACACATGCCAGCCAGTTATCAGGACAGATTCTGGAAGCGGTTTCGGTTGCGGCAAAATCAAAAAAATCGAGAACTTAGATTTGATTTATACCGATTTTGCCTAATACGGCGAGTGCGATTTTGACATTACCGAATGGGGCTGATACAGCAAAACCCGCGACTTTATCTTTAATCTTATCTATCAGCTCCTTTGAAATTTCAATGCCTCTAATTTTGGCCTGTTGCTGAGTTTTCGCGGCGGCCATTCTTTCCAGCAGTTTCGGCGGCACAACCACACCCGGCACCTCATTTGCCATAAATTCAGCGTTTTTCAAACTGGTAAATGGCCAAATTCCAGCAATAATCGGTATTTTAAATTTTTTTGTTTTATCTAAGAAATTAAATAAAGTATCTGCATCAAAAACTGGCTGAGTTATCGCAAACTCTGCTCCGGCCATGACTTTCAGCTCATATTTTTCGATTTCTCGTTGGATATCGGTTGCGACGGGATTTGCTCCGACGCCGATTACAAGTGACGTCGGCGGATTTATTTGATTGCCGCCAAGGTCAATGCCCTTGTTCAAATTTTTTATTACACCTGTAAGGGTGATTGAATCCATATCGAAAACGCCGGTTGCCTGCGGGTAATCGCCCATTTTTGGGGGGTCGCCGGTAATGACCAGCAGATTTTTTAGACCAATTGCGTATGCGCCGAGGATATCGGATTGCATACCGATTAAATTCCTGTCACGGCAGCAAAAATGCAGTATCGATTCGATATTTGCGGCCTGCTGGATTTTAATTGCGGTAACCATTGGCGATAATCGCGAGCTTGCCCGGGGCCCATCGGGTATATTAATCGCATCAATACCTAAATTCGCACAAAGCTTCACTTTTTCAAGAATTGGACCAATATCGATACCTTTTGGCGGGGTGATTTCGATTGTTGTAACTATCTGTCCGGCCGACAGTTTTGCTGCGAATTTGGATTTCTCTGAAAGAGGCTTTTCTTTGGTTTCCGCAAGTTTGGGCTTTTCGATTGTTATTGTGCTTAAGCGAGCTTTTGATGTCGCGGCTTTATCGATTGCACGAACGGCACGCACCATTTCTTTTATATGTTCCGGAGTAGTGCCGCAGCAGCCGCCGATGATGCGTGCGCCTTTTTCGTAAAAGCGCTTGGCGAATTCGGCCATATATTCCGGCGTGGACATGTAAAGCATCCGGTCCTCGACCTGGCGAGGCAGGCCGGCGTTGGGCTGAACGGAAATGGGCTTATTGATTGCAGCGCGGATTATCTCGAGTGCCGCGAGCATCGCTGATGGGCCGACTGAGCAATTAAGACCCACAGCCGTAACTTGCTTTTTTGCAGATACTTGCGCAATTGCTTCCTCAATTTTCTGTCCGTAAGGTGTTTCATTTAATTCGGTGGTTGTCATCTGCGCGACGATTTCAAGGCCGGTATCACTTGCGGCATCGATGGCCAAAAGCAGTTCGTCGGTATTGGAGAAGGTTTCAAGGATGAGAAAATCGGCGCCGGAATCGGCAAGAGACTGGGCTTGTTTTTTGAAGGCTTCAAGTGCCTGCTTGCGAGTTAACTTATTGTATAACTTGAAGTTAGGCGCTAAGGGGCCGATGGCTCCGGCAACGAGGGCCTTGTCTGCGGCGGCTTGTTTTGCGATTTGGACGCCGGCCGCGTTGATTTTTTCGATTTGTTCGGCGAGGCCGTATTTGGCGAGTTTTACTTCGTTTGAGCCGAAGGTGTTGGTCTCGATGAAGTCGGCGCCGGCGTCGATATACTGCTTGTGGATTTTTCCTACGAGCTTGGGATTACTGAGGTTAAGCTCATCGAAGCAGGTGTTGATAAACACGCCGGACTGATACAGCATTGTGCCCATGGCGCCATCGGCCATGACGACATGCCTGGATAAAAGCTGGTCTAATTTTCCTTTGGACATAGTCCAATACTTTACCATTCAAGGTCAAAAACGCGAAGAAAATTTGCTGCAAAGAGGTGACTAGACGTGCCAAAACCTATGACAAACGCATCGAAATGATATCGATATGACCCCCAATATATCCCAAACTATACCGAAACGAACCACTGCCACAAAGACCCAAAAGACACAAAATCAAACCACGGATAAGCTATGAAAGCAGAGCCTCCCGATAAGGTTAGTAGGCGGGGTCCTATGGTAGGCCCCAAATTTTTTCAAGCGTGCTCGGCTTTAGTCCGG
>CAYSKP010000180.1:0-17417 GCA_964431645.1 uncultured Pirellulales bacterium
GACAGCTCCTTGGCCAAATTGAGCAGTCCGACTTTGTTTTTGATAACCTTTTGTTCTATAGTCATCTTCTGACACTCCTTTCTGATTCGTCGTCGGCACAGCTTCGCTCCGGCTTCGTCGTGGCCTGCGCTACGCTGTGCCGACTAATCATTATATTCCAACAGAAGTGTCAGATTACGTCCTAACTATTGCATATATAAAGTGACATTTTAACTACATATTATCTAAACTGTCAATAAAAACCCACAGCGACCTGTCCAGCGTAGCTTTAGCGTAGTTGGAAAGCGAAAATCCCCGCCTGTCCTCGATGGTTGCTTTCTCGTTAGCTATCGGGGAAGAGCAGCTGCTTGGGTTCGAACAGAGGACCCATAGTGACAATTATTAAAAATTCATCAATAATCAATGATCAATTATCATTTTTTCAGTGTAATCTGTGTAATCAGTGGTTAAAAACCTAAATCGTAAACAGTTTGCTCATTGAAACTACCAATATTTAATTTCACGTCGGCCCTCCCGCTTTTGGTGTTAACCTTTGTATTGGTTATCTTGATTGAGAAACTCCACCTGCCGTAATCGATTGCAGCATTTGCGATTCCCCCATCCGCCAGTTTTACATTTTTACAAACATACTTATATCCTCTCCTGCCGCTTGATTTAAAAGTTGCTGCCGGTATTGTGAAGGTTTGTCCTCCAAAAGTCAGGCTTAAATCCGTATTGCACAAATTTACATCACCAATTGCGCTTGCAGGATTTCCCAGCGATATCCCCCCTTTTACATACAACGAATCTGCCGATGTATAGGATTTTATTTTTACCGTCTTAACCTGCAAATAATCCTCGCAATTGCTCATTAATTGAACAGGAATAAATTTTCTTCCATTGACAAGAGTCTCATTTACATCATCGATACCCTGATTTTTATTCATTTCAACTTTTATATCGAAGGGACAATTTAAACACGTAAGATTAACCTTCTGTGCCTTCAGCGAAAATTTCCTCGTATTTGTATTAATCACAAAAAATGTGATTCTTCCTTCCTGAGATTTTGGTATTTTGTAACTATATGAGTATTTGCCGCTTTTAACGTGGAATGATGAAGCAGGTATTGTCTCTAAATAAATGCCTCCAATATTTACTCTAATGTCACTTGCACTGTTAAAATCCTCTTGTGTAGCATCAATCATTCCTGAAAAACCAATATAGTCTTTATTGTCATTTGTCTCTTTTCCTGCTTTAACAGCACATCTGTGAACCCAAAGATTTCCGCCGCAGACCTCATCTGTCTGCCCGTCACAATCATTGTCTTGCCCATCGCAAATTTCAGTACCTCCCGGATGAATATTCGCATCGCCGTCATTACAGTCACTGCTGTCTGATATATATCCCGAAGGCTTCGAGCACGCCTGTTTACTGTTATTTTGATTACCAAATCCATCACCATCCGCATCGCGACACCAAATCTGTCCAAGCCCTTCATCTATTTGCCCGTCACAATTATTATCTTTGCCGTCGCAAAACTCACTTGCCCCCGGATGCACACCCGCATCACCATCATTGCAATCGGTATTATTAGAAACATAACCCGAAGGCCTTGAACATGCCTGAATGCTGATATTGAAATTCCCGTATTCATCACCATCGGCATCTCGATACCACATCGCCCCGGCGCCCTCATCTATCTGCCCATCGCAATCGTTGTCCCTGCCATCACAAATTTCAGCAGCTTCAGGATAAATCCCCGCATCTCCATCATTGCAGTCCCCGCTGTTTAAAACATATCCCGATGGCTGCCTGCGTGCGATAACATTATTAGCAGGATTGCCAAATCCATCCCCATCATCGTCCCTATACCATGTCTTGGGGACACACTCATTTATTTCTCTTTTAACAACAATTTCGCTCCCGTCTGCTGAATATATCCCCAAAAACGTCTTTGTCCCGGCTTCACTAATTGGAGGTGTCGCTTCATAACACAAAGTCCGGGCCTGATTATCAAAAAATAGACCCCATTTCACCTTCTTGTTAATGCTGTCCCAGAAGCCTCCCTCATTAATGTTTGCCGCCATCCATCCTTCCGGCGGACTATCCTCTACCGCATACACTTGCGTTTCAATATCCGCCCGCACACTAATACAAACCCCAATCGTCTCTTGCGGTACGTATTCGCATGGCTCGAAGCCGTAACTTATATTTGAATTGAGCGTTTGTAAATATACATTAAAATCCGTCTGAACACCGCTCTCCTGAACCGGGCTCAATCGCGGCACCCAGCACATTGGCGGCTGCTGGGCTCCGTTAAAATCATAACATTCACCAAATTTCCATAGATTGCCCGCCAGCGTAATATAATCAATCGCAATTTCATGAGGTTCAATCGGCCACGCGCACCCTGTCTTCCAGCACGCACCGTAGGCTGTTGCCTCGCTTATAATTAAGCATGATTCAAAATTTGTGTCCGCCGGATGCGTCAAGCATTCACAAATTTCCCTGTCCCCGCAAATCGTTTCATTTAATCCATCAAAGCTTGCCTCGCCGTAGAACCTCTTGCATCCATTACTGCCTTCCGGTGCGGTCGCTTTATAAGTAAGTTTTCTCTTCTTATTATCAGAGAACGGCCCCCACTTTACTTTCTTGTTTTGGCTGTCCCAACTCCCCATCTCATTGATATCACTGACAACCCATCCTTCCGGCGGCGTGTCTTCAACTGTATAGACTCCGGTTAAAACGTTCGGCTCCACATCAATTGTCACATTCGCAGGCACTCCGGCCGCATAGCACTTAACCGTGCGTATCGCACGCGGAGGCCTTGTCGAAAACACCCACGTCGGCCCTTGCGTTACGGCCTGACCATCTGTGGCAACGATTTTCCACGAATAACTGCAATTCGGTTCCAATCCCCAATTTACTGTATATGATGTTGATGTTAAATAAGTAGCTATAGGTCCAATAGCACCGTTTGATTTACCTAAGAATAAATCATACCATAAATCATGGCCATCAGGCGCAGAGCATGTCCATGACAAATCAATGTTTAATGGCTTATTTACATCTCCATCCAAAGGAGTTGGATTAGAAGGCCTATTAGGAGGATTATTATTTAAAAATGCCATCGCAAGTCCCTCTGGGTCACCTCTGTCTCCAATTGAAAATGCCCTTATTACATTATTTTCTCCCGATGGCACAGTGTAAACTGTATTGCCCGCTCCAAAGGCTATCGCGCCGCCTATGGCGATATCCCACAATTTTTCTCCGTATGAATTCATGTCCCCAACCGCCGCCAGCCGCTGCTCTCCGCTTAAATATCGATAAGAAACCAAAACAATACCATTACTTCCAACATAAACATCCCCGGTCGAATCATTCTCACCTAATGGAGCTGCTTCAAATTCCCATTTTATGTTCCCGTCGGCAGGATTAATCGCCCGTACATAACCCGGCCGCCACACACCCTCGACCATCTTGCCCGCCGCCAGATATAATGTCCCATCCTTGCCGATAGCGATATTGTTGTTCAGATATGCCGGCGAGAAATCTTTCTCAGTCCACTTCTTCGCCAAGGTCGGCGTAAACGCGTATAGTTTCGTATATTGTCCAACGTATATCGTCCCGTCCTCACCAATCGCCGGCGTTGTAAAGTAGTTTGCTGATGTTATATCTGAAAATTTAAATGTAAATCTCAGCGCCCCATCCGTATTGCTCAGAGCAAAGAGAAACGTCTCTTTCGAATCAACGTTCTTGCAAATTACATAAACCTGCCCTCTTGTCTCATCAACCGCGCAAAAACTTCCGTAAACCTGGTTCTTGTCTCCAAGATACCTCTGCCATCTCAAATTCCCGTTACGATTGCACGAATATATCGTGCTTCCGTGATAAATCCCGCCGCCCCCCGTATATACCGGCCGTATAGTGAAATATATATTGTCACTTTTATCTATCTTCATCACCTCATCCGGCCATCCCGCATCCGGACTATTATGTGTAAAAATCGCCGCCGGCTCATTTGTCCCCGCGGCTATCTTATAGACAATCGTCTTATTATGCGTATCTTTCGTCCCGTATGCGCACACAAAATAAATGTCACCACCCTTATTTTGTGCCAACGACCCGACTAAAAAGTTCGAATCGCTGATAACAATGCTGCCTTCCCGCGTCCCTTCCTTGTTAATAATATGAATATATGGATGATTCCCATGCGCCTGGTCTACCGAACTAAATCCGCAATACACCCGCCCCCCGCTTCCAACTATCAACGGGCCGTTATAAGCATACCCTCCTGATTCAGCAGGTATAGTAACAGACCATTTCTCCTGCGGCTCACTCGCCGGCACAGGATACGTTGTCCCAAATGTATTCTTCTCATCGCCCCCGTATTGACTCCACCCATAATAAGGACAAATATCATAAATGACATCACTAACTGTATCGTATTCCGGATTCGGCCAGGTCGTTTGAATTTCCGGCAGAAAATACCACCCATTACCAGTTCCTCCCCATCCCATATTAATATGAAACTCCCCTGTCGACTTATACCCATCTGCTATTATCGAATGACCCGCCTCCGAGCCATCCGCCTTCGTTACAAGTATCTGCACCGGCCATCCATTCTTGATATTCGAAATAATTGAACTTTGATTCTTCGCCCACTCGCCCCGCCGTGCAGACCCATACCCAAGATTTCTATATGCCCCTGCATCCTGCGCCGCCCCGCTGCCTCCTGCCGAATAAGCCGTCCCATGCTTAATCCCCGCCGCAAAGCATAGATACGCCTCTTCATTCTCGCTGCCGCTGTAATTTACGTTCGCCAATGCCGCGTTGAGTTGCCCAAACGATGGAAAACCAAAGATATTCGCATCATCATCAATATTGATAGTCACTACGGCCGGCGGATTTAAAAAAATCGATCGATAATCATAAGAGTCCCCGCCCAAACCGTTTTCATCGGCAAAACGTATCGCTTGCGGGTATTTCCAATAATTCATTATCTGTGCGCTTGCCGTCGCCGCTCCCCCGGTCAGACTTCTATCCCCATTCCCGGCATCTATCGGGCAATATTTATTAAAAGGAAACCCCTCGCCCCATTGCGTCTTAATCCAGCCCTCATACCCATATTGATTCGGCTCCGGCCACTGCTCCGCCCCCGCCTCTTTGATGCTAATTGGTCCCGCCCACCCCTGCGAAACCAAAATTAAACAGAAGAAAGCAAACAGTGTCCACTTGCCAATACCCGCATTAATAAAGGAATGTTGTGATTTGTAATTTTGCTTTTCTGTGAAATCTGTGGTTTCAATCGCCAATCGACAATTGGAAATCGCCTGCCCTGCCTGCCCCCGAATGCCATTATCGGGGGAGCGAGTATAGCGAGTCGAAGGGGCAATCGACAATCCGTAATTTCTTTCGATCCACAATCGACAATTCGCAATCGACAATCGGCAATTATCTGCATTCCCTTGCATCATTATCCTTGTTATTATAAGACTATTTATATAACGCCTACGGCTATTTTGCAAAGAAAATCCCTTGTAGGGGCGGACCTGCGTGTCCGCCTACGTAACACGGGCTTCCAGCCTGTGTTCATTGCAAGCGAAGCGACGTGTCATCCGAAACTTTTAGCGTAGGAGGAAGCAATCTCTTCAATGTCTCCCAGGCATCTGCCTGCCTCAGCGTAACGTGTGAGACGGGCCCACGTCATTGCGAGGAGCGCAGCGACGAAGCAATCTCCTGCTTCTTTGCCAATAAGAAGCTGTAGGGCGGGGCTTGCCCCGCCGAATCGGTCATTGCGAGGAGTCCCGTCGGGACGACGTGGCAATCTCATTTCGCTTGCCTGCCCTGCGTAGCTTTAGCGAAGACGAGGTCATTGATCATCTGTATTCTTTTCCATGACTGATCAATCGAATTTTCCAGATTATGTCTTCTACTGCTCTATTGTTTAATTTCTCGTGAAACGTGGCTTGACAGCTAATGATTGTTGTCGGAAAATAATAAAAATATTTAATATTTAGGTTTTATAAAATGAATAGCAAATTAAAAAATTGTAAAATTTCAAACAAAATGAAATTCAATAATATCGAAAAAGAAGTAATATTTCTAAAAGCCATTACATGGCTTATTGAATCTATGGTCAATTTTGAAATTATTGATTTACTTGGTAACGATCCTCATTCTGAGATTCGTTTTAAATCTATGACTCATCAAAAATACTTCAATATTATTCTTTTAGATTTTCTTTCTTGCTCTGACGAAAAAGTACTCGGCGAACAACAATCGTATTTGAGAGCTATGAGGGCTATTTGCCTATCACCAAACTTTAACAAAAGCAATTCAATAAAAAATTTAGCCGTGTCTACTCAGGAATTTATTGATTGGCTCGAACAAGAGATTCAAACTGAAACGTGGTTGCCCTCTATTGATACAAACGCAACTTTATCGATCAAAAGAATAGATTTCATCAAAATATGTGGTAATATTTCAAAGCATAATTTTTCAAGGTTGTCTGGTGTTGCAAAGGAATTAATCGGTTTATTTAAAAGAAATACCATAGATATCACATATGAGGATGCCTTATTAGTTTTGGATGATTTTTATCAGAAGTTCCATTTTGACCTCTTGAATTATCATGGTAGCACCATCGCAGAATTCCTTAATAACATTCGTTGGGGTATCTATGAATATCTTCAATACGAATTTCAGCGATCTATCGTTTATGAAGACACCGGGTATCCTCAAAAGTATCATTATACTTATCCCGATAAAATAAATAATGATTTTGCAAAAAGCTGTTATTGGGATTTGATGAACGCAGTTAGCTCAAAGCCATATATGAGAAAATTTCAAGTGACTCGTTTTCTAAAAATGAGATATTAAATTTGCAATACATGGGAATAACCGGATATTGATATAGCTTATTTTCTTTTAATCCCTGAATTGTCCTAATTCCATCCAAACCAACCGTGTCCCGGAAGAAAAAATCTATCCAGGAATCCTTTCCGCTTTTTCTTGACTGTCACCGATAAAAGGATATAATATTAGTCGCCTTTTTGACTGGGGGCAAAAGGCAATTAAGGAAAACCAAAAATGAAATGGTTTATAAGTTTAATTCTGCTTATTTCTTTTAGTGGTTGTTCTCAGCCTGAAAAAATTGCAAGTATAAATGATATAAAACTCGGTATGCAGATCTTTGAAGTTCGTGATGTTCATGATAAAGATCTTATTCCAATTGCCTTTGAGTCACGTCAACCGTATGATTTAGCTCAATATCGTGGATGGTTTAAAGATGGGACAAAAACACATTGGAGGCCATTCTATGTAGGTCTTGATATAACTGAAGATCGTATAATGCCTTACAAATTAACGTTTGAAGTTTATCCCCCAATAACAAAAATTCAATGCCAATATATTATTGCTAAAAATAGCATCACCGATCCTAATGAAGTCTCTAATATGTATTCTATTATTGGCTTGCGTCCTACCAGATTGATACAAGTAGTGCTGGATGAATCTGAGTTACATAGACAAGCAATATATGATGCAGCTGCTATACAAGCACAAGCCATAAACAATCAAACTGATCATATGATGTTTGAAATGCAGCAACAACAAATCCTTTGGAATCAGCAGCAAATGCAATTCAATAAATTGCCTTAATATGCAATCGAAAATCTTTGATCAAGGAGAAATTGAGAATGCCTTTTATTGATATGATTATAAAAAAATTTAATCTGATTACTAAAAAACGTATCAGATATACAAATATATATAAAACTGCCTCAAAGAAAAGGGTTTGTTCTCAATTACATCAAGGTAATACAAAGTTAAATCTAAATAATTCAGGCGTTGACATAGTAATTAAAGAAGCAGACAAAGACGATAACTTGCCTGTATGCTCTTTTCTCAAAAGAGTTCCTAATATTGAAGATTTGTACGGTTGTTGGGGATCAAATAAAAACTGGCTCTTAGGTGATGGCAAAAGATTTACAACCAAAAAGGCTGCCGCTTTTCATATACCCGTGGAAGTCTTTAAAGATCCAAATCACAACGCATGGAATGAAATAAAAGCTTTGATTGAATATTCTTATAAGCTTCTCGATAAAATCATACAAACGAAAAACGCTTGACCGAGTTATCCATGTTTATAACCAATGTGACTCAACTCTATTATTTTCGTTTCAAATGGATAGAGTGGATGAAGAGGCTTGTTCGAGTGGATTGCATTCGCAAGAATATTTCTCGCGGCACCCTTGTCCTTTAATCTTTTCCATTCTTCCTTCATTCCTCTCCAGTAGAATTCATAATCGAATACATTGGTTGCAAAATTGTCCATAACGATAAATAATTTTGGGAATAAGAAGTGACACATTTTGCCGGCAAAGACTGATGAATTGGGCTTGATTTTGGAGATTATAGCAAACATGTCCGTGATATTTTCCCATGACAAATCGGCAATTGATGGTTCTGTGTCATTTTTTGAAAGAATTTTCGTATATTGTAATTGTAGTATTGCGAGATAGCGTTTTCCTCTTTTAGTGATTGCATCTTTCGTGTTTGGAGGATTGGGACCTCGATAAGCATGCCATTGGCTTAATCGGTTAACTGTGTTGTCCCACCATATTTCGGTTGGTCCTTTGGCTCTTATTCCATAGATATCATAATAGGCAGTATTGTGAATGTCTTTTGGCCAATCACTTTTGCGCCACCATTTGAGCCCTGCTTGCAAATTATCAAGGTTTACTATCATTATGCCATTTTAAGATTTAACAAATCTGGAAATCCCATGAAATCAATATTTTTTTTGCAATAAAGTGACATTCTAAATACATATTATCTAAACTGTCAATTATTTTTAAAAAATATTTTTCAATTCCGCATCCTCCTTCCAGTCCCCGGGAGCTTACTTCCTTTGGCCAGAAGCAGCAGGGGATCCAATATTTGTGAAAACAGCAATATTCTGCGGTTAAAAATGCGCCACAATTTTTTCAAAAATCCTTTTTATTTTCTTAAAAACGCCGCCAGTGACAAGGGTTGTCACTCCTTTTTGCACTTCAACATTGGTTATTTAATATTGGACATTGGTCATTTCGGCTTTTTCTGTCCTCCGTCTTCTGCCCTCTGGCCTCTGCCTGCCCTGCGTAACCCAAAAGCGAAGAGGGGTGTAATCTGAGTTTAAAATCGGCATTCGGCAATCGAAAATCGGCAATCTCTTTTTCTGTGTCCTCTGTGATTAAAATTTTTTGTGTTAAATTCGTGTTAATTTGTGGTTTATTTTCTCTGCGTTCAGCCCTCTCGGCGGTGAAAATCTATGACATCTAATGGCATCTGCCCTCAGATTTCAGTCATCTGTCATCTGTCTTCCGTCCTCTCTCTTTTCGGTATCGTTTGGGGTCCGTATAGGGATCGTTTCGGTACCGTTTGGGGATCGTTAGGGATACGTTTTGGGTCGCCAGTCACACGCCAGGGGTCACGTTTAAACCGTTTCGCGCCTCCACATAGCGTTTTTTACGCTAAAAACAAAGGTGCATTTCTCAAAATTTGCTCATTTTTGAAGATGTTTTTTTCTTTTTTTTTGGACAAAATTAATCCGCAAAAATCCGTGGTGAAAAAAATTCGTGTTAATTTGTGGTTCGAAAAAACAGAAAAATTTTTGGCGAGGATAACTTTATTTCGTAGATTTTACTCGTATTGTTCCGATACGGATATCGATTTTAAGTTTACACTTAAACATAAATCGTATCGCAAAAAGATAAACAAATCGCCTGATGGGGCAGGCGGTTTCAGTCAACTCGGTCCTGTCGTAATCCAATATTTTCCTCGCAAAAGGGGGTGGTGCTATGTCCATATTCTAAGGCCAGTTACAGCAAAAAACCTAACCAGCATGATGTTTTTTCTTGAACTATTTTTAATTTTGGATGGGGAGTAAAAAATGAATAAAATGATCACATTATTTGCACTTTCATTAATCATCTTAACAGCCGGCCAAACAGTATTCGCAGGAGCCGGCAACAACATGCCAAGCGGACCGCATTTTGAATTAGGCCTCATCGGCCGCCCGAATGTTTACAAAGGTTCAGGTGCCGAAGACAGCAACCGTCACACGATTTTTATCCCATTGGATTCCAGCGGTTACGTTGACGGCAAAGTTCAATTGTATGTAAAAGCAGTAAATACCGATTTTCAAGTTGTTGACGGCGACGCCACCAAAGATGGTGTAGCAAAATTAAATATCCCTAAGGGATATTACGCCGTATTTTGCCGTGCCCTTGGAAAACCCGGCGGCGAAATTAATTTCGGCGCGTGGTTCACCTACTGGCTCGATGTCAATAACCTGATGCTTTCCGATGCAATCTGGATGGGCAACGTTGACATGACAAGAACAAAAGGAAAAGCATCAACAGCCGAAATCTCGAAACTGTTCTATTATTCCGGCTGCGTCAGCTACGACCCTGATGGAACCGCCGGCACCGGTGACGAATATCAAACATGCTATACAGACGAATGGGTTTTCGATGTTGATGGCTTCAATGATTATTGGTGGGATATCGACAATAAAGGCTTGAAGCGGCTTGAAGTAAGATTTTATCCTGTTCAGGCAGGCTACATTCCTCCGCCTCTGCCATAACTATACATCACACCTGTTTTGAGATAAAAGGGGGGCTAAATGCCTCCCTTTTATTTATAAATCTTAAAGAATGTGAAAAATTATTTCATAAGCTGCCCTGAACATCCACAACAACCTGGCAGCAATTCTTTTCATCGAACATTATTTCTGCCCGGTAACGATAATATTTAAATTCACCTGAATCTTATCGTTCGCACCTTTAGGCACTGCTATAGTATTTTTGTCTCCCGAAGTAAGTGCCGGCTTGGGAATGGTAGTCAGCTCAGCAAGCCAACGGTCCGTAAAGGCGAGAGTTTTTTCATCGGGCATAATCTGCCGGACACTGTTTAAAGCCGCGAAATTCTTTGCAAGTTTGACACGGCTGTCAATCGTATTCTGTTTTGCTATATCGGAAATCTGTGCCGGCCTTACCGAATCGATTGCGATATTTTGCCCTATATTATCCGTATGGACAACAAATTTCGCTGAATCGAATTTAGACCAAACGCCCGCCAAATCGCTCATCATGGCCTCAAGCCCGCCCCTGCTGCATAAAATCCTGTATGCGCTCTTGCCGGGCTGGTCTTTTATAGACTGGTATTTTAGCCATGGGCTTTCCTCAAGCATCTTATTTATATATGCGTCAACCGCACCAAAATCAGCCGTCTGCAATTGAAGAGAATAAAGCCCTACGCCTCCGGCGTTTTCAACTGCGGCTGTTTCGAGAAGCTCTGTATTCTGACTGGAAGAGATATCTGACTTTATTGGCGATACAGGCTCAATTGCGGCAATTGGAGATTCGTTCTTTTCCGGCCCTACTATCTTATATATAACCCCACCCATTATGCCTACAGCACCGAAGATTATAGAGGCCGCAATTGCCTGCCGGATGAATAGATGCCTTGCTCCCTGTCTTCTTTCAACTTCTGAGATAACATTGCCTTTTGACCGGCTTCGAATCAGCTCTTTAACGCCGGCTACAACCTTCGCCGGCGGTTCGGCAGGCGGCAATGAAGATACAAGCATTTTGCATCTTTCAAGTTTTCGCAGCTGCACAGCTATTTCACTGTTTTCACGAACAAGGCGCTGAATTTGCACGCTCTCCTCAGTCGAGAGCTCATCGTCAATATACGCATTCAATAATTCTTCAATTTTTTGATTGTCTTCAAATTTCATAAGGCCTCCAGAATATGCCTTAGTGCGGCCCGAGCCCTGCTTAGGCGGCTTTTGACCGTTCCCAATTCTGTGCCCAGCACTTCCGCAATCTGCGAGTAATCCATTCCTTCGATATCCCGCAGCACAATAATTGTCCTTTGTTCCTCATCGAGCTTATTTAAGCCTTTTTGCACAAGCTCGCAAAGCTCTTTGTTTTCGGCTATCTGTGCAGGGTCAGGCTGCTTTTCATCTGATAAAATCGCATCCAAACCCTGCCGCTCGTTATCAGCGGCCGTCTGGGCATCCAATGAGGTAAACCCGACCGTTGCCTTCCTTTTGCGATAATTCAATGTCAGGTTTACCGCAATTCTAAATGCCCATGTATAAAAGCCGCTGCGGCTTTCAAACTTATCAATGTTCTCTAATATTTTGACAAGCGTATCCTGCATTAGTTCCGCGGCATCGTCAGGATTTGAGCAGATTTTGAATATGAGGTTGTAGATTCGGCCCTGGTACTTGCAAATGAGCTTTTCTATGGCATTATTATCGCCTCTTTGCCATTTCTGCACCAATATCGCGTCTTCTGTATCTATTTTCTGACTATGTGCCACTTTTTGGCCCTTATTTGACAAGCTTTTAGCCCCAACAACCCCTCCGATAAAATAGGCTGTTAAAACAGGTTAATATAATGAAGATTTTGCTTTAGGTCAATTGATTTTGTAAATTCAGGACTTCAGCTGTTTTTTAGTTAATCTGTTAAAATATGACTCTTTTATATTCCTTTCTCGAAATCAATGCGGTATTTGGCAGGATTTTTAAATGATTTGATATCTGTAGAAAGCCTCGATAGCTGTTCTCTGAGACGTTTTTGAATTGTTTCCATATCTTCAGCCGATTCAAATGGCTTGAGCAAATCGTCTTTTTTGGATTCATGCCTTGAAACAATGTCTTTTTCAAAATATTTATCGCCAATTCTTTTAATGCTTTTTCTGCCAGGCCGGGATTTCTTTTCAGGCGATGTCTTATATAAAGGCCTGTCTCCATACTGAACGATTTTATAAACAATATCTATAGATGGTGCATTCTTTGAAACAACAAAGCGTGTCCCTACACCTATCCCGTCAATTTCTGCGCCATTCATAAGCAATTCATCAATTTTGTATTCATCGAGGTCGCCCGAGACATAGATTTTCATAAAGGAAACATTTTTTTCTTTAAAACACCTTCTTGCGAATTTAGAAAGTTCAATCAAATCCCCGCTGTCTATTCTTATCCCTGCTGTTTTTATCCCTTTATTTTTATAAATTTCCGCCGCAATATCTGCCGCCTTAATGATTCCATTTATTGAGTCGTATGTATCAATTAAAAATATGGCCCTTTCACCATAAAGCCGGAAATAATCCAAAAACGATTCTTCTTCAGATTCATATACTTCGACAAATGAATGAGCCATTGTCCCCGAGGATGGAAAATCGAGCAGTTTAGCTGCGTATAAATTGCTTGTCCCTTTAAACCCTGCCATTTTTGCCGCCCTCGCCGCACGAAGACTGGCTACAGGTCCCTGGCTGCGCCGTAATCCGAAATCCACAACATCAATTCCTTTAGCCGCTATAATAATTCTGGCTGCAAGTGTTGCTGATATAATTGAAAAACCCAAAATATTAAGGACATATGTCTCGAGAAGTTGAGCGCAAATCAAATCTCCTTCAACTTCAATAACAGGCTCCTCGGGAAAAAAAACAGTTCCTTCAGGTAACGCACGTATTTTTACGTCTACTTTAAGAGCTGATAAATATTGCAGAAATTCATCATTAAATAATTTTTTCGAACGCAGAAATTCAATAGCTTCATGTGAAAAGTGAAACTTCTTTAAGTATTCCTCCAATTCGGCAAGTCCTGCCATTACAAAAAAACCCCAGTTTTTCGGTAGATGCCGCACTATTACTTCAAAATACGCCTTCTCCCGCATACCTTTTACTAAGTATGCCTGTGTCATTGTCAATTCATAGAGGTCAATGAATAATGCGGGATTATCTATCAGCCATAAGCTTTTTAAACTGCGTGGCTTCATTGAATATTTTTCCTCAAATCAGATGTTGATATAATCTCGACGCCTCCGGCTTTGAATTTATTTATTATTTCATTATCAGGAATATTACCAAGTCCTTTGACGGCATCCTGCAGCAGATATGTTTTAATGCCCGGTCTTTTTAAAAGCTGTTCTAAAGCCATTCGGACGCAAAAATCCAATGCGACTCCAAATATGATTATTGCCTTTGGTTTCAAAATTTCGATTATTCTTTCTGTATTTGTATTTGAAAAAACATCAATTTCATTTTTTCTTATTACAATATGAAATTGCTTTTTATCTATCAGCTTGTGAAGTTCGGCATCGCTTAAAGGTTCTAAAGGCACAACATCAATCGGCAGTTTACCTAAATCTCCGACTCTTTCGCTTCCCGGTTTACCTGCCATGCAGTGCGGCGGGAAAGTATCTTTAAAATCAGGGCTATCCGAAATTTCAGGATTTTCCAAATCATGCCAATCGGTCGAAGCGAGAATAGAATAGCCATTATCGAAGGCGAAACGCCTTGCCTTGCTGACATTTTGGATAATTCCCTCGGCACCCGGCACATAGAGACTCCCCTCGGCCCTCATAAAATCGTGCTGAGTATCTAAATCAAAAAACAATATTCCCTTTTTCACGCTTTCTCCTTTTATCAAATACAAGGATAATTTTAGATGCAGGTAATTGCAAGATATTAATTTTTGGACCTGATGATGAATTTTTTTAAAACTTAGATGTGAAGAAGTGTCTTTTTTAATATATGACAGACATTTTATAATTGCTAATGTATGTGTATTGTTTGCCATCAAATGCAATGTATATATGCAGTTTCTATTTCAATAAAACCTTAAATGGGTATACTTATTGTTTTTAAAAGGGAAGATTATGAAAACTCTTACAAAAGAAATATGGATGAACATACCCCAAAGAAGGGCCATTGTTTCGATTCATGATGAGATAGAACGGTTAGTTGAACAATCCGGCGTCAAAGATGGTTTTGTGCTTGTGAACGCTATGCACATAACTGCTTCGGTGTTTATCAATGATAATGAAGCCGGGCTGCATCATGATTTTGAGGTTTGGCTTGAAAAGCTGGCGCCTGAAAAACCCTATTCGCAATATGAGCATAATAGCGGAGAAGATAATGCCGATGCCCATCTCAAACGCACGATAATGGGCCGTGAAGTTACAGTGGCAATCACAAACGGCCGGCTTCATCTTGGGCCATGGGAGCACATCTTTTATTATGAATTGGACGGCAAACGGAAGAAACGGATTTTGGTAAAAATTATCGGCGAGTGACTTTATAGATGGTTCTTTTTCTTTTTTTAATCCAGGTATTTATTATTTCGATATCAGGGGCGATGCAGCCGGGACCTGTTACAGCTACCGCCATAACGATGGGGGTTCGTAACCGCTGGGCAGGTGTCCTTTTGGCAATCGGTCACGGTATCGTGGAATTTCCGCTGATGATTCTGATTATCCTGGGCCTGGGCTCGATTTTCCAGAAAACTTCGTCCCAAA
Source organism: uncultured Pirellulales bacterium (assembly GCA_964431645.1). Taxonomy (GTDB): domain Bacteria; phylum Planctomycetota; class Phycisphaerae; order Sedimentisphaerales; family Anaerobacaceae; genus Fen-1362. The sequence continues at coordinate 15,336 of CAYSKP010000180.1, forward strand.
TTATAATCGGCATCCTTGGGGGACTGGCCCTTCTTTATATGGCATACGGGATGTTCAAGGCATCTTCAAGTCCTGCCGCCGACCAAAAAGGGGCAAAGAAAGATAAACCTCTTATGGCGGGAATTGTTTTAACTATTTCTAATCCGTACTTTCTTATCTGGTGGGCGACTGTAGGACTGGGTCTGGCAATTACCGCAACCAATATCGGCCTGCATGCCTTTGTGCTGTTTACCATTGTGCACTGGCTTGTAGATTTGTTATGGGTTACCGCATTATCATTTGCCAGTTTTCACGGCACGATGCTTTTGGGGCCGGCAATTCAAAAACGTGTTATGCATGTATGCGCCGGGGCAATGCTTTTCTTTGGATTATTCTTTCTTTATAAAGCAGCTTATATACTTTACTTCCTGTTTAAATCGTCGGGTTATCTTGGCCCCCGATAAGGTGCGTGACATTAAATCGCGAGAACATTTCCTGCTGTGATTGCGCTATTTTCTGTAAGCCGGTCGGCGATTCGGCAGTTTGCCCAAAACCCGCCAGAGCAATAGCAGCGGCGATTTCCGACAATTTCATAAGATCTGGAGATTTAGCGGGAAGGTATCCTTCCTTTGGCTCAGATACACGGACTAAAATGCCCCTGGCAACCAGATGCGATAAAACCTTTTCCGCAAATTCAGGAGGTATATTTAATTTGCCGGAAACTGCATTTGCCTCGACAGGACCAACGCCTGCCTTAAAGGCCGACGCTATTTCTCCTACAATATTCATTATTGTAAGGTCGTTTGCGATGAAATATTCTTCGGGCTTGCGGGCAGCTGCTATTTCCGCGGCTTCCAGAGAGCTGAGGTGCTGGGTCGTATAAGTCAATTGCAGGCCGAAAAGAACTATAAGCCAGCTAAGATAAATCCAAAAGACGCTCAGCGGTATTAATCCAAGCGCTCCATAAACCTGATTATACGGAATAAATTTAACTACATATAAAGTGAAGCCGCACTTGGCTATTGTCCATACCAGAGCCGCAACCGCAGATCCCCAAATTGCGGCACGGACTTTGACTTTTGTATTCGGAAGTAAAAGATATAGCAGGAAAAATGCCGCGGCAGAGGCACAATAGGAGACTATTACCGGGGCTGTATGCGAGAGAATGGTTTTTTGAAACTCATTTATAGCAGCATATTTTGTCGCAACATAGATAGCTGTCGCAAGAAGAAGAGGAGCCAAAGTCAGAATTGCCCAGTAATTTACTATTCGATGTAAAATGCTTCGGCTAATGCCTACGCCCCAAATCTGGTCAAAAGCGGTCTCAATTGTAAGCAGCATCATCAATGCGGCAAATATAATCAGCGCAGCACCAAGAACGGCTATTGTCCCCTGGTTGAAACCGGCGAAAACCTTATTGATTATCGCGTCGAGATTATCAGTAAGCTTCAGCTCGACAGCGGGATTGGCAGGGTCAGCATATTCGATAGTTGAAAGATGAAGTTGTGTATAGATGTATTCTTTTATATTCTGGCCGGCATCACGGTATGCCGGGAAAAATTGAAACACCATAAGCATAACCACCGCCAGAGGGACAATGCCGAACATTGTATAATATGATAATGCGGCCGCCTGCTGGTCCGAACGGTTTTTTTTAAGCAGCCGAAAGCAGTGTATCCACAGCTTTATCTGGAAAATCATAAATCTTCCAACCCTGCCGACCTGGGCCGTCGGGGTGGACAATGCCTTTTCAAACATCTATTTATCCTTTCAAACTATCCTGGCTCCATAATTATGTACAAAAAGGAGTCAATTGCAGAATACAATCTATATGTATTATCGACATTTAAAGTGCTTTTATTTTCTTTTTTCTAATGGCTGAAAGCTGAATATTGCTGTTTTTAGGGTAATTTTACGGTATTGCAATTTCCTACAATGTCCATTCAAAGCTTTTGCCCCTGGATATTGAAGGCTTCTTTATTATATCGCCATACCTCAGAACGCAAGGATTGCCGAGTTTAGAATTGATTACAGCTTTGCTTAATTTTCCATTTTTCCAGTAAATATCTACAACAAATCCTCCGCGTGCACAAAGCCCTTTTA
>CAYSKP010000181.1:0-6581 GCA_964431645.1 uncultured Pirellulales bacterium
AATTCCTTTTCGGCCGTGCCGTAATTGCGGTAATCATTTCCGATTATCTTTACAACAACTTTAAAGGTCTGTCCAGAGTCAGAGATTGAATATGGTATCTCACAGCTGGGCGCAGCAAAAGTGCAGAAATCATCATTTATCGTGCCGCAAACAATCACTGGAGCCGCACAGACATCATCCGGCAATTCAAAAGACCAATAATATGAGTAACTGAAGTTCATGCACGGATCATTAATACCTGTCATTGCAGTTAATTGTGAAAATGTTTGCCCAGGTAAATTCTGATACATCCAGTCAGAAGAAATGCTTAAATCGGCTTTAATCATGTCCTGCCATGATAATTTCGGATAAGTGATGCCCTCTCTTATTGTCCAAAAGTCATTCGGACCGTTTATAGGTTCACCCACAAAGTCCCATCCGATAAAATTTGCCTGCTGCTTCATCTGTGGACCTGTAACCGGAGTTCCCAATCCATTGCCCGGCCCTGCCGTATTAAGAAAATAACAGCTTGTGATACCCCCTGTATTTACCCCAACAAAAGCCCCGAAACTCCTTGTGCCGCTAACCGTTCCTGTCGAATAGCTATTCTTTATCGTGCTTGTGTTCCTTCCTGCAAGGCCTCCGGCGCCAACATACCCGATAACTTTTCCTTGTGCATAGCAATTGGAGATAATTCCGCCATTAAATCCGGCCAGTCCTCCCGCAGCATCAGAAACAGCGGCCCCATTGACATCGGCCATGGAATAGCAGCAGTTAATAGTTCCTTGATTCAATCCCGTTAACCCTCCTATATTTACCGGAATCGATTTTCCAGTGACAGTCCCTGTTGAAAAAGAATTTAGAATTTGACCTTGATTGTAACCTGCCAATCCGCCTGTTTGACCTGAATCCCCGCCGATACTTATGGTGCCTTTCGAATAGCAGTTAATGACCATGCCGTTATTGCTTCCCAGCAAACAACCGACATACGTCGCATCGTTTGTAGTTGTTATATTTATATTTTCGACTCCGAGGTTTTTTATCATCCCCCCTCCAAGCGAGCCGAACAAGCCCAAATACTGCTTATTTGTCCCTGTGGTATTTATTTTTAAATTTGTGATTTTATAACCCTGCCCGTCAAATGTCCCGCTAAAAGAGCCGCTTCCCTGAGGCGAAATTAATGCTGTTGTAAAAATACCTGATGACAAAAGGTTAATATCGCGGGTAAGAATAAACCATTTCCCGTAATCTGCTGTATCAGATGCCATATTAAGCAGGTCGGCGGCTGAAGAAATTTGATAAGGGTCCTGGGGCTCACCCGTTCCGCCGGAGTATTTGGCTAAACAGGTATTCACCGCGGCAAGGATTAGAAATGACAACAATATTCTCTTCATAAAATAAAATCCTTTATCCCCCCGGATAAATTCAGGACTATTATACCCTATTTACTGCCAAATCTCAAGGGTTTGCGCAACCTCGAAACGCCTAACAAACGACCCGCGCATTATCCTTCATAGCTTTAGCGTAGAAGGAACCGCAACCTTTTAACGCAACCACACTAGGATATTTATACCCTTTCCGGCACAACGTATGGTTTTCGATAGTGACGGCTGAGCATCTTGTCGGCCTGCCAGTCACCGACGAATTTCTCTTGTTTGCCGTCGAAGACAAGCGTCCGGCCGACCCGATAAGCAATATTTGCCAGGTGAGGTAGGGACGTAGAAAGGAACCCCTCCTCAATATCGCAGTTTAGGTCGGTTTCTTTTCCGCTGCGGACAGCATCGATAAAATTAATAAAATGGCTGTCAGAAACAGCTCCTGCTACTGTTCCTGAAACAGCCGCCGCCTGCCGTGTCTGTGAACTCGGCCCCGGCTCATTTTTCCTGCCGAAATATGTCTTCCAAACCGTATCATTTAGATACATCCAGCCCTTTGTCCCGTAGAAAAGGTTTCCCAGCAAAATACCATCCTGAATTTTTACTAATTCCTTTACAATTACCGGGGCTGTGTTTGCGTCCGTGACATTAGATTCTGTTTTTTTGATTTCCTTCAACATCGCCGCCTCATCATTGGTGTAAAGGCCGCGAACATCGAACTGTATTAGCTTGCCGTCAGCGTATTCCAAAGTCGCTGACTGCGTATTGGGCGTCTGCTGATCTGAGGCTGGTCCAAAATATCCCCCCATCGAGGAAACTTTCAACGGGTGCTCGTTTTTATTCAGACCCCAGCGTGCGATATCGAACTGGTGCGGACCCTGGTTGCCTATGTCGCCGTTACCGTAATCCCAGTTCCAGTGCCAGTTATAATGAAAGCGGTTATAGTTGAACGGCCTTTGCGGTGCGGGTCCCAGCCATCTGTCATAATCGACCCTGCCCATATAATCCGCGTCGTAATTCACACCCGGATTATTCCATACGAAGTATTTATATTGAGGCCCCTTTCCGATTCCATCGGGAACCTTGCCGATGGAGTCCCTCTCCTTGAAGCAAAGTCCACGCGCCATATAAACTTCGCCGATGCCGCCATCATGCAGGAATTTCATCGCCTCCCGGACGTTATTGATGGAGCGGTTCTGAAAACCGACCTGCACGATTCGGTTATACTTTTGAGCGGCCTCTACCATCTTTCGCCCTTCGAATATATTGTGCGAGCATGGCTTTTCAACATACACATGCTTTCCCGCCTGGATTGCCCAGATTGTCGCAAGGGCATGCCAATGGTTGGGAGTAGCAACAATCACTGCATCTATATCCTTGTCTTCGAAAACTCTCCTCATATCTTTCTCAATTGAAGGCGCCGAATGCTGCAATCCATCGATTTTTTTAACCCGTTCGGCAAAAAGATTGGCGTCGATATCACAGAATGTTTTGACAGATACATTTGGAATCTTCGCAAAGCCCTCAGCCAGATACATCCCCCTGCCCCTGATACCTATTATTGCAATATTAATGCGGTCATTGGCCCCGAGGACTTTTGCGCCTATAAGAGTTGCCGCCTTTTCGCCGCGCAGCTTATTTGCACAAGAACTCAGCATTCCTGCCGCTAAACCAGCCGCCGCAAATTGGGTTGTTTTACTAAGAAAATTCCGGCGTGATAGTTCGTTATTGTTTGATGCCATTTGGTTCTCCTTTTGTAGGGTGGGCTTTAGCCCACCGTTCAATTCGGCTGTGATTAAGGTTTCGCTTATGCTAATTGATTGACCGCGATTGTCAAAAAGAAATTTCTGGAACTAACCACTCCGTCATTTCGACCGAAGCGATGCGAAGCACCGCGCAGCGGAGACACGGAGCATAGCGATGAGCCCGGAACGGAAATCTATTTCAAAACACATAAAAGATATTATTATTATCAGGATTTTCTTTGACATAATTAGCGAATACTTTTTACAATGAAATCTTGTTAACTTTTTGATATTGAAATTTTTTTTAATTCATAGCTGTTTTAAAAAGAGGCGGGGAATTAAATCGTGAGATGCCCCTTCTGCAAGGAAGAGCAGGATAAAGTAATCGACTCTCGCTCAAGCGACGGCGGACGGATCATCCGACGCAGACGCCAGTGCCTGTCCTGCAACAAGCGATTCACCACATACGAAAAAACCTGCGAGAGTTTCAGGATGTATGTCATCAAAAAAGATAATTCCCGCGTTCCTTACGACAGAGAAAAAGTAATCGTCGGCCTTCAGAAGGCCTGTTACAAACGTTCCGTCTCCGCAGAGCAGATTCGCCTCATTGCCGACAAGGTCGAAGAAGATATTTTCAAAAATTTCGACAAAGAAGTAACAAGCTCATTTATTGGCGAAAGCGTGATAAAGCACCTCCGAGATGTCGATAAGGTTGCGTATATTCGATTCGCGAGTGTCTATCGCGATTTCAAGGATGCCGGCGACTTGATTCAGGAAGTAACTCAGGCAATTTCGCAGCCCGATACAGCAACCCATCCAAAGTTGTTTGATTAATCGGTTAATTGTGCAAAATAGCAGGCAAGCGTCTATGGCACCAAGAACGCCGAAAATAAGCGTGCTCAAGGCCGACGGCACCAGGGAGGAATATTACCATACTAAAATAGTCGGCACGATTGCCAACGCCTTAAGCTCAGCAGGCCAGTCTGACATTCATTCCGCTCAGGAAATCGCCAAGGCAGTAACTTTTTTCCTTTACCGTATGAGCCAACCGGCAATCCCGCAGGGCTGCATCTCTTCGCACGAGATACTTTCGATAATAAAAACAGTCCTTGCCGATATCGGCTTTGAAGAGGCGGCAATAGCAATCAACGAATATCATTTCGTACGCAAGCTCAAACGCAGCCGCCTTGAGGTAATTAAAGCGCAGACAGACGGCCTTACAGACACCCAGAAGCTTTTCATCGACCCCTCAGACCAGACCACAAGCAGGTGGGATAAATCACGTATTATAGAATACCTGGTAACAAAACATCATTTGCACAGGCAAACTGCCCGGGCCGTTGCTTCGATGGTAGAAGAAAAAGTTTTCAAGCTTGGCCTGCCCGTAATACCCTCTGAATTAGTCAAACAACTCGTTTTTAACGATGCCGCGGCCGTAATCCGCGCCCAGCAGCAGCTCCAAACTGCCTAAATTACCATCAGCTAAAAACAAGCAAAAAAACTCTTGCACGAATCCCTTTTGATTGTTAGTTTACCAAATCTATAAGGGTAAATGCCGGTGTGGCATTAGCCTGTGTGGTTATCTTTCAAACATTTTTTCAGAAAGGAGCGAGATTTATGAACAAAACCAATTTTCGCACAATGATGTTAATCTTGTGCCTTGCGGCCATGTGCTCATTTATAACGGCATGCAGTAAAGACGGCCGCCCTAAGGCCCAAGAGTCAAAAGCTGCCGCCGCTGAGAAACCGGCACCGGCACCTGCACCCGCCCCGGCACCTGCACCGAAACCCGCTGAAAAACCGGCAGCAGCAGCAACGGCAGGCCCGACAGTCGGACCCTTCAAGCTTGCAAAGAACTGGGCTGAAGAGCAGGGTTTCGTAGTAAATTGGCTTATTTGGGGACCATTCCCGAACCCAGGCGAAAGACCTGATAATACCGGATTCGGCACTGATTACCTGAAAAATAACGGCGGCGAAGCGGCTTTTACGCCTACAAAAGGAATGGAAATTAAAGGCGGCGGCACAGACGGCTCTAAAACTGTAAAAATTCAGCCTTACGCCGCAACCGGCACCGATATTATTTTCGGCGATATCTCTTTCCTCGGTATTGAAGCCACACAGGAAAAAATTCTTGTGTATTGCGCCTGCTGGCTTGAAAGCGATGCTGACAAGGATGTTGAGGTAAGAGTAGGCTCGGATGATGGCTATAAACTCTGGATAAATCACCAGCTTATCGCTGAAGCGCATGAGTATCGCGCGATGGAGATGGACCAGGAGACACATAAGATAAAATTGAACAAGGGCAAAAACCTGGTCCTGATTAAAGTTGACCAGGACACAGGCGAGTACCAGTTTATGCTGCGTGTCGTCGGCTCGGATGGCAAAGAAGCCCCCGGCATCACAGTTTGGAACTAAAAAATTTCAGATATAAAGTAAATTACACCGCCGGAATGCAAATGAGTATTCCGGCGGTTTTATTTTTGCACCTAATTACTCAATTTTGCAGGACAAATCGAATTTCTCTCGTTAAAATAATCCCCTTATGCAGTTAATCGCAGGGAAATCCCGATTAAAAGGAACAGTTTACATTCCCGGCTCTAAATCGCATACGATACGGGCCGTGGCAATCGCCTCATTGGCAAAAGGCGAAAGCAAAATAAGAATGCCGCTGTTATCAAACGATACGCTTTCAGCCGTCACATGCTATAAGATGCTGGGGGCGAAAATCGACACCTCGGACAATGATTGCTGGAAGGTCATTGGAAATTCAGGAAAAATCAGTGTGCCGAAAGAAATTATTGATGTGAGTAATTCCGGCACTACACTTCGAATTGCAATGGGCTCAGCCGCACTCGCGCCAGAGGGCCAAACGATACATTTCACAGGCGATGAGCAGATACAAAGCCGCCCTATTGCCCCATTAATCGATTCACTAAATGAGCTTGGCGTAAAATGCATAAGCATTAAAAATAACGGAAAAGCCCCTGCAGCAATCACCGGCCAATTAAAAGGCGGCAAAACATCTATCGCGGCATTCAGCAGCCAGTATTTAACTTCGCTGCTTATGTGCACGCCATTGGCAAAACAAGATAGCGAAATTAATGTCACTTTGCTTAATGAGCCCGGATATGTGCAGATGACACTCGACTGGTTAGATAAGCAGGGGATAAAATATGAAAATGACAATCTGCATTATTTTAAAATCAAAGGCAATCAGCAATATAAGCCCTTCGATTTGCCTATCCCTGCCGATTTTTCAAGCGCCACCTTCTTTTTATGTGCGGCCGCATTAATTGGTGACGAGGTTATATTGAAAGGGTTGAATTTTGGAGACAATCAGCCTGATAAGGCAGTTGTCGATTACCTTAGAGAAATGGGAGCAAATATAAAAATTGGAAAAGATTCTATAACTGTTAAACAATCTGATCTTAAAGGCATCGAAATAGATATGAACGCCACACCTGACGCACTTCCCGCGATG
>CAYSKP010000182.1:0-2123 GCA_964431645.1 uncultured Pirellulales bacterium
CATCGTCGATATAAAGGCCACGCGAAGCGGCAAGACTCGAAGGGCAAAGCTGTATTATCTGCGCGAGAGAACAGGCAAGGCCACTAAGCTGGTCCACGAACACAGCGAACATACTGTCGTCAGTTAATTACGGATTGCATATTTTTGTTTGGATTAATATTCAACAGAAATAAGCTGCTTTCGGATACCAGGCTGCTCGGCAAATGGGGCGAGCGGCAATGTGAAAAATTCCTCAAGCGAAAAGGACTTAAAACCCTTACCCGCAATTTCTCCTGCAATGCCGGCGAAATTGATTTGATTATGGTCGATAGCGACCATTCGATCGTCTTTGTCGAGGTCAAAACCAGGGTCGATGAAGAATTTACCTCAACAGAATCTGTAATCACAAAGCCAAAAATGGACAGAATGACAAAGACTGCCAGATATTTTATTTCTGCTAATGAAATCGAAAACCGCCCATACCGTTTCGATATTGTTACTGTAACCCTCGGGCCTAAAGGCCCCGCCGAACTTCGTCATTATAAAAACGCCTTTGTTCGATAAAAATGAACCTGATTGATGCACATTGCCATTTAACATATGAACCGTTCGCGGATATTGAAGCCGTTCTAAAAAGAAGCATAGATGCGGGCGTGACTGGCTGGATTACTATTGGAACAGATTTACAAGACAGCCAAAAAGCAGTTGAACTGGCAAACCGTTTCGAAAATATGTTTTCCACAGTTTCGATTCATCCGCATAATGCAAAATCCTCAGATGCTAAGACCATTGCGCAATTAAAAGAGCTTGCAAAAAATAAAAAAGTCATCGCAATCGGCGAAACAGGCCTTGATTTTCATTACAAACTTTCATCCCCGCAAGAGCAGCAGGACAGTTTCAATCGGCTTATCGAACTTGCAAAAGAATTAAATTTGCCAGTTGTTATTCATTCGCGAGAGGCATTCGATGAAACAATGGAAATATTGAAACCTCACGAGTCCGGCATAAAAGGTCTGGTTTTTCATTGCTATACCGGTGATGTCCGGCAGGCAAAAATTATTTTAGACAAAGGCTGGTATATCTCATTAACAGGAGTGGTAACTTTCAAAAATGCAGAAACGACTCGCGAAGTCGCAAAATATGTCCCATCTGATAGGCTGATGATTGAAACAGATGCACCATATTTATCACCTGAACCGATGAGAAAACAAAAGATCAATGAGCCGGCCCTGCTTATTCATACCGCGAAATTTATTGCCTTTTTAAGGGCCATGGAATTGCCAAAATTTATGGAAAGTTCCGTAAATACCACAACCCGGTTTTTCTCACTTCCTTATCAGCTATAAATTCTTTAATATCAATGACTTACACCATTTGACTTTCATCTAAAAATCTGGTATAATTTAATAATTAGTTGTTGAAGACAGCTTTAGGCATTCTCAGGACAAAGGGGTTCGAGGGTGAAGTATTTTATCTATTTATTTCTTTTGGGGGGGTTCGTTTTTGTCACTGCGGCCCAAGCTGCGCCTCCTTACCCTACAAGCCAAACCACTCCAAAAGTTGTAATCGAAACTACATTCGGAGACATAACTATCGAGCTTTTTCCGGATAAGGCTTCCATTGCTGTCGACAATTTCCTGAAGTATGTTAATGATGGTTTTTATGATGGTCTTATTATTCACCGCATTTCAAAAAGAGCAGAATATAAGATAATTCAAGGGGGCGGTTATTATCTTCAAAATGGTCATATCTACCAAAAAGAAGGCCTTCGTCCGCCAATTTATAATGAAAGCCATAATGGTCTGAGCAATCTGAGAGCAACAATCGCAATGGCAATGACCAAAGAGCCAAATTCCGCAACATCACAATTTTATATAAACACAACTAATAATCTGATCTTTGACTGGACTCCGACCAATCCAGGGTATTGTGTATTTGGTCAGGTAATAAGCGGAATCGATGTGGTCGATTATATTAATCAATTACCTTCTGATCCATGCTATGATGGGCTTCCATATTATTTATCAAATGGTAATCAATATCTTGTTAATGTTTATAAACAACAGGTCAGGGTCTGTGTATCACCTTCAGGAAGCGACAGCACAGGGATAGGTAGCCCGGATTTGCCTTTCAAAACAATTCAA
>CAYSKP010000183.1:0-6844 GCA_964431645.1 uncultured Pirellulales bacterium
CAATCCGGAAAAGCGGATTATGAAGTCGTTCCCAAGGTCAATAAAAATGGAAAAGTTTTCGGATGGATTGATTTATATAGTTTCCCCCTTATTGATGAGGCAACGGGCAAATTAAAAGGGGTCATCGAATATGTCAGGAATATAAATGACGGCAGGTCATCTGAAAAACAAGATGCGGCAGTTGCTGTTTCATCAGTAACAGTCGACATATAATTTGTTCATTGTTCATTGTTCTTAGTTGGTTGCAATGAACAACGAAGGTTGCAATGAACAAATTATATGAACTATGAACCAAAATAAGCCTTAAAAATTCCAAAGAATAACAAAAATAATGATTGTTATTAGCGGATTTGGCGATTAATATATCCTCAGTGTGCGAAAATTTACGACTGCCCCGAATTCTCGGGCAATAGTGTTAGGTGTTTTTCAATGATTTTGCAAGGTCTCACTTACAGTGCGTATTAGCCGAACAATTGGCCCATTTATGGGCTTTAACAGGTTCGGCGAAGGTTTCGCGCCGACGATGACCGGTATGGTATTTGGATTCCAAATGCGGCTTTTGAATCGGATCGGTGAACAGCTTCTAAAGGGCTTTCAAAGCCCCTTAATAGCATTGGAGGCTATGATGTAGCTGCAAACCGATAACAATCTGGATTCGTATAAGCTTGGGCTTTGGAGTTTGGAAACCGGTTGGTTTCCTTTTTTTTTACTTTGGGCTATGTAGCCCCCCAATAGGAAGCAGATAAAAAATGAATCAGGAATTACTAAGAGTAATAGAGAACGTCGCACGAGACAAGAACATCGACAAGGAATCAATCTTTGCCGACCTTGAGGAGGCTATGGTATCCGCGATTAGAAAACATTTCGCGGCTCCTGATAGCGAAATAGCTGTCCATATAGACAGGACCAGCGGCCTGGTCACGGCTTTTAAGGATAAAAACCCCATTAACATCAAAGACCTTGGCCGGATACCCGCTCAGACCGCCAAGCAGGTCATGATTCAGCGCATCAAGGCCGATGAAAGGGACAGTATTTACTCTGAATTCGTCCAGAGAAAAGGCGATATTATCTCGGGTTCTGTCGTGCGTTACGAAGGCGGCTCACTTGTAATAGGGCTTGACCACCGCACAGAGGCATTTATGCCCAAAGGCGAGCAGATTGTCGGCCAGACTCACAAGCCAGGTGAAAGAATCAGATGCCTTATCCTCGAAGTTAAAGAGGTATCCAATCAGGTAAAAATCATCTTATCTCGAACCCATCCCGATTTTATTCGCAGGCTCTTCGAGCAGGAAGTCCCTGAAATCGCCGAAGAAATTATCGAAATAAGGGCGCTTGCACGTGAGGCGGGTTATCGCACAAAAGTTGCCGTCGCCTCTCTCGATGAGAAAGTTGACCCCGTGGGCGCATGCGTCGGAGTTCGCGGCAGCAGGATAAAAAATATCGTTGATGAGCTCGGCGGCGAAAAAATTGATATCGTCCGATGGAGCGATTCATCTCAGGTCTTTATTACAAATGGCCTGATGCCGGCCAAAGTCAGCGAGATTGCGTTGTGCTTTGAACTTGGCAGGGCTACCGTCGTAGTGGATGAAGACCAGCTAAGTTTAGCTATAGGCAAACACGGGCAAAATGTTCGTCTTGCCGCACGTCTTACCGGCTGGGATATCGATATCCTTACACCGGATGAATATAATCAGGGCATCGAACGCCTCACTAAATGTGTTAAAAGCACTGAAGGGGCCGATGATAGCCTTGTTGATAAATTAATTGCGCTGGGCATTATCTCCATTCTCGATTTGGATGATGTCGGCGCGGAGCCCCTTGTAACCGAATTGAATGTTAAACCGGAACTTGCTGGGCGGCTTATTGCAATGGCCGGCGTTGAAGCCAAAAAAATGGCTTCCGATTCAAAACACAAGCAAGCTGAAGAGTTATTGCAGGAAGAATCTCAGAAGGAACCTTCTGCCGACCAGCCGAAACCAGATATGATTTAATGGAGTATAGCAACTGTGGCCATAACTAGAGTTTATTTGTTAGCTCGCGAACTTGGTGTATCAAGCACTGCGATTATGAAAAAGTGCCAGGATGAAGGTCTGGACATCAAAAACCATATGGCTACTATTTCCGCGGGGCTTGCGGCTACGATAAGAGAATGGTTTAGCGAAGGCGACCACACAACGGCAATCGAAACAGCAGAGAAGGTCGATTTAGAAAAAGTCCGTGTTAAAAGATCAAGAAAAAGAGCTATCGAGGAAACCCTGCCCGAAGAGCCGCTGCAGCCTGCTGAGGAGCCGTCAATTCCTGCCCAACAGGTTGAGCAGCCGGAGCAGCAAGTCGAGCCGGTTGCCCAGGAACCACCCCCTGAAGAAAAACCCGCTCCACCCCAGCCTAAGCGGCCAACTTTAATTGAACCGCCAAAACCTGAACCGGTTGTACCAGCTGGTCCAATGCTTGAAAAACCAGAGCCGGCAAAACTCACTGGCCCCAAGGTTGTTCGTATTGAGGCGCCTGAACCTCCACCATCAATAAGGCGGCCCAGACCCAAACCTCGTCACGATATGCCCGTAACTTCTCCTTTGATGTCGTTCGAAAAGGAAGAAGAAGTTGGAACAAAAATCAAAGGCGCCCCCCCTGTCTCTAAAAAATCTAAAGAGCGAACACACGGCCGCAGGCGAACAGAATATGAGGCTGATACAGTCAAAAAAACCAAACTGATTACACAGCGCCGCGAGAAAGATTTGGAAGAAAGGCGAGCCAGACTTGATGCCGCCGGCAGCGAAGGACTGCGCCTCAGACCTCTTCGTAAAATCTCCTCAAAAGCACATGCTGAAGCCGCTCCGGCTGTCATAAAACCCACTACCGCAGTAATTATTGAACCTATAACAGTAAAAAGCCTTGCTTCAACACTGGCCGTAAAAGTCTCAGATATAATCTCTAAACTATTGATGCAAAACGTAATCGCCACTGCCAATCAGGTTATCGGCAAAGATGTCGCTGAACTTGTTGCAATGGAATTAGGCACAGAATTACACGTTGAGCGCAAAGCTTCTCTTGAAGACCAGATAAAAGCCGAATTTGAAAACAGGCCTCGGACTAATCTTAAACGCCGTCCTGTTATAGCTACAATGCTTGGCCATGTTGACCACGGCAAGACAAGCCTGCTTGATAAAATCCGTTCAACAAATGTAACTGCGGGTGAAGCCGGCGGCATTACCCAGCATATGGGGGCATACCAGGTCAATATCGGCCAGGGTAAAGTAACATTCCTCGATACGCCCGGCCACGAAGCCTTTACTGCAATGCGTGCCAGAGGCGCAACTATGACCGATGTCGTTGTGCTTGTTGTCGCCGCAGGTGATGGAGTTATGCCCCAGACTATCGAAGCAATACATCACGCCAAGGCAGCCAATGTCCCTGTTATAGTCGCGTTAAATAAAATTGATTTGCCGGGTGCCGATATCAATCGTGTTTACGCTCAATTAGCCGAACACGAGCTGGTTCCGGTTGAATGGAGCGGAACTACCGAAGTTGTAAAGACAAGCGCTATTACAGGTCAGGGAATAGCTGACCTGCTGGAACATCTTGATTATGTTTCACAGCTTCTGGACCTTAAAGCCGATGATACCATACCGGCAACCGGCTGGGTTGTCGAAGCACACCTTTCGCAAACACAAGGCCCGATTGCGACACTTCTAATTAAAGAAGGCGTCATGAATAAAGGCGATATAGTTCTCGCCGGCTGTGCATACGGCAGAGTTAAAACATTAAAAGATGGTTTCGGTAAAACCGTCAAATCCGTCGCAAGCTCAACCCCTGTCGAGGTCACCGGCCTGCAGTTTGTTCCGAATGCCGGCGACAAATTCTATGTTCTAAATGATGTCAACAGGGCAAAGGCCGCTGCCGAAGAAAACCAGATGCTTCAGCGCGAAGGCGCACTTGCAAAAAGAACTCAAATTACACTCGATAATCTGTTTACTCAAATCAAAGCTGGTAATGTCAAAGAGCTTAACCTTATCATTCGGGCTGATGTCCAGGGCTCTGTTGACGTGCTGACCAAATACATTTCCGAAATGAGCACGGCCGAAGTCAAACTCAAAATTCTGCATGCGGGAACAGGCGGGATTACTGAGGGCGATGTCGTTCTGGCAGAGGCGTCCAATGCCATTATCATCGGATTTAACGTAATAGCAGACGAACTCGTTGCCAAAATGGCCGAGAAAAAAGGCGTCGATATCAGGTTCTATAATATCATTTATCGTATAACTGAAGACCTCCAGAAATCGATGGTCGGCCTGCTCGAACCAGAAGAACGCGAAAAGACAGTTGGAAGAGCAACTGTCAGAACAACCTTCAAAGTTTCGAAAGTTGGAACAATCGCCGGCTGTTTTGTTAATGACGGCGTAGTCAAAAAGAGCGGCAGAATCAGGCTTATACGTGACAATATTGTTATCCGTGACAATATGACAATTGAATCGCTCAAGCATTTTAAAAACGATGCAAGCGAGGTAAAAGCCGGTCTCGAATGCGGCATCAAAATAGCACGCTTCGATGATGTAAAAACCGATGACGTATTCGAAATTTATGAAATTCAGAAAGTAGCCAGAACCCTTCAGTAATTATTTATAAAATTATGCCCACGAGAAGACAGGAGAAAATTGCCAGTTTCATCAGGAAGGTTGTCAGCGACGCCATAGCAAATCATCTAAGCGACCCGCGCATCGAATCTTTCGTCAGCGTCACTAGAGTCGAAGTTTCCGCAGATATGCGTGTTGCCAATGTATATCTAAGCATGTTCGGAGGCACCGAAGCTGCTCAAAACAAAACCTTCGCCGCAATCCTTCATGCAAGAAAACGCATACAATCCCTGCTTGCCGAAGAGATTCAAAGCAGGTTTTGCCCGGTTTTAAATATTTTCAGGGATGAAAATTTCAAAAAGACTTTGGAAACACTCAAGCTTATCGACAACATCGCGGATGAATTCAAAGATAAAGATCAAGGTGAAGATGAAGATTCCGTTGACCACAAGCACGATTGAGTGTTATATTTATTTTAATGGGGACTTTAATGTCCTTTAGAATCCGGCTTTTGAAAGACCCTTATGAAAGACAGTAAAGAATATTCAAAAAAAATTCAAAAACTTTACCGCTCGTTGAAGCAAAAACCCGGCAGGCACACGGCTGTCGAGTATGAAGAGCCCGTTGACGCCTTGATTTTCGCTATGATTAGTGAAAATTTGACCGAGGCCCAGGCTCAGGCGGCAATTAAAAAATTAAAGGACTATTTTGTCGATTGGAATGATTTACGCGTGGCTGTTGTCGATGAAACATCAGAAGTCCTCGGACAAGATTTCCCTATGGCACGTAATATTGCCTCTTCACTATCCAGCTCATTGAACGCTGTATTTGAAAAGCACAACATGCTCAGCCTGCAGTCTCTTCGTAAATTAGGCAAAAGGCCCGCGAAAATTTTAATGGAAAAACTTACAGGTGTTACGCCTTTTGTAGTTGATTACTGCATGCTGACATCCATGCAGGGACATGCGATCCCGCTTACCCCTAAAATGATCGAGTTTCTCAAGGCCGGGGAATACATCGACAAAGACGCTGCTTATGAAGATATTGAAGGTTTCCTCTGCAGGCTGATTTCAATTAAGAATGCCTATGAATTTTATTCGCTTCTAAGGCACGAAAGTGAATCGCCGCGAAAAACAAAACCAAACAAGAAAAAATAAATCAGATTCATTTTTTCGAAAGAAAATAAAATGTCGCAGGAAGTTTTGAAATTAGGGATTCCCGCCGGGAGCTTGCAAAAAGCAACTATAGAACTCTTCGCCAAGGCCGGTTTTAATATCACAGAATCTGAAAGAAGTTATCTGCCGATTATTGACGATGACCAGATAAAACCAACAATGCTTCGTGCCCAGGAAATGAGCAGGTACGTAGCGGATGGCGTCCTCGATGCCGGAATTACCGGTTTCGACTGGATAATGGAAAACGGCTCAGACGTAATCGAGATTTGTGAGCTTGGTTACAGCAAGGCCACAAGCAAGCCCACAAAATGGGTCCTGGCCGTCCCTGAAGAATCGAAGGTCCAAAAAATCCAGGACCTTAAAGGCGGCATCATAGCGACTGAGCTTGTTAATGTCACAAAGAAATATTTTACTGATAGAAACGTGGATGTAAAAATTGAATTCAGCTGGGGGGCCACAGAGGTCAAGGCACGCCTTGTCGATGGTATTGTTGAGCTTACCGAAACAGGAAATTCTCTTATTGCCAATAACCTGCGGATAATAGATACCGTCGTCACTTCCACAACACGCTTCATTGCTAATAAACAGGCATGGCAAAATAAATTTAAAAAGGAAAAAATAGAAAATATTGCCATACTGCTCAATGCCGCCATTGACGCCCGCAGCAAAGTCGGTCTCAAGATGAATATCGAAAAAATTAACCTTGAAAAAATATTGAATGTCCTGCCTGCCGAAAAGAGCCCTACAATTTCCTCTCTTGCTGACCCCGCCTATATCGCCATTGAAGTCATTATCGACGCCAAAATAGAAAGAACCCTTGTTCCTGCGCTCAAACGGGCAGGTGCTTCAGGCATAATTACCTACCCGCTCAATAAAGTAATTCATTAACCCCGTAAACTAATGAAGCGCATCTATAGATTTTTAGCGTAATCAACCATTCCCTGGAAATCGACCATTACAACCGGCTCATCTCCGACAACCCATGCATCATGACCGGCCCCGAGAAGTGAAACATCACCAGGGTGACAGTCAAATTCACTGCCGTCGTCCATTCTTATCCTCAGCAAGCCTGATACATGATATTGAAAATGAGGCGCC
>CAYSKP010000184.1:0-9165 GCA_964431645.1 uncultured Pirellulales bacterium
AATATAGGGAATTATTTACAAAAGCTCCAAATCCTGATAAAAGATAGTATGGCCAAAAGGATTGATACCGGCCAAACGGAGCAGGGCAATGAATAAATGGAGTCCTTATGGATAAGGCGCAATTACGTACAGAACTGCAAAAGATTTTGGCGGATATATCGCCTCAACAGCGAAAAGAAAAAAGCCGGGGTGCTTGTCGAAAGCTGATTGCAACTCCTGAATTTCAAAGTGCCTCTGCCGTGATGATGTATCTGTCCCTTCCCCATGAGCTCGATACATCCGAGGCAATTCTTTCCGCCTGGCAGATGGGAAAGACCGTTGTTGTCCCTAAAGTATCATGGCAGCAGCGGCATATGATACCCGTAGAAATTACCTCTCTCGAAACTGGTTTTTCGCAGGAGGTAATGGGATTGCGAAATCCAATCACCGGAGCGCCCGTTCCTTTCGAGGAAATCGACCTGGTAGTTACCCCGGGCCTGGCATTTGACCGCAAGGGCAATCGCCTTGGACGCGGGGGCTCGTATTATGACAGGTTTTTTACCAATAAAGATTTGAAGGCAAAAAAATGCGGCTTTGCATTTGCCGAGCAGTTAATAGAAACAGTGCCGGTGACGGAGCACGATATACCGGTTGATATGCTGGTTACCGATGAGCAAACATTATATTTTGGCGGCGACAAACAAATAACTGGTATTAAGAAAAGAAAACAGGGTTCACCAACCGGGCCCAAGGCAGACAAATAAGGAGATTTGAAATGGCTGTTAACGATGGTTTTGGCGAGCATCGCTCGTCTGGTGTTCGCAGGGTAATGTATGTTACAATAATTTTGATTATAGCGGCAGTTGTCGCCATTGTTGGGTACATTCTTAAAAGAAGCGGCGGCCCAGGTCAGCAGGAAGTTATTCAACAGGAGCAGGTAAATACGCAGCAGCAGCCTTCAGCTCCTGTGCAGGAGGCGGTTGTTAAACAGACAGCAGCCCCTGCGGTAACAACACCAGCCGTTGCGGCTGATACAACAGGCGCGGTTTTATCAACTCAGATTGCTCAGGCGATGGAGCTGCTCAATCAGCCCATGCCAAAGGTCATTGAGGCAAGAGACAGGCTAAATGAGCTTTTGCCTATGGCTCAGGGTCAGGAGCTGTTATTTATTAAAACAAAAATGGCCGAGCTGTCGGATAAATGGCTTTTCAGCAAACTTGTTTACCCTGAAGATAAACTTTGTGCCGGCTATAAAGTAAATTCAGGTGACATGCTTTCGACAATCGGCAAAAAGCAAAATGTCCCCTATGAAGTTCTAATGCAGATAAATAATATGGCTAAGGCCGAGTCGCTCCAGGCAGGTGTGGCGATAAAGGTAATCAACGGCCCGTTCCATGCAAGAGTTTACCGCTCAACTTTTACTCTGGATTTGTATCTGCAAAATACCTATGTGAAAAGTTTCTCTGTCGGCCTGGGTAAACAGGGTATGGAGACGCCTACCGGCAGATGGCGCGTAAAGGAAGGCGGCAAGCTCATACAGCCAATCTGGACTGACCCCGTAACAGGAAAAACTTATCATCCTGAAGACCCTGATTATCCGCTGGGCTCTCGCTGGATAGCCCTCGAAGGGCTTGAGGGTAACGCCATCGGCAAAAAAGGTTTTGCTATTCACGGCACGAAAAATCCCGAGCAAATCGGGATGCAGGGTTCACAGGGCTGCATCCGGCTGCATAATGGAGATGCCGTAATAGTATATAACCTTATGACGCCGGGACAGTCACTTGTGGATGTAGTGGATTAAAAAATTATTTACCGCTGAGCACGCAAAGACCGCTGAGAAAAAATATAAATGAACTCTGCGGTCTCGGCGGTGAGGAAGTATTGTGAGCCAGGGAATGGTAAAAAAGCATCGCAGGATTAAACTATATGCACTCGCGGTATCCATTTTTGCCCATATTATAGCTTTATCCGTTTTTGCGGCAGTAAAAATTTCTCAAACATCGCCCGTTCGCCTGCAGACGACCGCTACTGTGAGCATTAGTCAATCCGAAAAACTTCTCGACAGCCAAAAGGTGACACCAAAACCCAAAGTCACGCCTATAGATAAAAAGTCTGATTCAGCAATTCGAAATAGTTCCATAGTAAAAACGGATTTACAAGGCACAAAAGAAAATAGCGGTTCTGCTTATGCAATATCAAAAGAATATTTACAAACCCCGCTTCAAGATTTAAGGCAGCCGGCTAAATCAGAGACATCGCAGAAAATCAGCAGTAGCTCAAATGAAAAAATAGAATTTTTCAATAGTCCCGCCCAGGGCAGAAGAATTTGTTTCGTTGTCGATTGCTCCGGCAGTATGCAGGGCCTTTGGAAGAGTGTCCAGGATGAGCTTTCAGATTCAATAAGTAAATTGGAGCAGGATTATTATTTCTGCGTGATTGTTTTCGGCGGAGGCTGCATACTTGAAACAGGCGGCGGAAAAATGGTGCGGGCAACTGACAAGGCAAAGAAAGAGGCCAATGATTTTATTAAGTCAGTCAGACCTGTAGGTTCAACTAATGCGGCTGATGCCCTTGAACGTGCTATTATGATAAAAGACAAAACAGGCATCGGCGCTTCGCTGATTTATTTTCTTACAGACGGTTTTGAGCTCAGTCAGCAGGATGGTTCCCGTTTTGCCCATAAACTCGCGACAATGCATAAAAGCCTGGCTCCAAAAACTCAGATAAACACAATCGGTTTCTGGTGCACGCGGCAGGATAGTAAAATGCTTGAATCCATAGCAAAAGAAAGCGGAGGCCGTTTTACATTGATTGGCAAGGAGGGGATGAGCAATGATTGAAACCACTAGCAGCAGGAGTGCGGCCGCAATTATTCTGCGAATAACATTTATGGTGTTGCTGCTTGGAGGGGTTGCGGCAGTTATATTTGTAACCATGAAAGGCCTGGCCGCCTCTCAACCGCTTGCGGGAAGGACCCCTACGTTATTTGAGCAGTTTGTTGTCGGCGGCGGATGGATTGTGTGGTTTATACTTCTTCCGATGTCTTTTGCTACTGTATATCTTGCAGTATTTTATTCACTGACAATTTGCAGAAAAAATCTTGCCCCTCCCGGCACTGGTGACCAGATTGGCAAAATCGCATTGGCTGGAGGCATTAAAGGGCTTTTAGAATCTCTCGATAGAAAAGAGGATTTGATAAGTATCGCCGTTGCCGCAGCAATTAAAAAAGGCAGAGACGACTGGTTTAGATTGCGGGAGGTATTTTTCGAATCCCTGCAGGAACAGGGACTTGCGTTATCGAGAAAAATTGAATGGATAAATCTGATAGGCAATGTCGCTCCCATGGTCGGGCTCTTTGGGACTGTTGTTGGAATGATTCAGTTGTTCGGGGCGATTGTTACGGCAGGGGGACAGCCCCAGCCGGTGCAGCTGGCAGGCGGAATTTCGGTTGCCCTTGTGACCACCTTCTGGGGGCTTTTGATTGCGATACCTGCATTGGCTGTTTACGGCATTTTCCGAAATCAAATTGAAACGATTGTAAATGAGGCAGCAAAAGAAGGCGAGGATGCCCTTATCCATATAAGAAATGGTCTTGAAAACAGGCGCCGGATGGAGCAATCGAAACAAAGGCAGGAAATTATAACTATAGACCGCAAAACTTCCGGTGAATTCAGGCAGTCAACCACAGCCTAAAAGAAAATGGCGGAAAAAACCTTTAGTTTTAGACGGGATTCTTCGGGGACATTTAATCTGACTCCGGTCATCGATATTGTTTTTCTGCTCATCATATTTTTCGCGCTTGTTTTCAAATTTATAGAAGCGGAAAACCTGCCGGTAAGCGTTCCTGAAAATTGCAGGTTTGCTCAAAGCGAAATCGAAGCCCAGGCCGCCCTCGCAATGATTACGATAATGAAAAACGAGGATGGCAAGAGCGAATTCGCTGTCGGAGCGGATAAAGTTACAGGCGCCAATTACGACGAGATTGCCGATAAACTCGCCGGCCTTATTGATTCACGATTGAAGGATTTACCCCAAGATAAGAGGATTATTACACTTCGTATTGATAAGGATATTCCCTACAGCGATGCTCAGTATGCCCTTGCCGCCGTCGCAAAAAGCACTGCCGGTGATATACGTATAGCGGCAATAAAAGATTCAGCCTCGAAATAATTCTTACGCGGATTCTTTTTTGGGCTGGAGCTGTCTGGCCGTAGAAAGTGCTGCGGTTTTTTCCACAATATCCTTTGTGATGACGTATTTAGCCGGCTTTGGCTCTTCGGGCAGTTGATACATCAAATCAATCATCAGTTCTTCAGCAAGCGAGCGAAGTGCCCGTGCCCCTGTAGCGTGCTTTAACGCTTTTTTAGCAAGAGCATGCAGGGCTTCATCAGTAAAATGCAATTCGGCATTTTCCATTTCAAAGAATTTTTGATATTGCCTGATAAGGGAGTTTTTCGGTTTTGTAAGAATGTCAATAAGTGCGGTCTCATCAAGCGGTGACAAAACCGTAATTACAGGCAGTCGGCCGACAAATTCAGGAATCATGCCGAATTCGATAACGTCTTCCGGGATAACCTGCTCCAAAACATGCG
Organism: uncultured Pirellulales bacterium; assembly: GCA_964431645.1. Taxonomy (GTDB): domain Bacteria; phylum Planctomycetota; class Phycisphaerae; order Sedimentisphaerales; family Anaerobacaceae; genus Fen-1362. The sequence goes on from CAYSKP010000184.1 coordinate 4,572, forward strand.
TCAATTCCTTCTGCTCATCCGGCATTTGTGACATTTCAGAATCGAATCCAATCATCTTTTTGCCGAGACGTTTTTTAATAATGTTATCGAGGCCGACAAAGGTTCCGCCGCAGATAAAAAGAATGTGCGAGGTATCCATCTGGATATAGGATTGTTCCGGGTGTTTGCGGCCGCCCTGCGGCGGGATATTGGCGATTGTTCCTTCGAGCATCTTCAATAGCGCCTGCTGGACGCCTTCACCGGAGACATCCCTTGTAATCGAGACGTTTTGATTTGTCTTTCCGATTTTATCTATCTCATCGACATAGACGATTCCGCGCTGCGCGGCCTCGAGGTCGAAATCTGCATTTTGCAAAAGGCGAAGTAAAAAGTTTTCAACATCCTCGCCCACGTATCCTGCCTCTGTAACCGTTGTCGCATCGCAAATCGCAAATGGAACATCGAGAAATCTGGCGAGAGTTTTGGCAAGCAGAGTTTTCCCTGAGCCGGTTGGCCCTACGAGCAGGACGTTTGATTTGTCGACTTCGACTTCGCTGTCTTTACTATCGACATGCAGCAGGCGTTTGTAATGATTATGCACAGCGACTGCCAGATATTTCTTGGCGTGCTGCTGACCAATTACATACTGGTCGAGGTATTCCTTTATTTCCCTTGGAGCGGGCAGTTTCTTTTTGCCGAATGATGAGCGGCTTGCCTGTTTTTTATTTTGCCTGATGATATCGCCGCAAAGCCCAACGCAATCGGGGCAGATATAGACTTTGTTCGGGCCTTCAATAAAGGTATCCTGCTGGGTGCTGGCCCTGCCGCAAAAACTGCATATAGCTCTCGGCTTGTTTGTATCGTTTTCTTTTGCCATATTCTCCGTCTCAGATAAAAATCGGTGCTGTTATTATATATATTCTAAATCGGCCGAAGGTTCATTGCAACTTAATTGGCCAGTTTCTTTTTAAGTAAATCGAGCTTTTCGGCCCATGGGGGTTGTATTTGGGGAAAACTGCCGATAAGCACATCGGCGGCATGAGCGATATTTTTCATATCGGCATGGGGCGTTTTTGAAAGGCAATCGAGTTCATAAAATTTTGCCTGCCACCAGCCGTAGCTTCTTTGTCGGCCTATAAATTCATTTCGCCTCGATTCAGCCATTTTGGCCCAAATTTTGGCGGCCTGCTCAAATTTTTGCTCCTGCATCAATGCCCGTGCCTGCACACGCAAAGATGATTCATCGTTTGTGAAACCATTAACAGGTATTTTGCCGTTCAAAATTGAGATCTCAGCTAAAACAATAGTGGATTGAGGTGTATTCATGGATTTATTGCAATATTCGGCAAGAGTTAAGCAATTTCGCAGCAATTCATTGAAATCATTTGAATCCCGCTGCCAAAGCTCGATTTTTTCAACAATTGAAGAAGCTGTATGGAACGCCACAGGCGCCGGCGAACCGCTGTCATCTGTAATGGCTTTTGACATATAGCGTGCGGATTCTTCAAACCTGCCCGATTGATAAAATGCCTGTGCTTTGAACAATTCATAATCAATACCCGGCGTTTGTTCTGCTGTATCGAGAAGATTGAGCAACTGTATTGCGGCTTCATTATCATCTAATGCAACGGCAGTCCGGCAATAAAGGTCCATTGCCTCAAGACGAAGCCCAAGTTTAATTTTGTCCTGACCAGTGCAATTGAGGATGAAATCTCGTAATTGCGGCAGTGTTTTTTGTTTATCTGAATCGATGTTTAATTTCAAAAGCTCAAGGACGGCCTTGTCGTGATAATAGTTTATAGAAGTATCTGCCAATTTTTTAAAAATCTGTCTGGCCTGCTCAGGTTTTCCGCAATCCGATAAAATCTCGCCGTAAAAATATTGCATGTCTTCTGTTATTTCTGCCGCGATTTTGGTGTAATTTTCGAATGCCGCAAGGGCGATATTGCAATCTATTTTATTAGTCTTAAAACTGGCTAAGGCAATCGTGGCCGCGCGTTCGGCCGTTGAAGATGCATCTAAATTGATTATCGTCTTTTTATCTTCAGACTGCATTCTGCTCGATTCTATTAATAGCTCAATTGCTTTCCTGGGGTCAGTCTCTCCAAGTGATACTCCCGCCAAACCAATAGTTCCGGATGTTTTTAATTTCTCAATATTTGCTATCGCAAGTATTAACTCTTTGTGTTCGGGAGGTTTTGTTTCCCAGGCGGTAATCGCGGCAAGTTCGGCTGTCACGGGATTTAAAGAATTAAGGTCACCACTTGAAAATATATCATCCATGATAAGTTTTGAAAAAATATCTCTTACTTTAGAAGACGATAAAGTAGTTTTCAAGTTATCAGGCGAGTATTTGTTCTGAAAGACAGCAAGGGCAAGAAGTGTTTCGGTATTATCGCCGCAATCGCTTTTAGTAATTGAATCGGAGATTTCATTGAGGTCTTTGGGGTTAGAAAGGCCAAAACATTTTATTTTTTCAATCCGCATTTTAATAATATCACAGTTGCTCAGCTCTGATGCCTCCCATTGTTTAAGCAGCAGTTCCTCGGTCTGAGTGCTGCCGCGTGCATGTTCTAAAACATAATCTATTTCGAGTTTTTTTAATTGGGTATTGGCAATATCGGCCTTGACCTTGCGCCACAAACCGGTTTGGCCATACAGTGTTTCCCAGTCATCCTTCTGGTACGCCTCTATTGCCGTTTTTATGGAATTCTGCTTTTCGGCAATTTCCTTTAGATCATCTGATGTTTGTTCGGCTGCTTTGTAAAATATGTCTTTATCTTCAGGTTTAAGAAACCGGCCGGAGTATTCATACTGCATTCGCAAATCGAACGTTTGTTTGAAAAATGAATCGTAAGTTTGATTTGCTTTTTGAGCGGCTTGATTGATGTCCTCAGCGGTCGGCAAGATTTCATCGGCAAAAGCACAAATAGAGAATGTGAAAAATAATAAAAGCAGAAAATAAAATTTATTATTTGGAAATATCATTTTCCGGCTCTGACATCTGGAAAGTTATGTCAGTAATCCCCATCCCGTAAAAACAATTATAAATTTGAGCGATGTATTCCCATTTTACTTTTGAATCGCAGATTATTTGAACCGGGTCCGCTGCATATCGGTTTTGTTCTGATAAACAAAGCTTTGTCTGCTCCATTAATGAGGCAAGTCCTTGTTCGCCACTTGCCGAAGAGATTTCGGCACCTCTCAAAGAGCCGATTTGAACTCTGCAGCCGGCCTGAGTACGGGTGATTTGAAAGACAAGGGGTTCAGCTTTGAGAGGCGTCTGGGATGTCCCTGCATTCGCGGCGGGCAGTTGTAGCGGAAGAAAATCCTCCTGCGGGCTCCACTTGGCCGTCACAAGGAAAAAAATCAGCAGCAGGAAAATCATATCGATTAATGGCGCTATTCGCAATCCTATTGCCGGTCTGCGTCTGCTTGTGAGGATGTTTTTAAAATTGTCACTCATAATTAATCCATTAATTATGAAGATATCCAAGTTACATTTTTTTTACGTATTCCGCGCCTTTTTCCATGGCCTTCTTGTTTAACGGTATAATTACATGGTATCTCTCGGCCAGCACATCCGGCAGCGATTGGGCAGCCTCATCCGTGCTGAAAAGTCCCCGCTTTTGCAAATATGCGCCCAACGCAACCATATTCGCTACTTTGGCATTGCCAAGACCTACCGCGATTTCATCAATCGGGATTTTTACGACATCAACGGATTTGTCTGTATCGGGCTGCACATCTATTTGAGAGGAGTTGATTATCAGCGTCCCGCCTTTTTGAACGGTTTTTTCAAATTTAGCAAGCGCTGCCTTGCTCATCGCGATTACACATTTTGGCTTACTTAGGACAGGCGAAGGAATCGGCTGGTCAGAAATGGTTATCATGCAGGCTGATGCACCTCCTCGGACCTCGGCACCATAAGAGGGCATGAATGTAACTTCCTTGCCTGCCCTCATTGCGGCCTGTGCCAGAAGTTTGCCGACAAGGATTATCCCTTGCCCCCCGAAACCGGCTATTGTAACTTCTTCGTATGTTCCATTGCGTGCCATTATCAGCCTTTCAAGCGGCCCAGAGGAAAGACCTTTGTCATTTCATTTTGAATATGCAGCATCGCATCAGGTGGTGACATTCGCCAGTAAGTAGGGCACGGTGAAAGAAGCTCGACAAGTCCCAGGCCTTTTGCGTTATTCATTTGCAATTCGAATGCGTGCTTGAGTGCGGCCTTGGCCTTTCGAATATGTGCAGGACTGCTCAGTGCGCATCGCTCGACATAAATAGCACCCGGCAGGATTGCAAGTAATTCCGAAACATTCAATGGATAGCCCTGGCCATCGGCCTGCCGTCCCTGCGGGGTAGTCGCGGTAACCTGGCCAAGCATTGTTGTCGGCGCCATTTGGCCGCCGGTCATTCCGAATACCGCGTTATTAATAAAGACAACTGTAAGCTGTTCAGCACGATGAGCGGCGTGAATGATTTCGCCTGTGCCGATTGCGGCGAGGTCGCCATCGCCCTGATAAGAGAAGATAATTTTATCAGGATTTGTTCGCTTCATACCTGTGGCCACTGCCGGAGCTCTTCCATGAGCGACTTCGACCATATCGACATC
>CAYSKP010000185.1:0-2605 GCA_964431645.1 uncultured Pirellulales bacterium
ATATACGTAAATTGTACGTCTGCCGCAAACTGTTTTGTTAATTTTTTTGTGACACGGCCATACCTTCGGCTTCGCTCAGGGCAGGCCTGGCCGTGTTTGCACGGGCTGGAAGCCCGTGCTACGTTTTAAAATTTGGCCTCGCCGCACCACCAATCATCACCTGTAATCGGGAAACCGCGATTAGAGACCTCGCAGAAGGTCTGATACACCCTTCCAGAGAAGAAAATAGAAGGCGGGAATCTGCGGCATTCTCCTGACCGAGTTTTTGGTCCGCTTTCTTCAAGCGGACTCCACCATTTGCAATCTTTGCAAAATGTATAAGTATGTTTCATTTTCCTCGCTCTCCTGATAAAGCAAGTTTCAATATTTATTTTTCAATCAGCGGCAAGAAAATCGATGAAATTTATTTGATTTATTATAGGACTTTTTGCGGCGAGAAATCAACGTGAATTAATGAAAATTTTGAAATAAAGCCGGGGTTTAGAGGCCTCGGCAAAACCGTTCAATATCTCGTGCTACAATATCCGCTATAACGGGGTCGCTTGGCAGATTAAAACCATTAGAAAAACCATATCTGCTATGTTCAGATGTATTTAGAGGTTTGGGCGCAGCAACTGGCGTAATAACGGATGGCATTTGGCTGCCAGGAGCTTTACGGCGGACTGTGCTTAGGCGGCGATGCTCGGCCATGATATCTTCAGCAAGGTCAAATTGAGGAATATCGCTGGTTATGGGCTGATTTAATGGCTTGTCAGCACCGGGAATAATGTCTCTGGCCCGGAGAATATCGGGCCTTCTGGCGGATTTTGCATCATCGGGTTTTTTGAATTCATCTGCCATTGTTTTCCTGAATATGCTAATTTAGCCATATTAACAATCAAATGAGTTTGATTCAAGAGGAAGCAAAAGGTGATTAAAAATTAAGGGCCTGCCCTCCACGCAGGCCCTCGTAGTACTTGCGGCCTAGGACTATGCGTCTTTAGGGGACGCGATTATTTGTCTTGTGAATCTTCGGTCAATCGTGTGGGGGACTTTAGCAGCAATTGACTGGCTTTTGAGAAATTTGACAAACTCATCACATCATTGTCCCTATTAGATAATGCAATGAAGATAGCAATCCAAAAACAGCTTATCTAAGTTAATGACAGTTGTGCTGCTGACAGGCATTCTGGGCGGTGATTTCCTCAAGGCCGCCATTGGCAAACTGCTTACTTATTTCCTCGACGATGCCGCCGTTGGCCCTGTAGGCCTTTATACCGGCCTCGTTTAGTTTCATAATCGCCCTTGCGCCCATGCCGCCGCATACAACGGCGTCGATATTTTTGTCCGAAAGCGATGACATCGGATGGCATGTGCCGTGTGAATGATGCTGATTGGAATTATCGATGATTTCGACTTCACCTTTTTCTGTGTCATAAATTGTAAAAAATGGGGCGCTGCCGAAATGGCCGTAAACCTGTGCCGTTTTACCATCGTTTGTTGCTGTAGGGATGCATAATCTCATATATTACTCCTTTAAGCTTTTTTTGTAACGCCGCCTTCGATTTTGAGGGCCTTTCCATTAACAATCGCATCGGCGATTTTTTTGTGTGCTGATTCGATGATATTTCCGAATGTCTGTCTTGAGACGTTCATCATTTTAGCCGCTTTTTCCTGGTACATCCCCTTGATATCCGCCAGCCGGATTGCCTCGAGTTCGTCAAGCGCAAGACAAACTTCCTGCAACTGTGAAACAGGTATGCCTCTGGGCTTGAAATAATCAGCCGACGGGTCACAGCAAATTTTTCTGCATTTAAACGGTCGCGGCATAAAATTCCTTTGATTTCATTATTGGCATATGCCAATTATAATATATAATATAAATTTGTAAAGCTGAATGTTCGAAATATTTGAAAAATGAATGAGATGAATAAAAATAAGTTTTAACATACGTATGAATTTATTATCATCAGCAGTAATAAAATAATGGCATTAAAATAAAAAAAGGCTCAAAATGAATGAACGGATATTCAATAAAGATATAGAAAATTTGCGGGAGCCCGAAAGGGTTGAACGCAGCGAAATAGAGCGCGTGATAGAACTGTGCCTGGAAGCCGTCAAGATAGAAAGCGTTCTCGATGTAGGGACAGGGACCGGGCTATTTGCGGAATATTTCGACCAGGCAGGTTTAAAGGTTTGCGGAATAGATATAAATCCCAAGATGATAGAAACGGCCAAAGAATTTGTGCCGCGGGGTGAATTTAAAATAGCAAAGGCCGAAGAGATTCCGTACCCTGAGAAATCTTTTGACCTGGTATTTTTCGGATATGTCCTGCATGAGCTCGAAGATTATTTAAAAGCGCTAAAAGAGGCCAAAAGGGTCTGCCGTAAAAGGGTATGCATCCTCGAATGGCAGCACGTCAAAGAGGATTTCGGGCCGCCAATTGAGCACAGGCTAAAGGCAAATCAGATAATTTCATGGTCAAAACAGGCAGGATTTTCAAATGTGGAAGAAATAAAGCTTACGCATTTATTATTATTTAGATTGGAAATTTAAGATTGCATATTAGATTTAAATGAAAATGAAATCGCGAAATACTGTTAATTTTGTTTTGGATTGTGTGTC
>CAYSKP010000186.1:0-18424 GCA_964431645.1 uncultured Pirellulales bacterium
CGGGCAAGATGCCCGCGACACGCGCGGGCAAGATGCCCGCGATACGAGAATGCACGGGCAAAGATGCCCGTGCTACGAGAAATCACGGGCAAAGATGACCACGACACGCGTGGGCAAGATGCCCGCGACACGAGAAATCACGTTTCCGACTTTGCCCCATTCCTTTGGCGGTTGTGATATAGGCATTTGCGAGGGAAAATTAGGCAATCTGCCCATAGTCACATTCCTTGAGAGGTGTATAATAGCAAAAATGCGAGGGGCGCATTCCGACGAAGCCTCAACATAAACTGCGAAAGGCCTTTCATAAAACGCTTACAAGTTATTGTATTATAAAATGTAGAAACGGCCCTTAAACCTGAAAAGAGAAAGGATGGGATTTTCATGCTTTACACTATCGCTGTTATTCTGGTCTTGTTATGGCTCGTTGGATTCCTGACTTCCTATACTGCGGGCGGCCTTATTCACGCGCTGCTTGTGATTGCCATCGTGGTTGTCCTGCTTAGAGTCATCAGCGGACGAAGAGCCTTGTGACATTAAGTCATCTGAAAAGGAAGATAATAAGTCAAAAGTGACGTAAATGCCTAAAATGCAACAGGCGCACAAAGCTTCGCATCCCTGAAAACATGTAGATTGTCACATAAGGAGTATTGTATGACTCCATTTTATTTAAATTTAAGAAAGGATAGCAAATGAAAAAAGTAATTGCGATTACGATTATGTTAACACTGGTTCTGGCAGTCGTCTCCAGAGGAGCGGACAGTCCTAAAGGCGGCAGTGTTATCAAGGGCGAAGGATTCAATATCTCTGTCCCAACTTTCGACACGAAAGTCAAACAGGGTGAAACCCAGGTAGTTACCATCAAACTGGAAAGGGGCGAGTCCTTCAAGCAGGACGTTAAACTGCATATTAAATTATCCAAAGGCGAAGGAATCAGCGTTGACCCGGCCAAAGTTACTATCAAGGCCGGCGATAAACCGGATGTGGATATCAAGATTACGGTAAACAAGAAAGCTGCTCTCGGAGAGTATAATGTCTCTGTGATGGGAACACCTGCAACCGGCGAACCGACCTCAGTGGAATTCAAAGTGCAAGTTGTCGCTGCGGATGAAGGCTACACCATGAAATCAGGCAGCCCCAAAGGCGGCAGCGCAGTCAAGGGCGAAGGATTCAAGATTGCTGTCCCTGCTTTCGACACGAAGATACAGCAGGGTGAAGTTCAAAGCATCACCATTTCTCTGGAAAGAGGCGAGTCTTTTAAGCAGGATGTAACGCTGGAAATTAAATTGTTCAAGGGCGAAGGCCTTACCTTCAACCCGGCCAAAGTTGTCGTCAAGGCCGGTGATAAACCGGATGTTCAACTCATGATTACGGCGCCCAAGAACGCCGCCCTCGGTGAATACAAGGTCTCCGTGACGGGAACCCCGACAACCGGTGAACCGACCTCGAAGGAATTCAACGTGAAGGTTGTGGCTCCATAGATTTCAAGGACAATGTTCAAGGGAAAGTGCGCGGTAAGGAATTGCCATTGGCAATAAATATTTTAATGCGGCCCTACTGGGCTATGCTGAGCAGTGATAAATCGTTGGTATGCAACTAAAACTGATTACAATTATAACGCTAATGAAAGGAAAAAATAAAATGAAACTGAACTCAATTTACAAGTATGTCCTGGTTATCGTGCTTTTTGCTGCGGCAGCTTTTGCGAATGGCTGCCATGGTGTTCAGTGGTAAATTGTTTCTGCCATCCATTTTTTAGATTTCAAAGACCAGTCCAAGAGCTGTAGTAAGTTCAAAGGGCAGCGGGGGGACATAATCTTTGGCCTTACGCACACGACTGAATGTTCGTGTGCGTGTTTTTTTTGTGCGCATCGACTGCTCTTTTGGGGATTAAAATAACAAAATAACAGAAAGAGAAGGACTCAGAAAAATGACTTGCCATTCATGCGGTGGTTGCGATATAGGCATTTGCGAGGGTAAATTAGGCAATCTGCCCATAGTCCCATTCCATGGGGGGAGTGCATAATAGAAGAAAAACGAAGGGCGCATTCCGGATGGTGCCTCAACTATAGTGAAGGGCCTTACATAAAACGCTTACAAGTTATTGTATTAAAAATAAAAGCGAGAAACCAAAAAAACAAACATTCAAATTTAATGAAAGGCACAAGAAATGAACTGGAATGAACTTGTAGCGGACCCGGTACGCCAAATGCTGACCAGGATAATGGCCTATCTGCCAGTCCTGCTCGGCGCGTTACTCATCCTGATAGTGGGCTGGATTATCGCCAAGGTAATCAGACGGGCAGTCGACTGGCTGCTTAAGGTAGTTCACTTCGATGCGATGGCAGACAGAACGGGCATATCGCAAATCCTCAGGAAAGGCGATTTGAAGGTTACCGCACGGGAGGTCATAAGCGGCCTGGTCTACTGGCTGATTATGATTATGGTTTTAGTGATGACAGTAGATGCACTGGGGCTGCCCAAGGCAGCGGATGTTCTTGCAACCTTGTTCGCTTATGTCCCCAAGGTGATAGCGGCCCTGCTTGTCCTGGTGGTCGCGTTGTTCCTGGCCAGTTTTGTGTCGGGAATAGTTCGCACGGCGGCGGCCAACGCCAATCTGCCCAAACCCGAACTGATTTCCGGCATAAGCAGATGGGCGATTATCATCTTCGCGGTGACTATCGCGATGGAACAACTTGGTATCGCACCGCTTCTGGTGGGAACTGCCTTTAATATTATCCTCGGCGGCATCGTCCTTGCACTGGCGCTTGCGTTTGGTTTAGGCGGCAAAGATGCCGCGGCAAGGTATCTTGAGGAATCAAAGCACAAACACCAGCTCCAACATAAGCACAATCATGAGCATGCTGTGAAATACTAAAAGAGCTGGCCGATAATTAAAAACTGTTTTCGTGTTGGTATAAAAATGAACATGCGGGTTTGGTCCGTCACCCGGCTTTGGGCCGTGCAAGACGAAAACCTGAAAAGAGAAAGGTTAGGATATTATGCTTTACACTATCGCTGTTATTCTGGTTATATTGTGGCTCTTAGGATTATTGACTTCCTATACTGCGGGCGGCCTTATTCACGCTCTTTTGGTAATTGCTATCGTGGTTATCCTGCTTAGAGTCATCAGCGGACGAAGAGTCCTGTGAATCATTCGTGAATCAGACTTTTAAGGGTAACTCAATGAAAATGAATAAACTAATCTCACTGGCAATTCTTGCCGGCGGTATCGTACTTGTCATATTTGGCGCAGCCGCGACGAATTCATTCAGCTCCGACATCTCCCGCTTTTTCACAGGTTCACCTACCGACAAGGCGGTATGGATGCTGATAGGCGGAATTGTTGTGATTTTTATAGGGCTGGCCGGCCTCTTTCATGATCAATTTAAGAGGACCTGAACGCCTAAGACAGAAAATGCTTAATTGGGCACTGTTGCAGCTTTCTGTCTAATTTTAGATGTGTATGAAGATAAACCATCGAATCATTTTATTTACGGGAGCATTAATCTGTATTTTTCTTTTTATGCCCCGTGCCGGATTAAGTTCTGACGCGAACAGTCAAATCAGCAGCGGGTCCTCGGACAGCAATGACGCGGGTAAGGACAGCAACGGGCCCACTATGATAATGAGTTACAATAAAAAGAAATTTGTAAAAAACCCAATAGAGTCATTTATGTATTTTGTTCCGCTGATAGCCCCTACATTAGTCGACAATATATCAAGCGTCAATAATACACAGCAAGTAAGCATAGTTTCGCATAAGAAAAAAGTTACTTCAAAATCCTTCTACGCGGCATGCGATTTTGAAATATTGGGAAGCGGTTTTCATATGAACACATTTGAACCCGCGGGGATGATTGCGGCACGTACCGATACATTGAAAAAGGGAGAGACGCTTACAAATATGCTTGATTATATTAAGTTTAACGGAGAAGGGTTCGGCCGCATTCAGGTTAAGGGAACTATGACCGGTTCTACCCCGACCGTTACCCAGGTGAAACTACAGTTCAATAGAAGAGGCAAAAGCCCTGTAACCATCGGTCTTTATGACGTAAAACCGAAAGACGGACAATATAATTACGAAAACAGGTCTAACCAGATAGTTGCCCGGGTCAATTCTCTAATATTCAAAAAAAGCTCAACCGCTCCCCATATGGGAATAGAAGTGGGGGCTATAACTGATAAAAGCGAGTCCGAGGGTTTCCTCAGCGGCGTTAAGGGGGCTGTAGCAAACATGTTTATAACTCCGCCAAAGGTGACTAAACTCGGCAATGATACAATGCTCAATTTTGGATTTGCGCTGCTGAAGCAAGAACCTGAGTTTACTTTTCCTAAAGCCAGAAATTTAAGGGAAAGCAAAAAGGCAATAGATAATAAACAGAATTAAGATGCAGCAGCTAAAGGACAAAACGATGAAAAAAGAAGTGGGATTGTGGATAGACCACAAAAAGGCTGTGATCGTAACCTTTTCAGAAAAAGGCCACGAGATAAAACAGATAAGTGGACACCTTGAAAGAGATACCCAGCCTTCCGGCGGGTGGGCTGCTCATTCCGGGAAAGATTATGGAGAACAGGACCGGCAGGATATGCGATTTACCGGCCGTCTCGACAAATATTATGACGAGGTGATTGCGTTTATTCATGATGCGGAATCGATTCTGATATTTGGTCCCGGCGAGGCAAAGGGCGAGCTTAAAAAGCGTATTGAGCACAAAGGACTTTCCGGGCATATAGTTGGCATTGAAACCGCTGACGAAATGACTGACCCGCAGATTGCGGCAAAAGCGCGAAAGCACTTTCTCAAATAAGTCCGCAATCAGGAGCTAACCATAATCGACAACGCAGGATTCTTTCCATAAGAACCACACAAAAGAAAGGGCAGGAACGGATTCGCTGTGATTTGCAATGACCTTCGAATAAATTCGGGGGTTAAACAAGGATCTTACTTTTCCGGTTCGGATTTTTCCTGCTTCTCGTTTTTCTTTTCTTTGCCTTTGGGATTAAGCGGGACGACGTTTTCGGCGCGGGGGCCTTTTTCGCCCTGGACGATATCGAAGGTTACAGGGTCGCCTTCCTCGAGTGATTTGTAGCCGGAGCTCGCTATGCTTGAGTAGTGCACAAAAACATCTTTACCATCTGAAGCTGCGATAAAACCATAACCCTTCCTTGAGTTAAACCACTTCACCGTTCCCTCTGACATATTTCCGCCCCAGTTATATATTGCACGGGACTTCGCCCGTAAAAACACAGCCAGGATGGCCGTGCCACAAAACGCGGGCAAGATGCCCGCGACACAATTTATTTCGTTCCGGCTGATTCATGTGCCCCTGAGCCCATGCGCTCTTTCATCAGGCGGCCCATCTTGAATTTCACCGTTCTTTTCGCAGGCACATCAACACGCTGCAGAGTCTTGGGATTTTGCGCGACTCGCGATGCCCTGGTTCTGGTCTCGAATACTCCGAAATCACGGAACTCAAGGCGGTTGCCTTTCATAAGCTCTTCGGACATCGTATCAAGGAAAGTCTGAATTATTCTCTTGACTGTAACCCGCTTTGCCTGTGTGTCTTTTGCAATACGATCGATAAGTTCTTTCTTTGTAATTGTTACCATATATTACCTCGCTTCAACAAAGAGCATGCGGCAAATTAAAATAATTCCCTGTCACAGTAAAACCACTGTACTCCATACCCGCTTGTGATATTCGGGTCCCATCGTTTGATTCGTATTCCTCTTAACTGTTGTCGCTGCATTTAGCTAAATAACTGCAAGTAACTATACTATAAAGACTTCTATGCCACAACATTTTTTATTATTTTTTTTATTCTTTGAATTTCCTTGACGCCTATGCATATAAATAATAAATTTTCGGTCTTGGTGGATAAGTATACAAAAAAACCGTTGATCGGCATCATGGGCGCAATGTATTCGGGCAAAAGCACCGTCGCGGCCGAATTTTCAAAATTGGGATGTGCCGTTATAGATGCTGATAAAATTGCTCATGAACTTTTAGATGAAAAAGATGTTCAGAGAAAAATCATCCGGATTTTCGGCAAGGAAATCCTCAATTCAGATGGTAAAATAATTCGGTCCGAGCTTGCTGACAGGGTCTTCGGTGACCCGGCGAAGCTTTCTGCCATAACAGCCGTACTTCACCCGCTGGTTATGGCACGTGTAGAAAAATTAATTTCAAAATATGAACCAGACGACTCAATCAAGGCTATAATTCTTGATATACCTCTTTTGGTTGAAGTCGGATGGGAAAAGCGATGTGACAGGCTTGTTTTTGTCGATTGTGCCCCCCAAATAAGGCTTGAAAGGGCAAAAAAAACAGGCATGTTTGATGTAGATCAGTTAAATATTCGCGAAAATCTTCAGATTTCTCTGGACAAAAAGAAGAGTATCGCCGATAATATCGTCAATAACAATTCCGACTTATCGGGCTTGTCCAAACAAATCGCTTGTATTTTCTCAGACATTGCGGATAAAAGATAAGTGCGGTTTTTAAAGCACTTGGGACAAGCGGACCGTTAGGGGAACTGACATAAACGCCTAAAAATTCAATTCAGCCAGTTTCAGCGTAATTATAAGCAGGGTGCTGGAGTCTGAAAATCACCTGTGATCGCATCATCCTGTAAATGGCTGAGGGACATCTGAGGAAATTGAGCAATATCTGAACGCTTTCCCAGGTAAACCAAACCCGCAAGGGTGTCAGAAGTGATTAGTTAAAAATAGAATATTGAACCATTTTAAACACAAATAACATCGTTTATTTAAATTTTCAGCATAATTAGGAGCTAATATGAGTAAGGTCAGCCCGAGGGGCAGAAAAAGAAAACGCGGTCCGGATGAAGAGCAGCAAGCAGCAGTTGAACAGACTGAGCAGCCGCAAACTGAACAGCCGCAGCAGCCGCAAGCCGAATCACAAAACCAGCCGCAGGTTAATAACGAGGCCGGGACCAAAACCGAGGTTCAGGTAGCCGAACCAAATAATAACGGCGGCGCACCGGCTAAAACCGAGGAAGAATCGACTCACGAAAAATATGAGCGGATTAAAAAGGGCCAGCTTTATTTGACCGACCTCCAGAAGTTAAGTGTATCTGATCTTCATGAGATGGCCAAAAAAGACGGTATCACCGAATATACCGCCCTTAAAAAGCAGGAGCTTATTTTCAGGATTTTAAAGGAGCGCATTCGCCAGAACGGCCTTATGTATGGCGAAGGTGTTCTTGAAGTCCTGCCCGACGGCTACGGCTTCCTGCGTAACCCGGATTATAATTATCTCTCGAGCCCTGATGACATTTATGTCTCCCCCTCACAGATACGTCGTTTCGGATTGCGGACAGGCAATGTCGTTTCCGGCCAGATTCGCCCGCCAAAGGATTCCGAAAAATATTTCGCACTGCTTCGAGTCGAGGCAATCAATTTTGAAGACCCCGACAGGCTGGCTGAGAAAACCGTATTTAGCGATTTAACTCCGCTGCATCCGTTAGAAAGACTGATACTTGAGACCGTGCCAGAAGAGCTAAATATGCGTATTATTGACCTGGTCACTCCTGTCGGCAAGGGGCAGCGCGGATTGATAGTTGCACCGCCCAGGACAGGTAAAACCGTTTTACTGCAGAAAATGGCAAACGCCATTTCAACCAATAACCCGCTAATAAAACTAATTGTTCTTTTGATTGACGAGCGGCCAGAGGAAGTTACTGAAATGGAGCGTAAAACCGCCCCCGATGTCGAGGTAATAAGCTCGACATTCGATGAACCGGCAGCGCGTCATTGCCAGGTTGCTGAAATCGTCATCGAAAAGGCGAAACGTATGGTCGAATACGGCCATGATGTCGTTATTCTCCTTGATTCAATCACACGTCTTGCACGTGCATACAATTCCGAGATGCCGCATTCAGGCAAAATCCTCACCGGCGGTGTTGACGCAAGCGCTATGCAGATGCCCAAGAAATTCTTCGGCGCCGCTCGAAAGGTCGAGGAAGGCGGCTCACTTACGATTTTTGCGACCGCTCTTATCGACACAGGCTCCAAAATGGATGAAGTCATTTTCGAGGAATTCAAGGCCACAGGCAATATGGAACTGCATCTCGATAGGAAGCTTGTTGACCGCCGTGTATATCCGGCTATCGATATCAGCAGAAGCGGAACAAGAAGAGAAGAATTGCTGCTTAGACAAAAAGAGCTGGAATTGACGTATCGGCTCAGGCGAGTGCTTAGCGAAATGAACCACGTTGAGGCCGTCGAATTGCTCAAAGGAAGATTGCAAAAGTGCAGAACCAATGCCGAGTTCCTGATGACAATGAATATCGACTAAACTGCTTTTCTTTACATTACAGTGTTCTTTGATTAAGATTAGATTCCGGCAGGTAAGGCTTGCCGGAATCTTTATTTTATAAATCTGGGAAATTTAAATGGCTGAAGAATTAAGCAAGGTTTATGAACCGAAAATTACTGAAGAGCAGGCTGATAAAATCTGGACGAGCGGCAATTATTTTCATGCTGAGCCTGACGGCGAGAAGCGAAGGCCTTATACGATTGTCATACCGCCCCCGAATGTTACGGCCGCACTCCATCTTGGCCATGCATTGAATAATACCCTTCAGGATATCCTTATTCGTTATCACAGGATGGCCGGTTTCAATACGCTCTGGATGCCCGGGACCGACCATGCCGGTATCGCTACTCAAACAGTGGTGGAAAAAAGAATATTAGCTGAAGAAGGCAAAAAACGCACCGATTTCAAACGTGATGAATTTGTCGGTCGTGTTCAGGCATGGAAAGATGAATACGAACGCAGGATTATCGAACAGCTCAAGGCAATGGGCTGCTCGTGCGACTGGCAGCGAACGCGATTTACAATGGACCAGACCTGCGCAAAGGCGGTCAGGGCCGCATTCTTCAAGCTTTTCAAAGATGGCCTGATTTATAGAGGTAAACGTCTGGTCAATTGGGATCCCGCGACTCAAACTGTGCTTGCCGATGATGAAGTCGAGCACGAGACAATCCAGGGTAATTTCTGGTATATGCGATATCCTTTAACTGAGGCCATTGAATGCGATGGCAAGCGCATTGAGTTTGTGACCGTTGCGACAACCCGGCCGGAAACAATGCTGGGCGATACGGCCGTGGCAATGAATCCAAATGACCCGAGGGCAAAGTTTCTGGTCGGTAAAAAAATCAAGCTGCCGATTGTCGGAAGAATTATTCCAATCATTGCCGATGAGCACGTGGTTTTACCAAACCCCAATAGCGAGGATGAGAAGGCAAAATTTTCAACAGGTTTCCTGAAAGTTACTCCCGCCCATGACCCTGATGACTGGGCGATAGGTCAAAGACATAAGCTCGATGTCGTAAATGTAATGGCGCCTGATGGCACTATAAGCGATAAATACGGCTGGACAGACTGGGAGCAGATTAAAAATCCAGATGCCGAAAATCTCATTGGGATGGACCGATTTGAGGCACGCGAGGCAATTGTCGAATGGTTCAGAGAAGAGAATTTGCTCGAGGAAGTCAGGCCCTATACCCACGATGTCGGCCATAGCTACAGGAGCCATGTCCCCATCGAGCCGTATCTTTCTGACCAGTGGTATATCGCCGTAAAAAAACCAATCGAGCATCTTGCCCAAAAATTTGGACGCGGAACGATTGATGGAACTGATGTGCCGGTTAATTCATTAGCAGGATTGGCTTTGAAGCCGCTTTTGGATGGCCGATTGAAATTCAATCCCGAGCGTTACGCCAAACCATATCAGTCCTGGCTTGAAAACCTCCGTGATTGGCCCATATCCCGCCAGCTTTGGTGGGGGCATAGAATCCCGATATGGTATTGCCAGGATTGCGGCCATCACAATACGGGAATTGAAGACCCGAATAAATGTGAAAAATGCGGCAGTAAAAATCTGGTACAGGATACAGATGTTCTTGATACATGGTTTTCTTCGGCCCTTTGGCCATTCAGCACATTGGGGTGGCCGGAGGAAAGTCCTCTTTTGAAAACCTTCTATCCTGGCGATGTTCTTTGTACGGCCCGTGAAATCATCACGCTTTGGGTCTCGCGTATGGTGATGATGGGCCAATACTGCTGCGGCGATATTCCATTCAAAGATGTCTATATCCATGCGATGATTCAAGATGGTGAAGGCCGCAAGATGAGCAAAAGTTTAGGCAACGGCATCGACCCGCTAGTCGCAATCAATAGCCACGGCGCGGATGCGATGCGGTTTACGCTTGCCAGTATGACAACGGACACGCAGGATATCCGAATGCCGGTTGCGCAGATGACGCTTCCCGATGGCAGGGTCGAAAACACATCGCCTAAACTTGATGTCGGCCGCAATTTTTGTAATAAGCTGTGGAATGCCTCTCGTTTTGCGATGATGAATCTTGAAGGCGTCAATCCCGCTGATTTTGATAAAAATAAACTCGCTATAACAGATAAATGGATTTTATCCCGCCTGGCAAGGACGATTTCAGAAGTCACAGCAGGTCTGGATACCTTCAAATACAATGAGCCGTTAAACGCAATTTATAAATTTTTCTGGAATGATTTCTGTGACTGGTATCTCGAATGGACAAAACCGAGGATGTCGGATGGAGTACAAAAAGCTGTCGCCCAGAACGTTTTGGGCTTCGTTCTCGACCAGACGCTTCGGCTTTTGCATCCTTTTGTGCCTTTCATAACAGAGGGCATCTTCCAGAAGTTAAATGAGATTGCCCCCGCCCGCGGCCTCGAGGGTATTGCTGAATTGAATATGTCTAAGGCATTGGTAATAGCCGATTGGCCTAAAGGTATTGATGAATTAATAAATGAGCAGGTTGAAAAGCAAATCGATAATATTCAGACATTTATCCGGTCTGTCCGTGACATACGAAGCAAATACAACATCGCCCCAAGTGTAAAACTCGTCAGTTCAGTAAATGCACCAGATGAAATATCTCAGATTTTAAATGCCAATTCCGGACTTGTTTGTCAGCTTGCAAATTTAAAAGAATTCAGCTCATCGAGTTCGGCCCAAAAGCCTAAGAATGCCGCGGCCGCAATCGCCGGCCAGATGCAAATTTACCTCCACGATGCGGTCGACATCGAAGCTGAGAAAAAACGCTTGATGAAGCAAAAAGAACAAATTGAAAACGCCAAAAAAGGCATCGATGCTAAACTTGGAAACGAAAATTTCGTATCAAGGGCAAAGCCTGAGGTCGTGGCACAGGCAAAAGAAAAGCTCATAGAGTACACAGAGCAGTTAAAAGCCATTGAAAAACATCTTGCCGAGTTGGAAATTTAGGAAGGGGAGAATTATGGAAATAGAGGTAGAACTTTCAAAGATAATAATAAACGAGGCATCAGACCAACAGATAATTGTATTAAAGGAGCGCTATGGCGAGCGCAGTTTCCCAATCGTTATCGGCATAGTTGAAATTTTTGCCATAGACCGCCGGCTAAAAGGCATACAGCCTCCTCGCCCGATGACGCACGACCTGCTCGATACGGTGATTACATCTCTCGGAGCGCGTGTGGAAAGAATAATTATTAATGACCTGAGCAATCACACGTTCTACGCAAGAATAATCATGAGCCTCGAAGGCAAAGTTGTCGAAGTGGATTCGCGTCCATCTGATGCGATTGCGCTTGGCGCCGCGTCAGGTGCGCCTATTTTTGTTGATGAGCAGGTTTTTGACAAGATTTCGGGTTAGAAAAAGTTGATATAATCAATAGCCCCACGGCGGCGCAAAGCATCGAGTCCGCGACATTAAATGCGGGCCAGTGTTTTCCGGGCCAGTACATGACATCTATAAAATCACGGACATATCCCGAATTGAAAATTCTGTCGTAAAGGTTTCCAGAAATTCCCCCGGCAAATAATCCAAGTGCTGTAACGACGATCTTTCTTTCCCTTTGTGAAATTATGAATATCCCTAAAATCACAATAAGGGCAATCACCGATACTGTAATCAGTATCGCCCTGTGTCCCTGTGCTATACCAAATGCCGCACCGGCGTTTTCAGCAAGCTGCAGCCATAAAAAGCCGTCTATAACCGTATAACTTTGTTCCCGAAATTTCCCAAGCCACCCAAATACGGCGCTTTTCGTCCATAAATCTATTATCAGGCCGCCTATAAAAATCGGCCAAAAGATTAAATGACGTGTAGAAGCGGACTCCGGACAGACATCTGATTTGTCTTCTTCTATCTTCAGTTCTCTGTCCTCTGTCTTCAGACTTGTGTCCTCCGGTTATTTCGAGTATTTCTCTATCAGCTTGATAAGCCTGTCGCGCCTTGGCTGGTCGGGTTTGATGCTCAATGACTGCCGCCACAATTCGACTGCCTGTGCCTTGAGATTTGCGTCATTTTCCGCAAGCGCCTTGGTCATATATGCCACGCCAAGTCCCCGGTACGCCTCCCAATCCTGATTATTTATCTTTATCGCCTGCCTGTAATTTGCTATCGATTTGTTTAAGTCTTCTAACTGCAGATAACAATAACCTAAATATTGAAATGCCGAATTATTTCGCGGCTGAAGCTGGGTCACTTCGGTGAATAATTCTTTCGCCGGCTCCACGCGTTTGGTTCTTAGATACGCAACAGCAAGTGACATCATCAAATCCGGATTATTGCTGTCGGCTTCCAGCGCCCTCTTATACGAGCGGACCGACTGTTCATAATCCCTTTGCGAGTCATAAATATTGCCTAAAAGCTGGTGCAGCTCGGCATCATTCGGGTCAATCCGCTCCGCTCTTTTGCCATAAATAAGGGCATCATTATAATCATTTATCTGATAAAGAGTTTCTGCGGTTTTAAAATTTGCCAGAAAATTATTAGGTCTCAACTCTGATGCCCTGCGATATGCCTGAACCGCCAGTGCAAATTCCTTCATTGTCTGGTAAACCCGGCCAAGGCCGAAGTAATCCTTGAAAGACCAGGGATTCAACCGAGTTGCCATCTCATATGCCTGTGCGCTTTTCTGGTATTGCTGTTTTTGCTCGTAAATCTCGCCTAATAATGATTGCGCAAGAGAAAAACGCTTGTCAACATCTGCCGCCTGATTGAGCTTTTCAATCGCCTTGTCAGGTTCATTACGCTCGCGCAATTGAACCGCATCGACATACAATGCGACCGCCTGTTCTCGATTAGCGCCGCAGCCCGTCAGCAGTAAAATTATTCCCGCCGCTGTTACCACGACTAAGTTACGAACGAACATCAACTTTTCCCCGTATAGTAGAAAAATTTGGAACACCTTGTATATATATATCGTCAAAAACAGGTGAAAGTGCTCAAATTATATCAATATAAGCAAAACTGTCAAAGCCTTTCACATTTACAGGGGTTTTACTACCCTCCAAAAAAAGCAAATTCATTTCATCCAACTCGAATCTTCGATGTTGATTATTGATGAATAATGCGTTATTATCTCCCGTTTACCTTAGTGTGTAACGAACACTTTATCTTGTCTCGATAACAGCCCCGCAGTTTGGTTGTATCGTAGCCTGAAAGGAAATTTTTATGAATATATGGATTATAGGACAAGCAGCCGAAACACAAAGCCAGTCAGAGGTTCCGTCCGAGCCCGTCAATCAGGACCAGACTTCGACGGGGACCGTTACCAATTCAGAGCCAAACACCATGCAGAAGGCTCCTGCCCCCTCCTCATCGTATATGCAGCTTTTGTTTATCGTCGGCATCTTTGTGATTATGTATTTTATTCTTTTCCGTGAACCCAGAAAACGTCAGCGTCAGCAGCAGCAGATGATTCAGACTCTCAAAAAGAATGATAAAGTAAGGACTATCGGCGGCATCATCGGCACAATCGTCGATGTAAGGGGAGATGAAGTCCTCATTAAAGTAGATGAGAACAACAATACAAAAATCTGGTTTGCGGCTTCATCTATCGGCAAAAATTTAACTAACGAGACAAAGTAAAAGCCATTTTTTAACAAGGATTTGATATGGATAGAAATCTTACGTGGAAAATAGTTTTAATTATCGGTTTGGTCCTGCTTGCGGCCTGGACCCTTTATCCCCCGACCAAGACCCTTAAACCCGGTATCGACCTCGGCGGCGGAACAAGCTTGATTTATGAAATCGATGCCAAAGGCCTGGGCCCTGATGAAAGAAGAGGCCTTTCAGAGAGAGTCATTACAGTCCTGCGTCGCCGTATTGACCCTGCCAATATACAAAACCTGGTCTGGAGACCGCAGGGCAGCACGAGGTTTGAAATTCAGATGCCTCTTGCAAGCGCTGAAGCCAGAGAAAAAAGAAACGAATACGAAAAGTCAATGAATGAACTGCTTTCCGGCAATGTCACTCAGGCCATGATACTGCGCTCAGCTGCCAAGGCGCCCGAACAGAGAGCAAAAGATTTTGAAAGATACGCGCGCGATTCAAATGACAGGCTGAGGGTCCTTGAAAATTTCTCGAAGGTTTACGACCAGCGTAAAGAGTTTCAAAAACAAAGAGATGATTACGCTAATCAGATGGCTACGCCTGAAAATCTGATAAAACTGGCCGGCCTTAATCTTGATGATATTCAATCAAAGGTGCATGAGTGGGCAAAGCTCGACACAGAAAAACGAAAACAGGCAATACTTGATTACCTTGGCTCAGAAGGAAATCTCGACCTGCTCACAAGATATACAGAGATTTATTCGAAATGGATTCAAGCCGTTGACAAGCTCACAGACCCTGAGACAGGTGTCAATGCCAGATACAGCCAGGCTCTGCAATCTCTCAATACCTTAAATTTATCCAATGACCAGGTCGCAGCGGCTCTTGAGGCCGGAGACCCGGGCTCAGCCAAAACAAAGGCTGCCCTTGAAGATCTCAAAAAGCAATTTCCCGAAGCTGCGGACAAAATCGACAAGGTTGCTAGCGCCTATAATGCTTATTTTCCATTTAAAGGGCGTCTCGATGACCCCAGTGACCTTCAGCGAATGTTAAAAGGTGCGGGTATTCTGGAATTCAGGATTCTGCCGACGAGGGACCATCCCGAGGTGGATTCCGCTCAGATTCGGACCTACGAAGAAACACTTAAGACAAAAGGTCCCAAGTATCCTGTTGATGATCAATACGTCTGGCTTGAAATTGAAAAACCTGAAGAATTTAGTTCCGCCGACAGGTCCGGCCGCCCGGTAATTGTCGGTCAGTTTGGTGATAAGGCATATGTTCTGGCCAGTAACAGGAAAAATAAAGATGAGGTAATGCTTCATGCAAGCCAGAAAGACTGGAAGCTGGTAAACGCTACACCAGGCCAGGACCAGCAGGGACGCCGGGCAATTGATTTTCAGCTTGATGACCGCGGAGGAAGACTCTTCTCCATCATCACTGGTAAAAATATCGACAGGCCACTTTGCATCGTCCTCGATAATATGGCGATTTCGGCCCCTAATATCATGACGAGGATTTTTACCAATGGCCAGATTACCGGCACGTTTAAACAAACTGAAGTCGAGGATATGGTCAGTAAACTCAATGCAGGCTCGCTGCCGGCAAGGCTAATCGAGCAGCCCGTATCTATTAAAACCATCGGCCCATCCATAGGTGCCGACAATCTTCACAAAGGTTTGAAATCGGGATTCGTGGGATTGGTATGCGTGGTTATCTTCATACTGATTTACTATACAATCGGCGGCGCAATCGCGGGTATTGCTCTAACGCTTAATATACTTTTCCTGCTTGCCGTTATGGCAGGCCTAAGCGCCACATTTACCCTGCCCGGTATCGCTGGTGTTATCCTGACCATCGGTATGGCAGTGGATGCCAACGTGCTTATTTTCGAAAGAATGCGCGAAGAACAGCAAAAAGGCTCATCTCTGGGTATTGCAATTAAAAATGGTTATGAAAAAGCCTTCAGCGCGATTTTCGACTCGAATATCACGACTATCATGACGGCAGCTATTCTTTACTGGGTTGCCTCTGAGGAAATCAAAGGTTTCGCGATTACTCTTATCCTCGGTCTCGCATCCAGTATGTTTACAGCCCTGTTTGTAACACGGGTGGCATTCGATTGGCTCGTGAAGCATAAAGTTATCAAAGACCATATAGTAATGCTGCGGCTGATACGCAAGCCTAATATTAACTGGATGAGATACCTGCCGGTCTTCCTTGTTATTTCCGGAATTTTTACAGTAGGCGGCCTGACCCTCTTCTTTACAAGGGACGAATCTAAAAACAGCAAATATGATATCGAATTTACCGGCGGAACAAGCGCCCAGGTTAATCTCGTGGAAGGGGCCAATCTCAACAGGCAGCAAGTTGAGGATATGATTCATAGTCAAGCCGAAAAAGTTAATAATAAAGGACTCGCCTCTGCGACTGTTTACAGCGTGGGTGAAACCGGCAATCAGTATGAAATTACAACAACTGAGACAAATAAAACTAAAGCAGCAGTTAGTTTCTCTTCCGGCCAATGGACTGAAGAATCCGTCTCCGCGGCCATAGAAAAGGCGCAGACTTCCCAGCATGCCGAGTTGCCGCGGCTGATTGTTAATCGCAATGATTCAGGCAGCTCCTTCACTGTTTATACAAGCCAGCTCAACAAAAGTACCGTTGCTGATGTGTTGGCGGCAGCCTTCCCTGATGCGAATGTCTCGGAACCGGAATTTGATGAAGTTGTTACAAATACGATTCTTTCCGCATTTGGCGATAAGCTGGAAATCCGCAAAAATCTTGGGCCGAAAATTACCTCGGCCGAGAGAATTACCGAAAAGATGGTGGATTTATCTCCACAGCTTGCTGATTATGTCGGCGGTATAGCAGTAAGATGTGAGCTCGGTGTCGCCGAGTCTGCCAAGGATATAAAGCAGAGGTTTACAGACCTTCGAACAAAACCCGATATGCAGGGGCTTAACTGGCCTGTATACACAATCCTGGATTCAAGCTTCAATCCGGCTGATTCTAACCAGGTCATAAACTCATTTATTTATGTTGCCGCTGAGCCTGAGATTGCAGCTATCGCGACGGATGCGGATGTCTGGAATCAGTTCGCAAACGATGAGAAAGGAAAAGTAACAGAGGCGATGCAGCTTTCTGCTTCGCTGCCGCAGGTCACACAGATAAATCCGTCTATCGGCAAAGAGGCAAAAACTGCGGCGCTTGTCGCTATAATTTTGTCACTTATTGCGATACTGATTTATCTTGGCCTTCGGTTCGGTGATGTCCGTTACGGGCTTGGCAGTATAGTTACCCTTGCCCACGATACCACGGCTACGCTGGGTGCGGTTATGTTAACCGCAATTGTAGGCGCAACAGCAATCGGCCAGACATTGCTCATATCCGACTTCAAGATTGATATGGTAATGATTGGCGCGTTTCTTACACTGCTCGGTTATTCGATTAACGACTCCATCGTTATCTATGACCGTATTCGTGAAAACCGCCGTAAAGGCACATTGACGCCGGAGCTTATTAATAACAGTATTAATGAGTGCATGTCCAGAACGCTCTTGACAGGATTAACCACGCTGATGGTGGTGTTAATTATGTATATCTTTGGCGGTAAAGGACTGCGGGGTTTCAATTTTGCCTTGCTCTTCGGTATTATCGAAGGAACTTATTCATCAATTGCGATTTCCGCGCCGATATTACTTATAAGGGCACATATGGCGGCTAAAAATTCAAAGCCCGTCCCTAAACCGAAATAGTAAATTGTTTGGTTTACTCCGGGAGGAGAAAGGATAACCGCCTTTCTCCTCCTGTTTTATTTAGTAGCCCCAATTTATATCGGGGGCTATTTGTAGGACGGGGCTTGCCCCGCCATTATTGCTTTTTTGAAACGCCAGTTTTATGCAGAAAGACTTTAAAATCGGTCTTGCAATCGGGGTGACAATAGCCGCGGCCGCATGTATCTGGGTCGCCACTTTTCCAAATCTCAGCGCACGTGCCCGCGCCCTGAAAGCCGCCTCCAGTAAAAATCCTTCTCCAGAGATTGCCCCTGTCACATCGCAACCTTTTACACAATCTCAATCAAATATAGAGGCCTCTCAAAATCCAAGTATCGAGAATCCAGTATCAAGCATTGAAACACCAAATTTAAACGCAGAACGCAGTCCTCAGAACGCAGAACGCCAAAGGATGCACATTGTCCAGAAAGGTGAAACCCTTTCTTCTATTTCAATGAAGTATTACGGCAACTCAAATCAATGGAGTAAAATCGTTTCCGCGAATCGCACCAGTCTTCCCGACCCCAACCGCCTTAATCTCGGCACAAAGCTGATTATCCCTCAATAGTGCAAAAAAGGATTTTCGTCTATGATAGTTAAATGTATCGAAAACAGAATCGATAAGATTTGTACAGGTGAATTAAAAGAGATTATTCGTCACATTTATGGGCGCATCTCAGGTGAAGATGAAAACCTGAGAATAGGGTGTTTCCATGTGGTATATTCATTATTTGAGGCCAATGGGATCAAATGGTATCTGATTA
>CAYSKP010000187.1:0-2384 GCA_964431645.1 uncultured Pirellulales bacterium
TGTATAAATTTTAAGATTTTAAAAATTTGCAGATGTTAAAACTTTATTGAACGGAGTAAAAAATGAACTACGCAGTGATTATGGCGGGGGGGACAGGCAAGCGACTATGGCCTTTAAGCCGTAAAACACGCCCCAAGCAGGTTCTGAAGCTTTTCCAGGGCCAAAATCTTCTGCGTCTGAGTTTTGAGCGGCTTTCGTCAATATTCGATGCGCGTAATATCATTATTTTGACGAATGCCGGGTATGCCGATGTTGTCCGTGAATCTGTAATAGGCCTGCCGCATTCGAATGTAATAGCTGAACCTGCTGTCCGTGACACCGCGGGCGCAATTGGTTTAGCAGCTTCCATACTGGCCAAATTCGACCCTGATGCCACAATGGCGGTTGTTACGGCAGACCAGATTATTGAGCCCGCCGATGTTTTTCAGGAGGCACTTACAGATGCCTTGACTTTTATTAATGCTAATCCTGACCGTTTAATAACATTCGGCATAAAGCCCACTTCACCGAGCACTCAGCTTGGCTACATTAAATGTTCTGCTCCCCAAAAAATCCCTGCATGTAAAAATGAGATTTTTACTGTAGACAGCTTCAAAGAAAAACCAAGTGAAGAAACCGCCAGAAAGTACTTATCAGAAGGAAAGTATTTCTGGAATTCGGGAATGTTTGTCTGGAAGGCAAAAACAATTATTTCTCTGATTAATAAATACCTCCCTGAGGCATCCGATCCTCTTCGTAAAATTGCCCTGGCCTGGGACGGGATGAATCAGCAGCAAACCCTTCAGGAATTTTTCCCCAAGCTTCCTAAAATCAGTATTGATTTTGGAATTATGGAGAAAGCCCCCGGGGTGCATGCTATAAAGCTTGATTGCCGGTGGCTTGACCTTGGCTCATTTGCCGCTCTTGCCGATCTAATTCAGTCAGATAAAGATAATAATATCGTTGTCGCCGGCCAATCAGAATTGCTCGATTGCGAATCCAGTGTTTTTGTCACTGAAGATGACGGCCATTTGATTGCGGCTATAGGTCTTGAAAATATGGTAGTGGCCCACAGCCCTGATGCGACCCTTGTATGCCCTGTAGACAAGGCCTACAGGCTAAAAGAGCTTCTCGAGCTTATCGAAAAACGAACCGGCGACAAGTTCCTGTAAACCTTTTACCGCGGAGATCGCAGAGACCGCAAAGAAAAAACCGGTTAAATTAAAAATAAATTTAAGAAATAATTTTATTATCTCTGCGTTCTCAGCGTTCTCTGCGGTTAGATGTTTTTATGCGATATTTATCAATCGATTACGGAAATAAAATCACAGGGCTGGCCATTTGCGATGACACAGAAAAGTTTGT
The DNA here is from genome assembly GCA_964431645.1 of uncultured Pirellulales bacterium. Lineage (GTDB taxonomy): Bacteria > Planctomycetota > Phycisphaerae > Sedimentisphaerales > Anaerobacaceae > Fen-1362. The sequence goes on from CAYSKP010000187.1 coordinate 1,345, forward strand.
GTCTCCTTACGGCAGTCTGCCAACATCTGGCAATCTCATTACCGAAATCCTTAAAATCATCAAAGATGAAAACGTCCAGGCCATTGTAATCGGTTTGCCCCTTAATATGGATGACACAATAGGTCCTGCAGCAAAGAAGGTCCAGAGGTTTGCCGATGAAATAAAAAAGCAAACCGATATACCCATACATTTCCAGGATGAGCGTTTAAGCACATTCGGCGCCCAGGATAAATTAATCGGCCGGGAGCTGACTCATAAAAAAAAGAAAAGCCGGATCGATGCCCTTGCCGCAGCGGAAATTTTACAAGCCTTTCTCGACTCGCAACCACGAAGCCGCTAAGACACTAAGATTAACCACGAATTACACGAATTAAATTTAGCCACAGAGCACACGAGGACACAGAGAATAATTTTTAATCCTTTTGAAAATCTTTGACATAACCACGAAGACACGAAGCCCACAAGAAAGACGAAGATTTTTTATAATTGATTACACTATTGCTCATTTACTTTCCCTTTTTGTGCTTTTTTGTGCCGTTTTGTGCGATTTTGTTCGTTTTTGTCCCTTTTTGTCCCTTTTTGAACCCGATTTCTCATTAAAAATGAGGTTTTCATCTTTTCACCGCTAAGTCACTAAGGCACTAAGTCCTTTTATTGCTTGAACTTATATTAGACAATTGGGTTAGTGATGATGCCCATACAGGCCTTGCGGGCGGTTTCATCTTTTTCGGCGGCTGACAAATTCACTAATTTCATCGCGATATCATGGCCGTAACGAACGAAAACCAACTGTTGTTCAATAGCGGCCAGATCCATCAGACGATGAAACTCCTCAGAGAAATTGTGCTCGTCATGCCACCTTTGGTAGGTCCGGCGAGAAACTTTTCTTTTTTTGAGGACATCCTCGAGTGTGAATTTACCTGAGAATAAATCATATAACACACCTTTTTGCCTTTTTGAAAGATACGAATAATCCATTTATTCCTCCTTTTTTTAGTGAATAGTAGTCATTTCTTCACTTTATACAATATTATACCATA